>JAFZLA010000008.1 GCA_017551705.1 Treponema sp.
AACTAACAAAAATGGCGCCGAAAGGCGCCATTTTTGTTGCGACAATCACCTCTTCTTTAAGAATATCCTGTAGTTTAGCCAAGGCATGACGGGATGCAGCTTTTCAAGCGAGCAGAACCATTCGGTGCTGACAGTGTTGCTGCCCAAGGCGTCATAGATGTTGGAGAATGAAACGATTCCTCTTTTAAAGAATTCGGCGGCGCAATCAGAAAAATTGTTTTGGTCAACCATTTTTGCCAAAGAGCAGTCTTGGACCAAAAGAAGCTCGCGGGCTCCAAGGTTGAGCAAGCGGGTCTTTAGGCCGCCGTCTCCGGGAAAACGCGACACCAAGTCAACGATTCGCTCGCTGGCCTTTCGCAAATATCGTATCATCCAAGAGTTTTTGTTTGAAATAAAGTTTTCGCCGTATGCAAATTCAGAAAAGGCGGCCGGATATGGCGCTATCTTTTGGGCGCCAAATTTTCCTTCCAAAATTGCGCAAGGGCTTGTTACGCTCAAGCCTTCCTGCAAAGAAAGAACAACCGTCTCCCTAAGCCAGTCAAAAAATTCCAGCCAATTGGCGCTCAAATAAAGCGCGTCAAACACTACAGTAGACGAAACGTCAGCGTCGTCGCCCAAAATAATCGCGGCTTTTTTTAGCGACTGAACTTTTTGGCTTACAAAATCATTTGCGTCGGCTTTTATCTGTTCCAAGGCGGCGTCAACGTCGTAGTCGTCGCCTTCCCTATTTTGGTAGCTGCAAGATGTAGCCGAGCGCGGCTTTCCTTCTTTTATAAAGGGAGTCAACTCCTTTGCCGAAAGTTCCCAAGCCAAGTCTTTTGAAGCGTCCAAGTACAAGGGACTAAATTCCCTGTCGGCCATAAAGTCTTGGGCGGCTACAATCGAAAGGCCGTTTTGGCAGCGCGCCGGCATAAAAGTTCCGTTTTGCGGAGGAGTCTGCGAGAACAAAAAGCTCATCGAAGGCAAAAGCGTGTATGAAACGCCGTAAGATTTTATGACTTCTTCGATTCCAGGAGCGTAGCCCATCTCGGGCAAGAAAAAGCCGTCGCTTACGCAACCAAAATATTGCTTTATGGCAAAGAGACCGCTTTCTACTTGGGCGTTCAAAATTTCTTTCATGTCGGCAAAGTGCGGCATGAACAAATACGTTCCGCAAGTGGCCAAAACTTCGGCATAACCTTCTTGGGCAAAAGAAACAAAGGCCTTGAGCAAATCGCAGCCCCACACTTCGTTGTACAGGCGCTTGTTTTCGCAGGCGCGCTCATAATTGCTTTTGGCGACTTTTCGCAAAGTGGAATTTCTTTTTACGCGCTCAACTTCTTTTTCAGAAAACTCGATAAGATTGTCCAACCACTTGTTGTACTTTTTCTTAATGTCCGGATCCGAAAGAATCTCGCAAGTGGAAGCCGAAAAAACAAGCGCAAGCTTTGCGTTGAGCTTTTGGCTTTTAATGAACGAAAGCAAGTTAAGCGTGGGCAAAAACAAATTTGAAAAACGCTGAAAAACTAATGTTGACTCTTCTTCGTAACGAGAGGCATCGCTCGCTCCAAGCTTTATGTATGGACAGTGAAGATTAAGAACAAATATCAAGTTTTTCGAAGCCATTTTTTTTACCTTAAATATTATTAATTAAATGATTGGCGGTAAGTGTTGTAATGCAGCCTGAGCAATTCAGCAACGCCGGAATGCTCGACAATTCTTGACACCGCCAATTTTTCGCCGGGCTTAGAAGCCATTACAGGCGAACCTTTGGGGATTACAATTTTTTCCGAAAAAGCCAATATTTCGCTCTTGTCCGCGCTTTCGGAAACCAAATCGACGCGAACTATTTTTTTTCCGCCGGGAATGATTACATAGTTTTCGCGGTCGGCGTAAGTCAGTTGGATGTCAAAAGCGTCGGCGGGTTTTTCGTCGTCAAGACTTTCAAAAAAATAAACGAACAGGCGCAATTGGCTCCGCTCGCTTCTAATCTTTTTTATAGTCCATTCGCTCAAATCCCACCATACAAAAAGCGAAATTGGATTTCTAAGAATTACATTGATTTTTGTTTCGTTGTAGCTTGTCGGCAATGTGTTGACGTTGATTTGCTGCTCGCCTTCCGCAAGCGCGATAGTTTCCTTTACTTTTTCGTCTTCTTCCAATTCGCTGGCAAGTTCAAGAAGGTCGCCGATAATAAATTGGCGGTTCAAGTCATCGGGCGCGTCAATTCCATATTCATCGGCAATTTCCAACAGTTCCGCCGATGTCAATGTCTCCAATTTTGCTCGCGTCAGACGATGATCTTTTTTCATAATGCTATAAATATCTATTATATTTAAAGGTTTGTCAAGGTAGCGGCGTGATTAAACGGCGGTAATCTGTCTTTTCAAAACATAAAAAAAGCGCTAAAATGGCGAAATGGTCACATACTTGGCAAAACTTGGCGAGCTGACGTTAAAGGGCTCCAACATAAAGCAATTTGAAAAGCAGCTTTTGCAAAACGCTCGCTCTTACCTGAACAAAAATGACGAAGTAAAAATCACTTTGCGCGCGGGACGAATGTATTTTGTCGCCGAAGATTCCTATTCAGAAAAAATCGAGTTTTGCCTTGACCACTTGGTAGGCATTACCGGCTGGGCAAAGACCCAAACCGTTCCCAAAGACATTGAAGCGATCAAGGACATCGTGTACGAACTTTGCGTCCAGGCGGCAAAAAACGGAGCCAAGACCTTTAAGTGCGAGGCGCGCCGCGCGGACAAAAGCTTTCCGCTAGACTCATATCAAATAAACAAGGAAGCCGCCGCCCGCGTCTTTGACCAAAAAATTTTGCTTGTCGACGTTCACAAGCCCGACGTAAAGGTCTTTATCGAAGTCCGCGACCAAGTTTATGTTTACACCGACGACAAAAAAGGAATTCGAGGCCTTCCTGTAGGAGTGAGCGGACACGGACTTTTGTTGCTTAGCGGCGGCATTGACAGCCCTGTTGCCGGCTGGAGAATGATGCGGCGCGGAATGAAAATTGACGCGGTTTACTACCATTCCTACCCCTACACCAGCGACGAGGCGCAAAAAAAAGTCGAGGACTTGGCGGCGCGAATTTCGGCCTACGGAGTGAGCGTCCACCTGCACATAGTCGGCTTTACAGAGGCGCAAATGCAAATAAAAAAGAGCTCGCCAGAATCTTGGTCAACCCTGCTTTTAAGAATGTGCATGATGACGGTGGCCAACAAAATCGCCGAGCGCATCGGCGCCCAATGCATTGTTACAGGAGAGTCTCTTGGACAAGTTGCCAGCCAAACGATAGAGAACATGGCGGTGACCGAAATGATGGCGGCCTCCCCCCTCATCCGCCCCTTGGTCGGAATGGACAAAGAGGAAATTATCGCCGACGCGGTGACAATCGGAACATACGACACTTCAATTTTGCCATACGAGGACTGCTGCGTGCTCTTTAGCCCCAAGCACCCCGTCCTAAAGGCCGACAAAGAAGAGGCCAAAAAGATTTACGACGCGATGCAAATCGAGCCCCTCCTGCAAGAAGCCTTTGAAAAGCGGGAGATAAAAAGATTTTGGAATGGGGCGTTACAATCTTGATAACGCCCCATAAGGAACGCCGTTAACGGACAGGCTTGTCGAGCAATAATTTTGCGATTTTGCTAGAATCCGTGTCAAAGGTAAGGCGGTCAAAATTTTCGGCTATGCGCTCGTCAAAGTTTTTGTCGCTCAAAAGCTCCTCAACCTTGTCGTAGATTTTTGACGGCTTTTGGATAAAATAGCCAACCTTGTTCCTTACGGCAAAGCGCATGTTGCCCAATTCTTGGTTGTGGATGTAGCGGGAAATGATTATGGGCTTTCGGCAAGAAAGAACTTCGAGCAAAGTTGCCGGCCCGGCCTTCATGACAACGCAGTCCGAAAGTTTTATCAATTCGTCAAGGTAATTTACAAAGCCGTAGACATGCAAGTCCAATTTTGGGTAAAGGCGCGAAAGGCTTTCCAAATAAGCGTACTTTCCCATATCTTTTCCGCAAACAACAGCGATCGCAAACTGCGCCTTTTTCAAAACGCACTTGTTGACAATGTCCACCGCTCCCGGAAGTCCGTCGCCTCCGCCAACCAAAAGGACCACTTTTTTGTTTGGATCATAGCCATGCTTTTTTCGCAAGGCGACAATGTCCTCTTTTCCAAATGGTTCCAGATACTTGGGGTTCATCACAAAGGGAACGACCTTGATTTGGCTTTCGGGAACTTTTTGCGCGATTCCAGTTTGCTTGGCCTCTTCGGAATAAACAAAATAATCCAAGCTTCTGTCCCAGAACCAAGCGTTTGGAACGGTAAAGGGATCTGTGACCATAACGGTGATGTTAATCTTTTTGTGCAAGCGTATCACGGCGCTTTTTGCGTAGGACGACAAGGCAAAATGGAAGGAGACGATGTCTGTAGGCTGCTCGCGCTTGATGACTTTCTTTAAATAGTGAACGGTATGAAAGCGCATCATCTTGCTTACAAAAGTGGCAAAGGCCCTGTGCTGGCTGATGTCGTAGATCAAAGGAAAAAGGCCGTGGAAAAAGTTTGTGGCCCAAAAATACAAAAGCTCAAAGCCGACCTTTCCAAGAATGTTGCCCTTGTCAAAGCCGTTGGCCATCACGACCTCGGCGTCAGGATTTTGTTTGAGAATCTGTTCCTTTAGAACGCGCGCGGTCGAAATATGGCCGGCGCCAGTAGTCAAATACAAAAATAAAAATTTGCGTTTTGCCATGAGATTCTCCTAACAATTCTAGTAGCTGTATTTTGCCGAAATCGTTATGTAATTGTTAACTTCGTTATGCAATCTGTCAACCCAAGCCTTTTTTGCGGCCTCAATTTGCTCCGGCGTAGACAAGTTGCCAATGTAAATGGCCGAGTCGGCGCCCTTGTTGTAGATGAACTCAAAGGTGTAGCCCAAATTCAGAGTGAGCGTTCCAAAGCTTTTTCTAAAGGCTTCCCAAGAGGTTTTTAGTCCCAATTGGAACACATACATTTTATGCTCTTGGCTCAAGAAAGTCATGCGCTCTTGGACAGTTTTGGGATAAGGATCGGTTCCCGCTCCGCCGGAGTTGTCGTGGTCTCCAAATTTTTTGCAGTGGGCGACCGCTTCGTCTGCGGTCCAGCTTTCCGTTTCGTTGGCGTAGCGGATAAAGTCTGTCGAAACGTTGAGGTTAAGGCGCTTTAAAGGCTCAAAGCTTGCCTCAAAGTGCAAGCGGTCGGAGTTGGGCAAAAGGTTTGAGCCGATTGAAACGCCGTGGTTTGTGTAGTTGGAATAGTTGAAGGTTTCCGCTCCTTTGGGAAGAGGACCGGTTTCCTTGTCGGGGGAATTGATCCAATGCGAATACATGTAAGGCAAAACCAGCGTGTAGTCAAAGGCGATTTTTTTGCAAAAATCCGACGCAGGCGTGTACATTACGCCAGTCTGCAAGGCCGCCTTGAACTTGGAGTCAAAGTTTCCCTTGGCCCAATCGTCAATGCTGATGTCGTCAATCGCAAAGGCAAGCGCGGCCTCAAAGCGGTCAAAGGGCCGGTACTCAAAGAGCAAGCCGTAAATGTCGTTGTCGCCGGCGTCAAACATTCCCTGAAGCAAAATATACGGAGCGGGAATCAAGTAGCTGGGATCAAAGCGCTCGCCGACAATTCCTGCCTCAAAGTATGAGATTGAAAGCTGCTTTATCGGAGTGAAACGCACTGAGTGGAAGGCCAAGAATTTGTCGGCGGTAAATTCGCCCTTTGCGTTCGACGCGGCTATCGCCGAAATAGTTTGGCTGTACTGCCACTTTTCGGAAGCGTAGTTTACAAGCAAATTGTTCATGTGGCAAGAAAGCGGATTTACGATAATGTTGTCGTGGCCAAAAATGTTTGAAAAGCCGATTCTGTTGGCGCCAACAATGCCGTTTATGGTAGCGTTGCCAACGTTGAGTCCGGCCTGCATGTCCCAGTTTCCGTCAAGGGGTCCAAAGGTGGCCGCGTCGCCCCAAGTGTTCAAGGGCTCGTTTTGGAAGGTACGCAAGATTTCCGCCGACTCAGTGGACTTGTTGTGCAAGTTAAGGCCAAGGTCATAGCCCAAGGCGATCCAATCCTTGAACAAAACGTCTCCAAAAACGGAAGGCTCGGCAAAAACAAATTTTTTCAATTTGTCCGAGCCCTTGTCGGAGGCCTTGAGGCCGGCGCCAAGCTCAAAGCCTACATGCCACTGCTTTGAAAAATATTTTTCGTAATAGTATTGGGCGGTCTCAACATCAGCGTCTGTTCCCTTCTCTATGACCGCGTCAAGAATTTGTTTTACAACGGCAGCGGGATAAGGGCTGATTTGCGGCAAAAAGCCGACATAGCCTTTGATTTGCCATTGGCGGGCGCTCTCGTAAAAGTCAAGGTTTGGGTCGATGACAACTTGTCCAAAAGCCGCCGCTCCGACAAAAAGCGACAAGGCCGCGGCCAAAACCAGTTTCTTTAATGCGTTAATTTTCTGAATCATTTTGAGCATACTCCTTTTTGCCTGCGTTGTTCTTTTTTATTTTAGTGAATTTTATTCTTGCGCCTAATACAAACTCAAACGAAAATTCTGTCTTTCCGCTTTCGTGTCCAGAGTTTAAGATTATGGCCAAAGACGGCTGGCTCATAAACTCAAGCCAATCGTTGAGGCGGTAAGTTCCGTAAAGGGTGACTACGTTTACAAATTCCGGCGTTCCTGTTGGAGCGGCAAGATTGCGGCCGTCCTTGTATTTTTTGCTAAATTGCGTCGATCCGTCTGACGCGGTTGTAAAGGGATAAACCCATTTGCCCAAATCGGAATCGCCTATGTTCAAGACGCGCGGCCCCCAGCCGACCGCCTTAAAAATCCCCGGTTCCGAAAGCTCGCCGCGCGCCAAGAACAAATACTTAAAGCCCGCCGACCATTTTTTGGGAACCTCGTAGGAGGCGCGGAAGCTGGCGGCCACCGTGTCGGGACCGTAGCGGCTTCCTATCCATTCATAAAAATCCTTTGCGTTGGAATTGCTTTCGGAAGAAGTTTTGACAAAAGACCAGTTGGGGCTTGAGTTGATGTAAAGATACGGCTGGGCGTAATAGCCTTCGACATTGATGTGAAGGTGGCCGCTTTTTATGGGAACGTAGGATTCGACTCCCAGCTGGACGCCCATCGCGTTGGGAACGTAGTTGTCCTTGTCAGTGTCGTCCTCGCTAAGCTCGACAGGCAGCTGGAACTGGGTCATAGACCACAAGGCGAAAATTCTTAGGCTCTTTATAGGAGCGAAGTTGGCCTTGATTCCAAAGAAGCTGCCGACATCGCTGTTGTCGCCCTTTTGATAGTCAAGCCAAGAGGCGTAGTTGTGCAAGAACATCATAGGATTAAAAAAGCGCAAGTCCATGTCGCCGTAAGGAAGCGCCGCTTCCATAAACGAAACTTGAACTTTTTTTCCTATCCTTGCGTCAACCTTGTGCGAATAAAGATAGCGATGGTTGTTGTATTGCGTTATCGCTCCTGCGTATTGAACGATCGGAGAATATATCGAAAGCGCGGCGCTTGTGGCGTCGGTCAAATATTCGGATTGGATTATCGAGCCGGTTTCGGCGCGGCCAAAAGCCTGGCTCATGTTTGTAACGCGAATGTTGAAGCCGACAGTGTCGGTAAAGGCATAGCCCACCGAGCCGTAAGCGTTGTGCGGAAGGTTGACGTCAAAATTATTTGGGCCGTATGGAACGTTGCAAAATGTGTCGTTGTCCTGCGCCGCGCTCTTGTTTATTCCGGCAAAGATGTCGGCGTAAAACGAAGCGTAGTCGGCCACCGAAATTGTTATCGGGCACTCAAGGAAATGTTTTTTTTCAAAGCGGTCGTAAAACCACGGCGCGCTTGAGTTGGTCTTGACGTAGCCTTCAAGGTTTAGGGCGGGCTCCGCGCGGACTTGCATTATCGAAGCGTTGACCGAAAAGGCGCTGTCCTGCAAATATTCGATTATGTTGTCGTAATGGACTTTGCCAGGAGCGCTCAACGAGTCGTAGTCGATTTCGCCAAGCATCGCGCGGACTTGCGCCAAGTTGAGCGGCGCTTGGTCGGAGAACTGGACTATGCCGCATTCTTGCTCCAAAATTTGAAGGGAGTCGTAAATCCAATGCCTAGGCTCCAAAAGAGTTTGGCCGCCCCTCCCCGCCTTTTGGCCTTGGGCAAAAACAAAAGCCGCGCAAAAAACAAAAAGCGCCGCGCAAATTTTTAGGCGTTTCATTATTGGGCCTCCGCAGAAGCGGCCGCATTGTCATTGGCCTTGTCGTACTTGTCCTTTAGCAAAAAGTCAAAGTTGACCGGCTTTTTGGCCAAGCGGCAAAAATCAATTCTGCACGAAAGCGCCATCTCAAAGCCTTGCTGGAAGTTTCCTTGCTTGTTGTTGTGGTTAAAGACAAAAATGTAAGACGGCTGCGCCACAAGGGTCAGCCACTTAAGTGGCGTCCAAGAGCCGCGGACGCAAATTATGTTGTCGTACTCAGCGGTTCCATGCGGGCTGGAATATTCGCGGCCATACTCGTAGCCTGGACTGTCAACGTAAATCCATTTTCTTTCAAGGTTCTTGCCGGTTGTGGCGCCGTTTATCCAGCCCGCGTCGGTAAAAATATTGAAGTTGGAAAATTCTCCGCGGGCGGCGAATACATAGCTTAGGTCAACAGACCATTTTCCGGGCCGCTCGTAGCCGGCCGTAAGTTTTCCCGCGATTGAGTCTGGGCCGACAGGGCTTCCTATCCATTCGTAGTCGGGGCCGTTTTCGTCGCCCTTGGCCGAAACAAGCGACCAGTTGGGGCTTTGCTTTATCCACAAATAGGGAGAAGCGTAGTAGCCTTCAAGATTAAGTTTAAGAAAGCCGCCCGCAAGCGGAAACTGAAAGTCAACTCCGCCCTGCAAGCCTCGGCCCTCCGGCAAAGCGCCCTTTCCCGAAGTTTGCTCGGTGAACATTTGGTGCTCGGTCTTTGCTATCAAAACATACAAGCGCAAATTTTTGCAGGGAACGTAATTGAATTTTACGCCCATGTAAGAAATCCAGTCGTACTGGTTGTTGAGCTCATAGGCGTGGAAAATGCCAAAGGGATTGAGAAACTTTAAGTCAAAGACATCGTAGGCCGCGCCGCCTTCCAAAAAGCCAAAGGTAAAGCGGCGCCAAAGCCTAAAGTCAATCTCGTGGTTGTACATCGTCTCTTTTTGGTTGAGCTGCTGGACATTGAAGGCGTAAGAAAAAATCGGAGAGTACACTCTTAGCGTTCCGTAAGGAAGGCCTGTCAAATAATCGCTTTGGATTACGCTTCCCAAAGAGGCGCGGCCGTAGTTATGCTTTCCAATTCCAAAGTTGAGGTTGACGCCCACGCCGTTGTCCCACCTGTAGCCGGTAGAAAGATAAGTTGAGTGCGTAAGGTTTGGGTCAAAGGCGTCTTCGACAAAAATATGGTTTACATAGTTGTCGTTCTTTAGCATGTAGGAGCGCCTTTGTCCGACGGCCAGGCCCATGTAAACGGTAAGGTAATCGCTCAAAGTTATGCGGATTGGCGCTTCGGCCAAACGCTGGCGGTCGTGGTAGTCGTAAAGCCACTTTAAGTCGGAGTTGCTTTTGGCGTAGCCTTCGACGCTCACCTTGGGCTCAATGCCCAAAGAAAAAATTCCCGCGTCGAGCGAAAAGTCAAACTGGCTAAAGTATTCTTGGACTCTAAGGTATTGCTCTTGGGCTGGTTTTGAAAGTTTTTCGTAGGGAATCTCTTGCAAAATGCCCTTCAGCTCCATTATCGTGAGCGGAGTGTGGTCCACAAAGTTCCACCTGCCAAAATCGATTTCGATTTGAGCCAGAGCGTCGTAAACCCAATGGCCGCTGGGAACCAAGTCGGATCCCCGTCTTGTCGCGGAAAAAGAGGCCGTCAAAAGCGTCGCAAAAAGGACAAAAGATGCAAAAAACTTCTTAAATTTCATTCAAAAAATCCTAAAAAGAGTTAAGAAATTATATCAGAGTTTTCAATTATATTCAATAAGCGGCCGCCCTTGAAAGCATTGGATTTTTTCTTTATAATGGTAAAATATGAAAGCGCGGAACAAACACTTGCTTCAATGCCTGGCTTGCCTTGCGATTGCCTTGGCGTACTTTTTTTTGAGCTACACGCCCTTGCAAACGGAATTGCATTTGCGCCCCGAATGGACTTGCGACATATCAAAAACGCCCGAACCAGCGGCCCAAGAAGCCCTGCTTCCCTTTAGGCTCGGCAAAAAAGGCGGATATTTTACCCACACAGGAAAAATCGTAACGACTGTTGACATTCCTTACAAGGCCACTTTTTCAAAAAACTTTTTTGCCCTTTACGACCAGGACGCGCAAGACATCCTTGTTTCAAAGCCAAACGGAAGCCAAGCGTTCAACATCAAGGCGGCGGGCTTTCCTTTTGTTCAAGATGACCGGGTTTTTCTTTTTGCGCCAGGCGGATCTTCGGTTTTCTTTGTGAACAATTCAAGCGGAAGCGTTGAGTCCGAATGGGAATTTCCCTCTCCGATAACGGCGTTCAACTCCTCCCCAAAAGGAAGCGTGGCGGGATGCGCCGACGGACTTCTTACAGTGTTTGACCAAAACGGCAAAATGAAAAGCCAGCTGTCCCCAGGCGGAAGCGACTATCAAGTCATTTTGGGAGCGGACATAAGCGAGGGCGGAGAATTTTTTGCCTGCGTGTCCGGCCTTGACCCCCAGCGCTTTGTGCTTTACAAAAACGAAGGAAACTATCAAAAAATCATCTACCACGAATTTTTAAGCGTCAACTTGACAAGGCAAACAAAAGTATATTTTAGCAAGAACGACCGCTATGTTTACTTTGACTCGATTGACGCGTTGGGAATTGTGGACACGCAAAGCGCGGAGGCTATTCACATTCCTCTTAAGGGAACCATCTTGGACATACAAGAATCGCCCGTTGACCAAAGCGTCTTTGTTTTAAGCCGCTATTCAAACACCTACTACACAATAACGATTTTGGAAGACTGGACAAAGAAAATCGGACAGTTCGCCTTTGAGGCGGACGCGGCCTTCATCTTGTCGGACGGAAACACTCTTTACGTCGGAATGGACAACAAAATCTCAAGGCTTTCAATTTCAAAGAGTTGACGGGAGTTTTTAGAATGAAAAAATCTTTTTATTGCGTTGCAATTCTTTTTGCATTCCTTGGACAAACGCTTTTTTCTTTTGGCTGGCCGGTAAAAAATTTGGACACAGAAAAAATGGTTCCGTCATTCGCGCGAAACCGAAAAGGCAAATTCAATGTCTCGCTCACCTTTCCTAACGCGCAAAAAGCGGTGGCCGCCGACAACGGAAAAATAATCGCCGTAATCACAGAGCACCAAAACGACGGAGATTGGTTTGAGTCGCCCTTGGGAAACGCCGCAATCATAAGCCACAACGACGACTTGATTTCGATATACACAAACCTTGATGCCCAAAGCGCGCTAAACTTGCAGGACAAATTCCAAGTGTCTGACGGACAGGAGCTGGGCGACATCGCTTTTTCCGCATGGACCGAAAATCCGCAAAGCGGCTCTATGGAATTCCAAATCGCCGACACAAAAGGCAACACTTACATCAATCCGCTTATTTTGATGCCTCGATCAATAAAACCAAACCGCATCTACCTTGACGGAGTGACAATCGAAAACCAGTTTGGCCGCGCCTACACTTTGGCCACCTTGCGCTCAGTTCCCGCCGGCCCCTACACTCTTTACAAAAAACGCCAGGCGAACATTTCTCCGCACAGGTCCAAGGTTTACGTCAACGGAACCGAGTTGGAAAAAATCAGCAAGGAAGTTCTCAAGTGGCAGGACGGAAAAATTTTTATCGTCGGAAACAAAAACTACACAAGCGAGCGGTTCTATCCTTCGGACGACACGGAATTGTTGGGCCACATTCTCTTGCCGCATGGCGTGAACACAATAACGATAACGGCCTCGGACATTTTGGAAAATTCAGTCACAGCAAACTTCATGATATCAGGTTACTAAAAAATGGAACACAAGATGATTTTGTCGGCCAGCGGCTGGCGAAAAGTTTTTGCCCAAAGCGGCCGCGAGGACGACAAGACGACCAAAATCGGAGACCAAAACAAGGCGCTTAGCTTTTTGGCCGCCGAATCTTTTTTGGAATGGCTAAATGGGAACAGAGGCAAGACCAAAATTGTCGTGGCCACCGACACCCGTCCCACAGGCAAAGAGTGCGCCGAATATGTTTTGCGGGCGCTAGCGCTTGGCAAGGCAAAAATCGTATGGCTTGGAGCGGCCGCCGCGCCAGAAATCATGGCCTACGCGCGCGGCTTTGACGGCTTTATATACATCTCCGCAAGCCACAACCCCATCGGCCACAACGGAATCAAGTTTGGCCTTGACGACGGCGGCGTTCTAAACGCGGCGCAAAACCTTGAGGTCAGGAAAATCTTTGAGCGCAAGTTGCAAGAAGACAACGCAGCCGCAATCATCGCGCGCGCAAAAACCGCCGACATAATCTCGCGCGCAAAGACCGTCGACATAAAGGGCGTTCTGGCCCAAAAAGCCGCCAACAAAAAAGCCGCGCTCGCCGCCTACCAAAAATTCTCCCGCCGTGTCATAAGCGGTTTGGAAAACACCCGCGCGCAAGACAAATTCTTTGACGCCCTAAAAGCCGCGCTTAAGAAGAACAAAATCACCGTTTGCGCGGACTTTAACGGAAGCGCGCGTACTTTATGCATCGACAAAAAGTTTTTTGCCCAATGCGGCGCGAGCTTTAAGGCCATCAACGCGCGGCCTGGCCAAATCGTCCACGAAATCATTCCCGAACCCGAAAACCTAGTCCACGTGGCGCGCTTTGTAGAAGAAACTGCAAGCAAGACCAAAACGCGCGCGCCCCAAACAATAATCGGCTACATGCCAGACTGCGACGGCGACCGAGGAAACATCGTCTACTACAGCCAAAAGTCCGGCAAGGCCAAAATACTTAAGGCGCAAGAAGTCTTTGCCCTAAGCGTTTTGGCAGAGCTTTCGTGCGCCGCATCGCGCTTGCAAGACAAAAAATCACGCCTGGCCGTGGCGGTCAACTGCCCCACTTCCATGCGCATAGAAGAAATCGCCGCAAAGTTTGGCGCCAAAGTATTCAGGGCGGAAGTCGGCGAGGCCAACGTGGTCAACTTGGCGCGAGAAAAGCGCGCGGCGGGCTACGAAGTTCCAATCTTGGGCGAAGGCTCAAACGGCGGAACGATAACCTACCCCGCTAGCGTCCGCGACCCGCTCAACACGGTGTTCGCGCTGATAAAGCTTTTGACGATGAGCGCGGGCCTAAGCCTTGACGACATTTTGGACTCGCTCCCTAAATACACGACGACAGGCGTAAGCGAAAGCCGCGCGATTCTAAAAATAAAGACAAGCGACCACGCCGTCCTAAAAAAGAATTTTCAAAAAGTTTTTGAATGTTCCTTCAAATCTGACAGCGAAGGCCTTGTCAAAAAATACGGAATCACTTCTTGGAAATGCTCGCTCACAAACGGAACAAAAGAAAAGCTTGGCGCCACTGACTTTTCAAAAAGCGGCAAAGGCGGCCTAAAAATTTTGTTCTACGAGAACAATTCCAAAACACCCGCCTCATTCATCTGGATGCGGGGAAGCGGAACGGAGCCAGTCTTTAGAATCATGTGCGACGTGAAAGGAACGGACGCGCAAAAAGAAAGGGACTTGCTGGCCTGGGAAACAAAAATGCTTGCCCAAGCCGACAAAATGTAGTAAACTATAAACCCCACGGAGGATAAAAATGGAAAAACAGGAAATCTTGCAGAGAGCAAAAGATTACATCGCCAAGGAACAGGACGCGCGCTTTAGAAAAGAAGTCGAAGACCTTGTCGCCAAAGAAGACTACAAGGAGCTTGAGGACCGCTTTTACCAGACGCTCGAATTTGGCACCGGCGGCCTCCGCGGAATAATGGGCGGCGGAACCAACCGCATGAACACGCTCGAAATAAACATGGCCACACAAGGCTTGGCCAACTACGTCATCAAGGCCTTCCCCGAAAAAGCCAAGGCCGGAACTTTGTCAGCCGTCGTCGCCTACGACAGCCGCCTCAACTCGGACGTTTTTGCCCAAGCCACAGCGCTTATTTTTGCGGCCAACGGAATCAAGGCCTACCTATTTAGCGGCGTGCGCCCCACTCCCGAATTGTCATACGCAATCCGCGAGCTCAAGGCAGACACAGGCGTTGTAGTGACCGCAAGCCACAACCCGCGCATGTACAACGGCTACAAGGCCTACTGGAACGACGGCGCGCAGGTAATCGAGCCGCACGACAAGGGGATAATCGTAGAAGTAAACGCCGTTAAGGAAGTAAAAACAATTTCAAAAGAAGAGGCGCTTAAAAACGGCTCGCTTGTAATCATCGACAAAGAAATCGACGAAAAGTTCTGGGCCATGTGCAAGGCGCAGCTTTTCCGCCCCGACCTTATCAAAGAAAAGGCTTCCAGCGTAAAAATCGTCTACACTCCGCTCCACGGAACTGGAGCCATGCACGTTGAAAAAGTTTTGGGCGACCTCGGCCTCAAGGTTATCACCGTTCCCGAGCAGCAAAAGCCTGACGGAAACTTCCCCACAGTCGAAAAACCCAACCCCGAAGAAGCGCCCGCCCTTAAAATGGCCGTCGCGCTTGGAGAAAAAGAAAAGGCCGACTGCGTAATGGCCACCGACCCCGACGCCGACCGCTTTGGAACGGCCTTCCCCGGAAAAGACGGAAAATTTGTTTTGGTTACAGGAAACCAAATGGGCGCCCTTTTGATGGACTACGTTTTGCTCAGCCGCAAGGAATTGGGAAAGATGCCCAAAAATCCCGCGGTCGTCCGCTCGATCGTAACCTCGCCCTTTGGCGACGCCATTTGCAAAAAGTATGGCGTAAAGATGGTCGAATGTTTGACTGGCTTTAAATGGATCGCGGCGGCGCAAGCCCAAATGGAAAAGGACGGTTCCAGCGAATACGTCTTTGGCTTGGAAGAAAGCTACGGGTACAAAGTCGAAAAAGAAGTCATGGACAAGGACGGCGTCAGCGCCGCCGCCATGTGCGCCGAGATGACCCTTTACTGGGCCAGCAAGGGAAAGAGCATATTGGAGCGCTTGGACGACATGTGGGCCGAATACGGCTACTTTGAGGACCGCGCCATCAGCCAATACTTTGAAGGACCGCAGGGACCTTCAATCATGGGCGGAATCATGACAAAGCTGCGCACAGAAGGCCTTGCCACTTTGGGCGGAAAGAAAGTTCTCCAAATCAAGGACATCCAGCAGAGCGTTTCCTTTGACCCGGCCAACCCCGGCGCAAAGACTCCGATCAATCTTCCCAAGAGCAACGTATTGCAGTTTGTTCTTGACGGAGGAACGATTGTCAGCGCGCGCCCCAGCGGAACCGAGCCAAAAATCAAGTTCTACATCAACAGCGCGCTTCCTCCGGCAGGAGCCTCTGGCTTGGCCCAGAGCAAAAAGGAAGCGGGCGCCCTTTGCGACGCGATAAGCGCCGACATCAAAGCGATTCTCGATGCCGCCGCAAAATAACGCGGACTTTTGCCCGGTAAAATTGCTAAAGGACTACAAAAGGCTGCGCCGTTTGATTAACGAGAACGGCGCGACTTTTTGCGCCTTTGACACAGAGACCACCGGGCTAAGCTATAAAAATGACAAAATAATCGAAGTGGGAGCAGTCCGCTTTGACAAGAGCGGCGTCTTGGCTACTTACGATTCATTCATAAATGTTGGCTTTCCGCTTCCGCCGATAATCACGCAAATCACCCACATAACAGACCAAATGCTTGAGGGGGCGCCCGACATCCAAAAAGTGATGCGCGACTTTGAGGAATTTTCAAAAGGCTGCGTGCTTGTGGCCCACAACGCCCAATTTGACTGGAACTTTGTCAACTCCGAGCGCGTCCGCCTTGGAATGAAGGAATTAAAGAACAAGGCCATCGACACCCTTGACTTGGCGCGATGGGCCTACCCTGTCAACAAAAAATACAACCTGCAATATTTGGCAAGCGGAATGAAAATTGACGTCCACGCCGCGCACCGCGCGGGCGACGACGCGCGCGTTTGCATGGAAGTCTTTCTCCGCGCCGTCAAAGACACGGATTCAATTCAAAAGTAGGAACGAATCAAGGCGCTCGGCGGCCGCAATGAGGACACTCGCTGCAGCCGCAGCCGCAATTTGTCTTTCCGCGAATTTTGTTTTTAACCAAGCTCGTTATGACGGCGACAACCGCCGCCGCCAAAATTGAGCCTACAATTATCGTTCCCATTTACTTTCCCACAGAGGCCGTAAGCTTTGTAGCCTCGCTGTATTTCTTAAAGAAGAGCATGTAGACCGCGACAACGATTACCGCGGCTGACGCTGCAAGGCCGATGACATTGGGCGAGCCAGTGAACGCGCCGCCGATTTGGTTTACAAGCAAGCTTACTAAATATGCAAAACCGCACTGCCAGCCGATGGCGAACCAGAACCACTTTGTATTGTTCATTTCGCGGCGAATCGCTCCCATGGCGGCAAAGCAAGGCGCGCACAAAAGGTTGAATGTCAGGAATGAGAATCCGCTTACGTTCGTAAAGGCTTGGGCCACCGCTTGGTAGGCCGTCAACTCGCCGCTTCCGTAAAGGATTCCCATTGTGCCAACGATGTTTTCCTTTGCCACAAGGCCGGTGATTGAAGCGACAGCCGCCTGCCAGTTGCCCCAACCCAGCGGCGCGAAAATCCACGCGATGGCGCTTCCGATTTTTGCCAAGATGGAAGAATCAAGCTGGTCTTCTTCCAACATTCCAAAGCCGCCGTCTGTCCAGCCAAAGAAGCTTGTGAACCAAACAACGATTGTCGAAAGCAAGATGATTGTTCCGGCCTTTTTGATAAAAGACCAACCCCTTTCCCACATTGAGCGGAGAACATTTCCCAATGTGGGAAGGTGGTAGGCCGGAAGTTCCATGACAAAGGGGGCGGGATTTCCCGCGAACATCTTTGTCTTTTTTAGAATAATTCCCGAAATTATGATGGAGGCCATTCCGATAAAGTAAGCGCTTGTCGCCACCCACGCGGAGCCTCCAAAAATAGCGCCCGCTATCATCGCGATAAAAGGCACTTTGGCGCCGCAGGGAATGAACGTCGTGGTCATAATCGTCATGCGGCGGTCGCGCTCGTTTTCTATCGTGCGGCTGGCCATGATTCCCGGCACTCCGCAGCCAGTTCCAACCAGCATTGGTATGAATGACTTTCCCGAAAGGCCGAACTTGCGGAAAATGCGGTCAAGCACAAAGGCGATGCGCGCCATGTAGCCGCACGCTTCCAAAAAGGCCAACATCAAGAAAAGCACGAGAATTTGAGGAACAAAGCCAAGGACCGCGCCGACGCCGGCAACAATTCCATCAAGGATAAGGCCGCTGAGCCAGTCGGCCACTTGCGCTTTTTCCAAAAGGCCGCCAATCAAGACTGGAACGCCGGGAATCCAAACGCCGTAGTTGGCCGGGTCAGGGCCTTCTTGGCCGTACTCTTCGGCCGCCGCTTCGTAAGCGCCGCTTCCGATTCCAAACAAATGCCAGCCGTCGCCGAACAAGCCGTCGTTTGCCCAATCGGTGGCCGCCGCTCCCACGCCGACCATAGAGACCCAGTATACAAAGAACATTATCACTGCAAAAATCGGAAGTCCAAGCCAGCGGTTTGTGACAACGCGGTCGATTTTGTCCGAATTGCTGAGTTTTCCAGAGTTGGCTTTTTTATAGCTGGACTTTAGAATTTGCGCGATGTAAATGTAGCGTTCATTTGTGATTACGCTTTCCGCGTCGTCGTCCAATTCTTTTTCGGCGGCCTTAATGTCTTCCTCAACGTGAGCCAACGTGTCGCCGCTAATTTTGAGGCTTTCCAAGACTTTTTCGTCGCGCTCGAAAATTTTAATAGCGTACCAGCGCTGCTGCTCTTCGGGAAAATCGTGGACAATCGCTTCCTCGATATGCGCCAAGGCGTGTTCCACAGGGCCGCTGAATGAATGTTGCGGAACAGTCTTTGTTCCCTTGGCGGCTTCGATGGCGGCCTCAGCGGCTTGCATAACACCGTCGCCCTTGAGCGCGGAGATTTCCAAAATTTTGCAGCCAAGCTGGCGCGAAAGTTCGGGAACGTCGATTTTGTCGCCGGCCTTTTTGACCAAATCCATCATGTTGAGCGCCACGACAACCGGGATTCCAAGCTCGACAAGCTGGGTGGTTAGATACAAGTTGCGCTCAAGGTTTGTGGCGTCGACAATGTTCAAGATTGCGTCGGGCCGCTCGCCGACCAAATAATTTCGGGCGACGACTTCTTCCAGCGTATAGGGCGAAAGAGAGTAAATGCCGGGAAGGTCTGTAACAATAACGCCGTCATGCTTTTTAAGCTTTCCTTCTTTTTTTTCTACAGTGACTCCGGGCCAGTTTCCTACAAATTGGTTGGATCCGGTAAGGGCGTTAAAAAGCGTCGTCTTACCGCAGTTTGGGTTTCCAGCAAGCGCTATTCTTATGTCCATTTTATTCTACCTCCACCATCTCCGCGTCTTCTTTTCGGAGCGAAAGCTCATAGCCTCGCACAGTGACTTCTATAGGGTCTCCCAAGGGAGCGACTTTCCTTACATAAATTTGAACGCCTTTTGTGACGCCCATATCCATAATGCGGCGCTTTACGGCTCCTTGGCCGTTAAGCTTGACCACCGTTACGGTGTCGCCGATTTTTACATCGCGCAAAGTTTTCATATATTCCTCCAAATTTTTGACAAATTAAATCATAATGCGGCGCGCCATGTCTTCGTTTATGGCTATGCGAGATTCTTTGACTTTTACGATTACATTCCCCGCAAGGGAATTTACGACGGTGACTGTTCCGCCTACTGTAAAGCCAAGGTTTTCAAGATGCCGCTTGACTTCGTCGCTTCCGCCTATTTTTTTAATTATTTGGTCTTTTCCTGTCTCAGCCAGAACCAATGGAATCACAATCCGCTCCTTGTGATAATATATACATAATATATATTAGTTTTGGCTAACTGTCAATAGTTTTGAACAACATTTTTTGCAAAAAAGCGCAAAAAAAATCCCCCGCCATAGCGGAGGAAATTTTGTTCTTAGACCTGAGCAATGCCGCGCGCCGACCTGAGGAATCATCGCGCGAGCCCTTTGCGAGCCGCGATAGATTCCGCCAACCCGCGCACACAAGGCCACATCAACAACCAAAAGAATTACCCGCGCGGAGCGGTAGCTGGATCGATCGGGCTTCCGTTGCGGAAAACCATAAGCGTAAGGCGGCTTTCCTTGCTGATAGAATCGACGCCCGCCGTTCCGATTGTGTCGCCGTAAACGACGTAGTCGCCCTTTTGGACGCTGATGCTTGACATTCCGGTGTAAGCGTAAATCAAGCCGGTCTTTGACTGGACAAATACAACTTCGCCAAAGCCGCGGTAGGAGCCGCAGTACATAACCGTGCCGGCCATGATGTTCATAATCTTTTCTTTTTTGGCGGCGCTAAGTTGCACGCCCGAAACTTTTCCATTTACATAAGTGATGCGGGGATTTTTGACGGGCCATACCAAGCCGCCAGAGCTTTTGACGCTAGAATACTTTCTGGGGTCGGCGTCCTTAAGGTCAAGAGCGACAGTTTGCGCCGGAGCGTTCTTGGCCGGAACCTTAAGCTTTTGGCCGGCCTTGAGCGAGGCGTCCTTGCCCAAATTGTTGAGGGCAAAAAGCTCGGCGACCTTAATTCCCCTTTCGCGGGCGATGCCGTAATAGGTGTCGCCTTTTTGGGCAACGTATACTTCCAAGTTTTCGCTTGAATATGAAGAGCCAGAAGAAACCGACGCCGAATTCAAAGTGGCGGCGTTTTCGATGTCGGGGCTTGGGATATTGAGCTTTTGTCCAAATTTGAGGACATCGTTTTCGCTAAGACCGTTGGCCGCGCGAAGCTCGCTCACTGTGATTTGATATTTTCTGCTGATTGAATAAAGCGTCTCGCCTTTTTCGACCAAATGAGTTGTGTCGGCAAAAAGAGCCGGCGCCGCAAGGACTAGAAAAACGCGAACTAAAATTTTAAAAAAACTTTTGCTGACTTTCATACCCTTATATTATCGGCAGAAAATCAGCAAAAGTTGAATTTAATTATTCGTGCGGAGGATTCAATACCCACGACGCTCTGCGTCAAAAGAAGGTATTGAATCCGACTGCAATACCTTAAGAGAAAGAACGATACCCCGACATTCTACGTCGGGGTTCGTTCATTTGGTAGTTTTTGCGGCCGTCTTTTTGGCGGGAGATTTTTTAGCAGGAGCCTTTTTTGCGGCGTCCTTCTTTGCGCCAGAATCTTTTGTGGCGGCCTTGAGAATCTTGTCGCGCTTGGCCACTTCCTTTGAATAATTCGAAATGTCCTTGAACAATTCGGCAACTTCGGGATCGGAAGCGGTCAAAGGAGCGGCGCTTTTAGCGGTGAGTTTTGAGACGGCAAGCTCGCCCAACGAAGCGTAAGCCTTCTTGAGCTTTGACTCAAACTGCTTCTTTTCCAACTGAACGACGCCCAAGTCGCTGTAAGTCTGAATTGTAGATCCAGCCTTTGAAAGGCCCTTCTTTGTCGCGTCAAAGCCTGTTTTGAGGCCGGCCTTGATGTCGTTCCAAATTTTGGTAGCCTTTTCCTTTGTTTCGTCTTTCATATTTACTCCTATATAAAAGTATTATAACCCACTTTTCAAAAAAAGCAAGAAATTTATCCAATCTTTGCGGCAAGCAAAGTCAAGTCGTCAAGCTGCTCGTCTTCGCGCAAGAAGCTGTAATGCAAATAAACGTTGTCGGCCTGCTCGTCGTCCTTGTTGGAACAATAGTAATCATAAAGATTGAAGTGTTCCTTCAAGAAGGCGTCGATTCTTCGGTCAACGCGCACGGTGTCCTTCTCGCCCACTCCCTGCGGCTTGTAAAAGCGGAAGACTTTTTCGACGGAGCAAAGCGCCAAAATGACTTCTTCGGTGGAGCCGGTACAATTCGTAAAGTCAAACTCAAGCACTTCGTTGGGAACGGGATTATGGTATTTTTTGAGAACGTACTTTTGCTTGTTCAAGACAGCCTCGATGATTTCTTGGATGCGCTCGTTCTCCATTTGCTCGCTTTCGCTTCCAACTTTGTGGTTTGCGTGGACGCCGTCTTTGACGTCAACGGTTTCTTGACACTTGGTAACGTTGAATTCTTGGTCGCGGAATTTTCTTGTCGATTCCTCGATGCCGTCAGTGTAGAGGAAAAGAACGTCGCCCTTGTTGAGGCGGGTCTTTTCTATCTTAAAGCCGCCCTTCATTTGCACCATAAAGGTCGGGAGCGGGCCGGCGGCGGGGGTCTCTTGCAAGGTCAATGTCTTTTGCTTTTTGGAAGCGGCGTCGTAAATGTGAACGATGTTGTCTCCGGCGTTGCAAAGGCTTACGTCTCCTGTGGCTGTGTCAACCAAGGCCAAAATCAATGTGGCGAACTTTCCCTTGATTCCAAGAGACTCGATAAAGTCGTTGATTTGAGTGACCAGCGCGTCCAATCCGCCGCCGGATTTTTTGGGTGACCAGTTCTCATAGTATTTTCGGAACAAGGTCGCGACAACGGTCATGATGAGGGCGGCCGGAACTCCGTGGCCCGAAGCGTCGCACTTAATCATTATGTAATGATTTTCGTCAAGCTTTTTGTAGTCAAAATAGTCGCCCGAAACTTCGCTGGCGCCCTCGTAGTAGCCAAAACACTGGAAGTTTTTGTCGTTTAGAATCGCGACCGTTTGCTTGCTGCCCGACTCGTCCTGCGTCAAGGGCAAGAAAGCGCGCTGAACGACCTTACCGTCCATCGCCAAGTGTTCGTCTTGGGCGGCTTTGACCAAGTCTCGGGTCATTTCGTTTACGCTGTCGCCCAGCTGGCCGATTTCGTCGCGGCTTTTGATGACGATTTCTTTTCCAGCAAGCTTTTCCTTGTTGACGGTGTTTCCGATCATGACAACGTGGCTGGCCAAGCGCTTGATCGGGCTTACGATAATGCTGGCCAAAATCCAAGAGGCCACAATTCCAATCAATACGGCAAAAAGCGAAACGGCGAGCGCCGTGTAGACGACAGTTCGCCTGGCCTGGTCAATAGTTTGAATCAAGCTGGCCGTCGAAACCGAAATGAAAACAATCGCGCGAGCGTAGGTTTGCGACGTTCCCTGGCGGTAAAGGACAGGCCTGTAGAACAAGTATTCGGTGTTTTCTCGGTCGAGCAAGGCCGAATTGTATTCGGGGAAGCTTCCTGTCGCCGCCTCCGACATTTCGTTAAGGGTCCTGGAAAGGCGCGTAGAAAGCTCGGTGGTGATTACAGAAATTTCTTCGCGGCGCTTTACAGACACTGGATCGGACTTAAGCGCTATGGACGCGCCTTCTGCGTTGAGGCTCGCGATGTTCTTTGCGATTTCGCCCGCGCTTTGAGCGGCGGCTTGGTTGAGTTCCTGGCAAATCTCGGACGCCGAAAGCATAGTTTGGTCAGTGATTTTTGAGACTCCAGGAGCAAGAATCTCTGTGTTGATTTTGTTTGACAAGTCCGAATCGTTTGAGGCCCACATAAAATCCAAGCCGCTTGAATTTTCGTCGTTCCCTGAAAGGCCCGCGATGCTTACAAAATTCGCCTCGCTGATGGCCGTTGACTGTTCAGGAAGGGCGCTAAGCTCCAAAACGTTTTGTGTGGGCATATAAGCGCGCGCTCCGCTTGCAATGCTCGAAAGCAAAACGTTCACCCGTTCCTCCAAACCTACAGACAAGGTTCTTTCTTGCGAACGGGTCATGACATAGCCCAAAGGCAGCGAAACCAATAGGATTGCCATAAAAACAATCATCGCTGTGAACGACATTAGCTTTAGCCTTAAGCTGGTTCCTCTTTGCTTTAAGACTTGAGCCTTTTTCCTTTTTTCTAGCGGCATAAGGTCTCCTGAAATAAGCGCGTTGATTTCTTTTTTGACAAGGACCGCCTCTTTTGCAGAAAGAACCAATCCTCGCGCGGCAAAAATCAAGGCGCCAAGCGCGATTATAAGAATGATCGCGAACAAAATGTCTCCTGTTCGCGTAAAGAATTTTCCTGTGTCGTAAACACGCTGCCAAGAAGGCTTGTAAACATAATTGGCGGCGATTTTTACCGTTCCGTTTTCGCTGATTTCAAAAGCGGACGGAGCCTTGCAAAGGCCTCGGTCGGAATGGTAAAGGCTTATTGTATATTTTCCCTGGGGAACTGTGTTGTCAAGCTTTATTCCAACAATCTTTTCGTCGCTGGGAACGGAATAATCTCCGTCCTTTAAATTGAACTGTATTGAATAAGGCTCGCTTGAATTTTCTTTTGAGATTACAATTTTATAAATCGTTCCGTCATACCTAAAGCCCGATCCATACAAATCCAAAGAAACGCTTCCAAAGACGTCTGAATTCTTTTTGACAGAATCAACGCGGGTAAAGGGCTCGTACTTGTTGGCGTAAACAGTTATGAACGAAGGCTCGCTTACGTTTCCGGCCTTGTCGATGGAGCGGACGCTAAAGGTGTAGACTCCGTTCTTGCGGTTTACAAAATGGCTTGTCGTGTTTCTGGTTTGAACAGAAGCGGCGGGCGCCCTTGGCCTTAAAGCGGATTCGGGATTCTTTTGCTTGTAGGCCAATAGCTGCGAGGCAAGCTCAGTCTGGCTCAATGTTGTCGGATGTCGCTTGGAGTCGTTCAACTCTTTTGGAAGGCTTTCAACCCGCTCCAAAGAATAAGAGTAGCCGTCAATAACTTCGTCTTCGGATTCGTCGCGCCAACTAAAGTCAAAACTGTTGCTGGCCGCAAAGCCCGCCGCGTCAAGCATGGGTCCTGTAATGACAGGCGCTTTTGGAGGAGTCAAGTCGCGGTAATAAGATACGACGGCGCTGTCCGACCAGTTTCCGGCGTAGTCCACCGCCCTAACCTTTAGATACCAGTTCTTTTCGGCGGAAGCCTTCAACGAAAGCGTGTTCTCCTTGGGAAGATTCATTAACGTTTCGGGGGCGTCCTGCTTGGGGTCTTGCGTCCAAATCCAAGAATAGCCGCGAATGCCGGATGAGTCCACGGGCAAATTGATTCTAAAGCGGACGCCCTCCTCGCGGCTCCTTTGGCCAGCGACAAAGTTCAAAGGCATGATTGTCGGGAGCAAAACCGTATGGTCGCTTTCCAAACGGTAAATCCAAGACGAGTTTCCGCTTGTTCCTTGCCAAACAAACGCCAGCGTCTTTCCGCCGTCAGTCATCATTGGATAAACAAAAGTCGCGGCGCTTCTTTGGGGAGAAAGAACTTCCTGCTCGCCCCACAAAGTTCCTTGCCTTTGGGTAAGATAAACGCGCTCCAAGCCGCTGCGAGTGTCAAACCACACAAGGCTCAAGCGGTTGTTATGGCCGAACAAAATCGGACGGCTTGCGTTGCCCGAATTTGAAACGCGCTCCATGCGGCCAAAAATGTTTCCGTCCGAATTGAGCTGGGCAAAGTAAATGCTTGAGTTTTCGGAATTGTAGGGAGTGCGCTCCCAGGCGATGTAATTGTTTTGTTCAAAACGGAACAATGTCGGCCGCTGGTCGCTGGCCAAATCGCTTTCAGGCCCTGTTGCAAGCATCACTGGATTTGACCAAGAGGCTCCGCCCGACGAAGCTTGGGTTGAAAACAGTTTGTAAACGATTCTGGACATTGTCCTGTACTGCGCTTGGAAGACGACAATCTCTCCCTTAGGCGTAGAAAGCAATACCGGCAAAAAAGGATTAAGGCTTTTTTGCGCCGGAGAAAATTCGTTAAAGTCGTTCCAGTTGATTCCGTCGCGACTGCGGGCGTAAAGCATCGTAAAGCTTTCGTCGCGTCCAAGCGAAGTGAACACGATAAAGCCGCCGTTGTGCAAATCGTAAACGCGGGGCGCCACAAGCGGAAGGTTTTGCTTGGTGAACTTTTTTTGGACAAAAGTTTCGCCGCCGTCAGCGCTAGTAAAGACCGAAATCGTGTTTGCGTCCGAAAGAACGCTTACGGCCATGACGCCGTTTGAATTCATCGCGGCGCTGTAAAGGTCTGGAATGTCGCCCGAATAAGGAAAAGGACCCGCAAAGCGCCTGGCCTGATTCCACTTGCCGTCCTTATAAAGCTGAATCACTAAATATATAGAAGATTTTTTTGCGTCAACTTCTTGCCAAACGGCCGCTGCAATTTGACCGTTAGAAACCGCGCTTGGAAAGCAAACTCCGCTTTGCGAAACGCGGACAGGATTTTCCCAAAAATAATTTTGCGCCGCCCCTTGCTTTAGGGCCAAAAGCATAAGAGAAAATATCGCTGCGATCAAAAAGCGGTTCTTGCGCATTTTTTCCATTATATCAAAAATTCATAGCAAGCGCAATTTACATTCTTGCCTGAACTTGTTTTTGCAAATCCAAAATCTTTGACGACCTTCTGTTTGCAGGAGTCTGCAAAAGCTGTTCGACGATTGTGTAGGCGCCAAGCACGTTGTTGTTTCGCAGCTCCTGAATGGCCTGGTTGTACCTGGCCTCGTCCGCGCTCGAAAGAACAACGGCGGCCTTTCCTCCGACAGCGATTTGAATTCTGTCCTTAAGCATGATCGCGCTGTCGTTGTTGGGGTTCAGGGCAATCGCTTGGTCAAGCTTGGCCAAAGCCTGGCGCAAAATTTCTTCGTTGCCCTTGGCGCCGGAGTAAAGCCTTTGCGCTTCTTGCGCCAAGCTGTTAGACTTGCGCAGCGCGCTCTGGTCGACAGGCTTTTGCCTGATTCCAAGCTCTATCTCAACGTCGTAAATCAACTTGCTCAATCCCGGATAGTTGGGCCTTATTTCGGCCAAGTCAAGCAAGTCGCTGTAGCCCTGCTGCTGGGTGGCCGCAACCTTTACGCTTTGCCTTGCGTTTTGCACGCGGCGGGCGAACGTTTCGTTGAACTGGGCTGGGTCAATCAGCTCGTCTATGCGCAAAGTCAAAAGCGCCGCTTCTTGGTTCAAAGGATATACCATTTGAAGCTCTTGAAGCTTTTTCTTTGCCTCGCCCAAAATGGCAAGCGCTTCTTCGCGGCTTCCCTCTTTGATCAAAGCGGCGCCTTGGTCAAAGTATTGGTGGGCGTTGCTCAGTATTTGCGACATTTCGGGATAAAGCGGCGCGGTCGGCTTTATTTCGCGGCCAGTCTTCATGCTAAGCGCGTTCTGGACCAAAAGCTTTAGGTTCTTGATCTCTTCGTCTTCCTCAACGTTTGTGACGGCCCAACGGCTTTCGGCGCGGTTAAGAAGGTTTTCGGCGTTCTCAAAGTCGCCGGCGTAGTAATCGTTCTTGGCGCGGGTTTTGAGCGCGCGGACTTCGGCTACGATAAGTTTGTTTTCGGCCTCGTTGATTCTTTGGCCCAAGTCAGCCAAGCTTTTGTCGGTCGATTGGCGCAGGCTTTCAGACTCTTGGTGGCTCAAAGACTCGTTGTACAATTCGCGGGCGCGCTGCAAGTCGTTTCTGGCGGAGGCAAAATTGTCCGCGCGGTAATTTTTTTCGGCCCTTCTGTAAATTACGTCGGCCTGGTTTTGCGCGCTCTGGGCCATGACAATTTCTTGGCGCGACTTGGCGTTTATCTCAATGCCTTGGTTAGTCCATTGGTCAAGCGAAGACATTGTCGAAGTCAACTTTTGAATGACCGACTGATTTTGATTGGGATTGTTTTGCAAGCGCCCTCTCATCACAGCCAAAAGGCTCTTGTCCGAAGCCAATGTGTCCTGAACTGTTTGAACTTTTTGAACGGCCTCGGCAGGATAATGATTCTCCAAAAGCGACTCCGCTTCGGCGTACAAGTTTTGGTAATTGCCCGAAAGCATGTCCACGGCCTTTTCGGTATGGTCCGAAAGGTTCTTCCAAGCCGCCTCGCTTGAAGCCACCGAAGATTTTTTTGCCAAATCGTTGACGCCTTGGTAATAATCCAAGATGTTCTTAAAGTCCATAATTTTGTCGACAAACTTCACGTCGGCAATTTTCTTGTCAGACTTGGCTCTTTGGTCTTCGGCCGAGGCCTTGTATTCCAAGTACCAAGACTCGTTCAAGTTGGCTTGCGCCTTTCTTTCGGTTTGGTCAAGGGCCGTCAGCAAAGAAAGCAATTCCTTTGCGTATGTGTCGTCGGTACGCGCGCTTTCCAAGGAGTCCTGCGGAATTTGCAAGGCCAAAAGGCGGGCCGACGCGGCCTTGTAATCATCCAAGTTCAAAACAGAAGCTGTGGTTCCGTTGACAAAGTCTTTGGCGCTTCTCATGGAGCTTGCAAAAAGCGGAGCGTCCTCTGCAAGCGCAAGGCCTGAGCGGTCTTTGCGCAATTTGTTCAAAGAGCAAACACTGAGCGAAAGGTTTGCAAAGTTGTTGGCGTCTACCAAGCGCGAGGCGTCAGGAGCGTAAGAAGGCTCAAGCGCTTTTTGCAAAGGGGCGCTTTTTACATATTCGTCAAACTTTTGGTTCACCGTCTTGTACAAGGCCTTTTTGCTGTTGTCAAGCATGTAAGTCCATTCGCTGTCAACCGCTCCCAAGATGCCCGAATTTTCGATGCTTGAAACTCCAAGCGAAAAGCGGGTCATAAAAGACAAGTACGAGGCTTCGGTAAGTTCCGGGTTTTGCTTTTTTAACTGCGCGAAAGTTTGTTCAAAGCGGGCGCCGACCGTAATGATGCGGTTGCGGACCGCCGCAAAATTTTCCATCTGGGCCGAAAAGTTTTGCCAGGCGCGCATTGAGTTTTGGTAGTTGCCCGATTCAACCGCTTGGATAAAGTTTTTGTAGGCGCCGTTCCAATCGTCTCTGGCCGAAAGATAATTTTGCGTTACAGCGTCAAGGTCGTTGGCAATTTGAGTGACCGCGTTTTGTAGAGCGACTGGATTTTCGTCGTAAAAATCGTCGCGGTACATATAATAGCCGCTTTGAATGACGGAGACAGCGTCGGTGAACTTTTGGCTTTGGGCGTTCTTGGCGCCTTCTTCCAAAATTCGGCGGAACTGCGCGCGGTAATACGTGAACTCGGCGGCGGCCTTGGCCTGCTTGATAAAGGCCAAGTGCTCGGCGGTAGGATGCTTTTCCAAAGACTGGAGCTTGTTGATGATCGTCAATTTTTTCTCGGCGTTCTCCGGCTCTTTTTCCATGACGTCGAGCAATTCGTTGGCAAGGCGGGTGTAATAAGAGCGGGCGTTCATAATCGAGTCGACTCGCCTTTGGGCCGCGTCCAAATCGTCGGGATATTTTTTCATGTAATCAGAAAGGGCTTGGAGCGCCTTGTCGTAATCCGTCTGCTTTATCAAAGCGTCAATCTCTCGCAAGGAAAGCTCTTCCGCGCTCAAACTAAGCGGAATGGAGCAAAGAGAGAAAAATAAAATCAACAAAAGCGCAAATCTTTTAATAATAACACCCAAAAGGAGCCCGCTTTTTTTTAGCGAAACCGCCCCTTTTCTTCTTATTATAATTTTCGGAAAAAAAAACTAACTATTAAGCAAAAAAGGCCGAATTAATAAGAAGACAAGTTGCTGCATTGCAAGCCTCTAAATTGACATTTTAGAGATTTTTTGTAATAATATACCTAATTTTTTGAATGATGGCAAGTAAAAAAGCGCTTTTTGCATTATCATTTCTCACCCTAGCGGCCGGGGCATTCGCCTTGGACATGACCGACGTTTTTCATACGCTTTCGGACCCCTTTTACAATATGGTCGACCCCAACGAAGGCTTGACGTCATTTCCGTCATTGAACATACCCTGTGGAGGCCGTGAGGAAAGTTTGGGAGGCGCCTTTACAGGACTTTGCGACGACATTTGCTTTTTTGACTACAATCCTGCGGCTTCGTGCCTTTTGCCAAAGGGAGAGGTGGCGCTCTTCCACAATTCCTGGATAGCGGACTCAAACCTTGAGACATTGGCCTGGGCTGACCGCTTTGGCGACTTGGGCTTGGGAGCCAAGATAAAGTGCTTCTACGTTCCCTTTACAGAATACAATTACTTTGGAGACCGCGTGGCCGCCAACTATTACAGCGAGACCACAGGCTGCATCAACATAAGCTACAACTTTTTTCACGGCTATTACTTCAAAGGCCTGGCGGTCGGCGCGAACCTAAAGACATCTTGGCGCTCGGTTCCCGACTACACAAACAACGAAGACGACTCGATAATCAAGGGCTCCGGCCTTTCGCAAAGCTCCCTTGGCCTTATGGCCGACTTGGGCGTGATGCTTTCGTTCGACGCGATGAAAAACTTCGCCTCGCGCGAGCCAAACCTAAGGGTCGGCCTTAGCCTGCTCAATGTGGGAGCGGCGTTTACAGGCTTTGGCTCTCAAGGAAAATTCCAAGTTGACGATCCCCTTCCCACCGCGGCGGCTGTAGGAGTTTCTTACAGGCTTTTAAAAAGGCTGGCCTTTTGCGCGGACTTTAGGCAGCCCCTCAACTTGCAGGACTTTTCAAAAAGCGCCAAATGGTCGGCCGGCATAGGAATTGACTTTAATGTCACCGACTATATAGAGCTTATGGCAGGCTTTAGGCTAAAAGGCGCCAACCCCCGCTTTTCATTGGGAACGGAATTTAAGGTCAAGCGCTTTATCTTTGACATAAACTACACGCTGGACTTGACGTCGTCGCTCAATCCAGTCAACCACTTTAGCCTTAGCGCGCGCGTGGGCTTGGGCGACCACGGCCGAAAGCAAAAGCAACAGCGCTGCGACGAACTGTACACAAAAGGCTTGGACGAATACGTCAAAGGAAACGAGGACGCCGCCGTCGAATACTGGAAGGCCGCGCTAAAAGAAGACAAGGCCTGGACCCCCGCGCAACGCTGGATACAAACAGTAGAGAATTCCCACAAACTCTACGAGCGCGTCCTAGACATTCAAAGCCTCGATTGACAGTCCGCGTGAGCGGACCTGTGGATAATTTCCTTGCCAAAGCGCTATAGGAACATGACGCGCATTAAACTAAATCGACTGAATGCGGGCTTCCACAGCGTCTATTACAAAATCAGGGCTGCTGGCGCCGGCGGTAAGGCCGATGACTTTGGCCCCTCCAAAATCTTTTGGCAAATCATCCGCGCTCTCCACAAAATAAGAGGCGGCGCATAGGCTTTTTGCAAGCTCGTAAAGGCGCTCGCTGTTGGCCGACTTTTTTCCGCCCACCACCACAAGGGCGTCAACTTTTTTTGCCAAGTCCACCAGCGCTTTTTGCCTATGGCCTGTAGCCGGGCAAATCGTGTCAAAAACTTGGAGGCCTTTTATTTTGGCGCAGAGAATTTCAGAAATTTCTTTGTACTCTTTTGGCGAAAAAGTTGTTTGGCTTAAAAGGACGGCATTGTTTTCCATCTGGGGCAAAACAGCAAGGGCCCGGGCTTCTTCAACGTTTTGAACAAGGACAAAGCGGCCCGCAGTCTTAGGCTTGCCTGCATTTTCCGCGCCCGCAGTCTTAGGCTTGCCATCAGTCGCGGTCGCGCTCCCCTCCACCGCTTTGACCTCCGCGTGGCCCTTGTCGCCTGTCAAAATCACGAACATGCCCTTTGCCGAAAACTCAGCCGCGCGCCTTTGGCTTAGGGCCACGCGGGGGCAAGTCGCGTCAACGATTTGGGCGCCCTTGGCCTTGATTTTATCCAAAACAAGGGGCGACACTCCGTGGGCGCGCACAATTACAAGGCTGTCTTGGTCAAGCTGGTCGATTTGATTTTCGGAAAGGATTTTTAACCCCTTTTGCGCAAGCTGGTCAAGCGCGATTTGGTTGTGAATCAAGGGGCCAAGGGAATAAATTTTTTTAGGCTTTTGCCCGCCGCCTTCCGCGCCAAGAGCGTCCAAAGCGCTCTTTATGGCGCGGCTGACACCGCTGCAAAAGCCTAAGACTTCAGAACGAATTGTCTTCATTCTAAAAAACTAAAGCGTCAAACTGCCGCGCCTTGAACCTTTTTGGGCATGGCGTGATGGATGCCGTATTCGGGCTTCCAATCGCGGCGGGTAAAGTTGATAAAGCCTGAAGAAATGAAGATTGACGAATAACAACCGCTGAGCAAACCTACTGTCATGGCAAGCGCAAAGTCCTTGATGCTTCCTGTAGTGAAAATGTACAAGGCCATGACGGCGAACAATGTCGTGACGGTAGTGATGATTGAACGCGCCAATGTGTCGCTCAACGACTGGTTCAAAAGGTCTTTGAATGTCTTTACTTCCATAAGAGGAAGGTTGTAGCGGACGCGGTCAAGGATAACTACTGTGGCGTTGATTGAGTAACCAACGATTGTCAAAACGGCGGCCAAAGTCGTCGTGCTAAATTCAATCTGAGACCAAGTGATGAAAGTGAACATGATGCAAATGTCATGCACCAAAGCCACGATGGCTCCCAAGGCAAAGTCCCAGTGGAAGCGGACTGTGGCGTAAACCCAAATCAAGAGCATTGTTCCCAAAAGCAAGAAGATTGACTGGCGGGCCAATGAGCTTGACATGCTTGAGCCGATAAAGTCAGTCTTAAGAACGTCGACGTTTCCTTCGCCGTACTTGTTTACAAGCGCTTGCGTGATTTTTCCGCCTTCGCTTTCCTCAACGCCGGCGCGAATCTGGTATGTGTCGCTAGAAGAGCCAACCTTCTTTACGCTGACTCCGCCGAGGCCGGCCAAAGAGTCGCGGACGTCTTCGATTCCGGCGGCTCCCTTGATTGTGACTTCTTCGATAGTTCCGGGCTTAAAGTCGATTCCCAAGTTGATCCCGCGGGTGACAAAGCTAAAAATTCCGCTGACAATCACAAGGCAAGACAATATGGCGCAAGGCAAAAAGCCCTTGCTGAACGTTATTCTTTTTTTCATTATTTTACCCTCCAACTGATGCTGGTAGTCTTTCTCTTAAAGGCTTCGGTTCCAACATCGAACATCAAGCGGCTTACGAACAAGGCCGTGAATACAGACGAGGCGACACCGATAGCCAAGCTGACGGCGAAGCCCTGGATTGAGCCGGTTCCCAATTGGCTTAGGAACATGGCGGCGATGAAGGTTGTGATGTTTGAGTCCCAAATGGCCCAAGAGGCTCCTTCAAAGCCCGCGTCAATCGCGGCCGAGCGGCTCTTTCCAAGCCTAAGCTCTCCCTTGATGCGCTCAAAGATGATTACGTTTGCGTCAACCGCCATACCTACGGTAAGGATCATACCGGCGATTGAAGGCAAGGTCAAAGTCAAGTTGAAGGCCGAAAGAACGGCGAACAAAATGTAAAGGTTCAAAACCTGGGCGACAATCGCGTTGATTCCCGCTCCCTTGTAGTAAAGAAGCATGAACACAAAAATCGCGATCAAGCCGATGGCCAAGGCCATCAAGCCGTCGTGGATTGTCTGCTCTCCCAACTCGGCTCCGATAACCTGCTGGCTTTCCACGCTAAGAGGAACTTCGAGCCAAGCGGTCTGCAAAACCTTTTGCAAGTTCTGCGCCTCTTCCAAGCCAAAGCCGTCGATGCGGACGCGGCCGCCGGCGATTTTTGTCTTGATTGTGGCGGCGCTCTTGACCTTGTTGTCGCTGATTACAGCAAGGCGCTCGCCCACGTGGTCGCCTGTAAAGTTGGCGAAAATCTCGGCGCCTTCCATGTCCAAGGTAAAGTCAACGCCGGTCTGACCCATTTGGTCGCGGCTTACGTCGGCGCTCTTTACGTAGCGGCCGTCAAGAGCGATTTCCTTTTTGAGGGCCATGTACTGAACAAACTCGTCCAAGCCGTAAGAGTCCTTTGTGTAGTAGCCCAAGATTTCTACGTCTTCGGGAACCACGCTGGGATCCAAAAGCTTTCCGTTTTCGTCAAAGGTGGCGTCCGGATTTGAATAATAGTACTGAAGGAACTGGTTGGTGGCTTCCTCGTCCACAAGGCGGAAGTTGAGGATGCCTTTTCCCATGATGATTGTGTTGATGGCGTCGCTCTGCTCGGCGCCGGGGATTTCGATGTAGACGCGGTCTTCGCCCTGCTGGCGGATGACAGGCTCTGTCAAGCCAAAGCGGTCGATGCGGCTCTTGAGAGTTTCAATCGCCTGCTCCATCGCGCGGGCCTTAAATGCCGTCTCTCCGCCCGAAGCGGCCACAGAATCCGGGTTGTTCTTTACCGCGGCGTCCAAGTCGGCGTGAACTATGATGTTCATTCCGCCCGAAAGGTCAAGACCAAGCTTTACTGAGTTGGTGTAGTTGCGCTTGTCGGCCAAAACCTTTTCGCGATGGCGCTCTTGGTACAACTCCAAAAGTTTTGCGTGAATTGAAGAGGCGACATTCTTTTTTTCTTCGTCGGTCTTGGCGATGCGGCCAAGGCTGAATGAAGAAAGGGCGGCTCCCAAAGTCAACGGCTCCGGAACAGCCTTTTTGTATTCCTTGTAATTCTTTTTTACCGCTTTGGCAAGCCAAGCGTATTCCTGGCCAAGCTCGGCGCCGGGGTTGGACGCGGCCAAGGCTTCCAAGGCCTTGACGTCTTTGGCGGCCTGCTGAACAGAATATTCCTTGATTTTTTCAAGGGACAGCAAGGCCAACTTTTGGTCGGCTTCGCTAGTTCTAAAATACCAATTGATTGTAGGGCGCAAGAACGCCAAACAAATTCCCAATACCACAAGAAGAATGACAAAACGCCATCTTTTGCTCGACTTTTCCATCTTTATGCTCCAATATATTTTATGATTTTATTTTTTGCTTTTGGCAGGCTCAACCTTGCTCTCGTCGGCTTTTTTTTCGGCCTCGGGATTGACCACAGAGGCGATTGCCGAACGGTTGAACTCAAGCTTGGCGTTGTCGTCAACCTTGAGAACGATTGTCTTTTCTTTTACAGAAGAAACGACGCCGTGAATTCCGCCGATTGTGACAACCTTGTCGCCTTTTTTGAGGGCGGCAAGCATTTTTTCCATTTCCTTTTGCTTTTTATTTTGCGGCCTGATGAGGAAAAAGTAGAAAATTCCTATCATCAAAACGACCGTAATGATCAAAGAGCCAAAGCTTCCTGACTGCGAGGCGTTTGGAGCGGCTTGCAAAATGGGTAAAAAAGACATATTTTCCTTCCTAATTTTTAAAATGTATAGTAGAACAATTATATAGGAAGAGTCAGGCTGTGTCAATAGCCGGCCGCTCGGACGCCGCTAACTATTAAAGCGCTTTAGGAAAAGCTTGGTGCGCTCTTCGCGAGGATTTGAGAAAACTTGCTTGGGATCGCCCCGCTCCACAATCACGCCGCCGTCGATAAAAATCACTTGGTCGCTGGTGTCGCGGGCAAAGGCCATCTCGTGCGTCACTACAATCATGGTCATCTTTTGGGCGGCGAGGTCTTTTATGACGCTAAGAATTTCTCCGGTAAGCTCGGGGTCAAGCGCGCTGGTTGGCTCGTCAAAGACCAAAACTTGCGGGTTGAGGGCCAGGGCGCGGGCTATGGCCACGCGCTGCTGCTGGCCGCCCGACATTTTTTGTGGATACTTTTGCGCCTTGTCGGCCAAGTTCATGCGGGCCAGCCACTCCAGCGCGTTTTTTTCCGCAAGGGCGCGCGGCGTTTTTTTGACGCGGATTTGCGGCTCGGCCACGTTCTCCAATACAGAATAATGCGGGAACAAGTTGAAGTTTTGGAAAACCATTCCTATTTTAAGGCCGATTTTCCGCAAGTCGGCCTTGGAAACGTAAACGCCGTCCTTGACCAAAAAGTCGCCGTCCACGCTTATCGTTCCGCCCGAGACGCTTTCCAACTGGCAAAGGCAGCGCAAAATCGTGGACTTTCCCGAGCCGCTTGGCCCGATGATAGAAAGGGTCTTGCCTTTTTGCAAGTCAAACGAAATGTCCTTTAAAATGTCGCCCTTTCCAAAATTCTTTTTGAGGCCCTGGACGCTGACGACAATTTCACTTTCCATAAAAACTCACTTGTAATAGGACAATTTTTTTTCGACGCAGGCAAAAACAAAGGTGACCAGTCCGTTCATTATAAGGTAAAAAAGGCCAGCCACAAAAAGCGGAACCGTAGAAAAGACGCGGTTGGACGCGGACTTGGCCACATGGAGCAGTTCCACCACTCCGATGACAGTGACCAAGGCGGTGTCCTTGACAAGGGTGATGACCTCGTTTCCCATAGCCGGCATGATTCTTTTTACAACTTGAGGCACCATTATATAAGCAAAAGTCTGGATTTTAGTATATCCCAGAACTTTCGCCGCTTCCCGCTGCCCTTGCGGAACGCTCTCAAAGCCGCCGCGGTAAATCTCGGCAAAGTAAGCCGCGTAGTTTACCGACATGGCGATGATGGCCGCCACAAAGCGGTCGAACGAAAAGCCCCACAAAAGGCCAGGAATAAAGTAGACGCAAATCAATTGCAGCATCAAGGGAGTGCCGCGAATCAAGAGCAAAAAGAATTGCGCGGCTTTTTGCAGCGGAAAGAATTTGGACATCCTCGCCGCGCAAAAAAACACGGCGAGCGGTATCGAAAAAATCAGCGTAAGAAAGAATATCTCGACCGAAACCCAAGTTCCGGCGAGCATAGACTGTATCAAGGCGCCCAATTGCTTTTCCTAGTTATTTTGCGATAACTGTGATGTCGCTGCCAAACCAGACGTTGCTGATTTTGGCCACAGTTCCGTCGGCGGCCATGTCTTCCAAAGCCTTTTGGACGGCGGCCGTCAACTTTGCGTCGCCCTTTCTAAAGGCCACTCCGTACTCTTCGCTGGCAAGGCTTTCTTCAAGCAAGGCCAAAGGAAGATTTGACTGCTTGATGGCGTATTCGGCCACGATGCTGTCCATTACAACGCCGTCAACTCCGCCGATGACCAAGTCGTTGAGGGCCATCAAGTTTTGCTCCAAGAAAACGATATCCTTTACGTTCTTTTGAAAGTCGGGAGTGTCGTTGACCGCGTCTTCGGCGCTTGAGCCGCTCTGCACGGCGATTTTCTTTCCGTACAAGTCCGAAAGGCTCTTAAAGCCAGAGTCGGCGCGGACAACCACAACCTGCTTGTTGTCAAGGTAAGGCTTGGTAAAGCTTAGGGCCTTTTGGCGGTCCTCTGTGATTGTAAGGCCGTTCCAAATGCAGTCGATTTTTCCTGTGTTGAGCTCCTGCTCCTTTGAGTCCCAGTTGATGGGCTGGGCCTTGAACTTTACGCCAAGGCGCTTGGCTACTTCTTTGGCCAAGTCGATGTCAAAGCCGACGATTTGGTTTGACTCGTCGCGGAATCCCATCGGGGGGAACGAGTCGTCCAATCCAAGGACAAAAACGCCTCTGCTCTTAAGCTCGGCCAAAGAGTTGTCGGCCTTTGAGCCGTTTTTGGCGCAACCAACAATAGCGGCGGCCAATACAGCGGCTGCCATAACTACAAAAATCTTTTTCATAATTCCTCCAAAATATTTTAAAGACCAAAAAGCGCGCAAAAAGCGAATCACTTTTTTCTTTTTGAAACAATTTTTTTAAGGGCGGCCACTTGCTCCTTTGTCCGCTCGGGAGCGGTTCCGCCAATGGTTTTGCGCTCGGCGGCGCAGGCCGCGGGCGTTATCAAATCGTAAATGTCGTCCTGGATCAACTTTGAGCAAGACTGAAATTCTTCAAGGCACAAGTCTTCCAAGCGGACGCCCGCGTCGATGGCGATGCGGACAGCCTTGGCGCTGATTCCGTGCGCCTCGCGGAAGGGAACGCCCTTGCGCACAAGGTAGTCGGCCACGTCGGTGGCGTTGAGGTAGCCGTCTTGGCAAGAGTCCGCCATTTTTTGCGCGTTGAAAGTGGCCGAGCCTATCATGTAGTTGAACACGGTCAAGCAAGAAGAGACTGTGTCCAAAGCGTCAAAGAGAGGCGCCTTGTCTTCTTGCAAGTCGCGGTCGTAAGAAAGCGGAAGGCCCTTCATCATCGTAAGCAGGTTGAACAAGTCGCCGTATACTTTTCCGGCTCGGCCGCGAATCAACTCGGCAAAGTCGGGATTCTTTTTTTGCGGCATTATCGAAGAGCCGGTGGACCATTTTTCGCTAAGGTTGATAAAGTTGAATTCGCTTGTGGCCCACAAAACGATTTCTTCGCAAAAGCGGCTTAGGTGCATTTGCAAAAGGCTAAAGGCTCCCGCAAACTCAATGCAGTAGTCGCGGTCGCTGACACTGTCAATCGAATTTTGCGTGGGGCCGTCAAAGCCCAAAAGCTTTGCGGTCAACTTGCGGTCCAAGGGAAGTCCGCTTCCGGCCAGGGCGCCGCTCCCCAGCGGGCTAAGGCTGATTCTTTTAAGGGCGTCTTCCAAGCGGCTCCAGTCGCGCTCCAAGCTCCATGCCCAGGCGCACAAGTGCTGCGCCAAAGTCACAGGCTGAGCGTGCTGCATGTGGGTGTAGCCCGGCATAAGGGTCTTTGTGTTTTTGCCCGCGATTGCGGCGAGCGTATTGATCAAGTCCAAAATTTTGTTTTGCAAGTCGGGAATTACGCGGCGCAAGTGCAGGCGCTCGTCAAGCGCGATTTGGTCGTTGCGGCTGCGGCCTGTGTGCAGTTTTTTTCCGGCGTTTCCAATCCGGTCCGTAAGAGTGGCTTCTATAAATGAATGGATGTCCTCGGCGCTGTAATCAATTTTGAGCTTGCCCGACTCCAAGTCTTTTTTGATGCCAAGCAGGCCGCTTTTTATTTTGGCCGCCTCGTCCTTGCTGATTAGGCCCGCGGAACAAAGCATTTGCGCGTGCGCCAGCGAGCCCGCAATGTCGTCAAATGCCATGCGCTGGTCAACATAAATTGAAGTTTCAAATTCAACGGCCGCCGCGTCGGGGCCTTCCTTAAAGCGGCCGCTCCAAAGCGCCGCGTGATTGTCGCCTGTCATTGTTCCGTGCTGCATAGAAGATTATAGTAGCAAAAAAAGAGGTTTTTTGCAAGAACGAAGGGGATTACTGCCAGGAGCCGGTTGATTGTTTCCATTTAAGGCTTACGCCGTCAGAACAATCGCAGGTTATTTCTTTATCAGTGCTGTAGTTGCTTTGCGTTGTCGTGACTTTGGTCTTTAAATCGCTGGATGAACCGTCATAAGTCAGCTTAAAGTTTGAATTTGCAAACCTCTCCATATAGGAGAACGACAAATTTTTCAACACGGTTCCCAATTTGACGGTTTTTACGGTAGTGTTATTGCCGCTGAACATGCAACCCGCATAAAGATCGACATCTGTACATCCCGTAAAGTCAAACGTGGTCAACTTGCTGCAGCCGTCAAAGGCAGAAGTATTCCACGAGTTATATCCATTGCCAGTATAGCCGTAAGGTCTTGCTTCGTTGATTATCTTTACCGTTTCAAGATTTGAACAGCCTTTAAACGCGTTCTTGCCTAGCACAAGATTGCCTCCGTTAAAAGCCACCTCTGTAATATTTGTACAACCTTCGAATGAGCGTGACTCGTCGTCGCTGTCCAATTCTATGAGCAAGCTATTCGACTCTCTTGTAAGGTCAACTTTATATTTTTTTGGAGAATTGGTTTTTATGGACCTGCTAAGGAAAATCAAATCGGTTGAATACCCGCTGTCCAAAACCAAGGTGGAGCCGTCAGGAATGTCTTCAGTAAAATTATTGCCAGAATCAATAAAGTTGCTGATTACATACCCTTCTTGCACATAGCCTTGCGAGTCAAGGTAGGCGTGAGCATTGTTAACATCAAAGCGGGTGAAAACATTTTGTACGGTTTGTCCGGAGCCGGATGACACGGTCAAAATTTTATATTTATTGCTAGGATTCGCGGGAGTGACCACATCCACATTAATCTTGGCTGTATTACTTGCAAGGGCGCCTGTAACTTCGATGTGCCTGTCCACGGTGTTATCAATTTTTATGTCATTGAAACCAATCACACCGCCGGTACTGGGAATAGAAACATTTCCCTTAATCTTAAAATACTTGCACCAAAAGTCAATCGCGCCGCCGGGATATTTGAAGTCTTTTATTTCGTTTTTTTCTATCTTGATGTTATAAGTCGACCCGTCAAGCTCCAAAGTATCAGTCGAAGCGTTAAAGCTCGAATAAGTATTGCAAGAAATGCCGCCGCCTTGTATGACGCACTTGTTGCAGGATATTTTTCCTGCCGCTACATAAAGCGAGCCGTCATAACAATATATTCCGCCGCCCCGCTTCTCGGCATAGTTTCCTATGACTCCGCCGGACAAGGCGGCAGGCGCGGGCGAGCCGTTTTTAAGCTCGTAGCCTATATACAACGCGCCTTTGTAGTTATAAATTCCTCCTCCTCCCATATTATCGCTAGCATAATTGGCGCCTACCGTATCGGCATCGACTGCCGATGTGGCGTCGCCTTTTCCAATGACGGCGCTTCCGCTCATATAAAATGTTCCTTGAGCGTTGCAAATGCCGCCGCCTTGTTTCGCGCTGTTGCCTTTTATCGTTCCGCCTGTCATCACAAAGACGCTTGTATTGTAAACGCCTCCTCCATCAATATTGCTAGCGGTTGAATTGCATTTATTGCCCGAGATTTCGCCGTCAGACATTTCCAGCCTGGTTCCTGCGTTGTACACGCCCCCGCCTTGCCTGGAAGCAAGACTGCCTTGATCCGCAAAGTTTTCGCAAATGCGAGCGCCTTTTGTTATCGTAAGGCTTGTGTTCGCTCCAAAATAAACGCCTCCGCCTATATGAGCGTGGTTGCCGTCTATTTTGGGGCCGTTAGCGTCCGTTCCGTCGCCAAGGGTCACGCTTAGGCTTGTTCCAGGCGTTGCGATGCGGATTCCGCCGCCTTCGTCGCCGGTGGAGCCGCCTGTGATTTCCAGGGCCAAGATATGGATGGGAACGCTGGCGTTTATATTGAGCGTCCTGTTGCCGCTGCCGTTTAGAATGTCCTTGGGGTTTAGGCTTGCGTCCAAGCCGTTTTTGCTTGCAAGAGTGATTTTTGTGGCGGTGGTGTTGCCAAGCGTCACTGGGAAGCTGGAGTCGCTAGAGTTGGCCAGACTTTGCGCGCCGACCAAAGTTCCGTCCACGTAAATTGTGTAGTCGGACGGGGTCTCTTGGTATGTGATGAACTGCGCGGCCTTTGCGATTGTCGCAAAGGGTTTTGCGGAATTGTTGGCCGAGCCGTTGTACTCGTGTGTCGAATTGTTCCAAGTGGAGTCCAAAACTGCGGAGGCGGTTGGGTCCTCTCCCTTGCTGCCGGTGCGGTTGTCGCCAGAGTCCGCGGTGGAAGCGACATAAATTGTCGTGACAATGTTCTTGAGCACGAGCGTTGCGTAGCCCGAAGCGACAGTTGTGTCCAGCTTAAAGCCCGGCGCGTTCAAGTCAAAACACCCCATCGTCGCGCTGGTGAGTGTTCCGGTAAGTATGTTGCGCTTTTTAAATGAATAGCCGCTTTCGGTCTCCGGCGTAAGCTTGATTTTCTTTGAGCTGTCGGCCAGAGAAATGTTTGAGCCCAAGGTCAATTGCTTTGTCCTTGTGACCCAAACGTCGTTGTAAGGATTTTTTTTGCTTCCGTCGCCATAAGGAATGAGAATTGGGCCGTTAAAATCAGCGGACGCGAAAGACTCAACAACGCAAACGGCGCCGCCGTTGCTGCTGGCTTTATTCTCTTGTATAGTTCCGCCATTCAATTCCAAGGCTCCAGTGTTGTAAACGGCGCCGCCGGAGGTGGAGGAATTATAGGCCATTGTTCCGCCGCACATAGTCAGCTTGCCTTTTTTATCGGCGCTCGCGCCGTTTGTCATGACGGCTCCGCCGTAAATGCTGGAGTAATTGTAATAAATGCCTCCGGAAAAATCGTCGTCTTTTTCTGGATTGCCCGCCCCGTTCCTCTTGTAGCCCAAATAAACTTCGCCCGCGCTTGACGTGGCGGTGTCAATGTAAATGCCCGCGCCGCGCTGGGCGTAATTTGAACGATACGAGTTGCTGGCTATATATTTATTCTCATTTTCCGCATTCTCAGCTTTGCGCTCGCCAATTTTTGCGTCGGCGTAAATAAACACTTTTCCTTTGGTGTAAATGCCGCCGCCGTATTTGTCTGAAACGTTTTCTATGACTTTGACGCCCTTTCCAAGACAAAGAACTGCGTCTGGGTCGACAATTATTCCGCCGCCATTTTGGCTGTTATGCCCTCCAGTGACAGTGACATTGTTCAAAGTCACCGGAACGGCGCTAGAAATTTTTAATACATATCCGTCCGCGCCGCGTTGAATCTTGGCGTTGTCGCCATAGCCGCTTATCATCACGGACTTGGCATTTGCGCTCGTAAGCGTACTAGGTATTTCTTGCGCGACGCTGCCATTCGGATCGCCGGACTTGTAGGTGCTTCCAATTATCCTTATCGTGTACTCGGCGCCGCCGTCGTTCATTTGTTGGCAAGCCTTTGCCAGCGTCCTAAAGGGGCTTGTCTTTGTGCCGTCGTTGCTGTCGCTTCCAAGCGTTCCGTTGTAAGAGCCGACATAGAAGGGCGCGTCAATCTTTATTGTCTTTTCGTCTTCGGTGTATATGTATTCCCAGCCCTCGTTCATGTCGGCGGTAAGTGTAAATTTTTCTTGGGAGGCGGCGGTAAGGTTTTTGTCGTCGCTTTTGACAATTGGATTTCCGCGCTTCCAATTTGGAGTCAAGGCGATGGGGTCGCTTGAGGCGTGGCGGACAAGCTGGCTTGCCACAGTCACGGGCGATTTCCAGCTTGAAGTGGATCCAAGCCCTATGTCGTTTTTGCCCGCGCCCTTGCCGCCGTTTTTGTCTCCGTAAGGAATGTAGACGGCGTCTCCTATTGAATAGATGGTTCCCGCCACCGCATAAATCGCGCCGCCGCCCGGCTGAATATTGTCGCCGGCCGAGCCGTTGTTATGTTGGGCGGGCGCTGTGTTTTGCAGAATCTCTCCGCCGGTCGCGGCAAAAAGCGAACTTTTCTCAGCATACACGCCGCCGCCAAAAGCCGTCGCTTGGTTTTGCAAAATTTTTCCGCCGCTCATGTCAAGGCTCGACGACCCGGCCAAATACACGCCGCCGCCGGAGCCGTCAAAGCCGACATCACTGTCAGAAGCCGCCTTGTTGCCTTGTATTGTTCCGCCGTAAAGCAAAACGCTTCCGTTAGTGCAATAAACGCCCGCGCCTTTTGTTGAGGTTTCGTTTTGGCTTATCGTTCCGCCTCGCATGCAAAGGGTCGCGCCGCTGGTAACATAAACTCCGGCGCCGTCGTCCGTTCCGACGTTTTGGGTTATGCTTCCGCCATTTAAATAAAGAGTTTTGCCGGAGCTTACAGACACTCCGCGCTTGCAGCCTGTGATTACAGTTCCGTCCTCTATGTAAAGTCCGCCGGCAGACGCTGGATTTACGATGACTCCCTCGCTTGCGGCGCCCTCGCCGTCTATGGCAATGTTTCTAAGATGGAGCGGAGCCGTTGACATAACGTTTAGAACAGGCTGGCCGCTTGTCTTCGCTTTCAGAGTTCCGCCGTTGACGCCGGATATGGTCACGGACTTGGCCTTTGCGCTGTCAATGGCGTGAAGGTTGCAGTCGTTTTGCACAGTTCCGCTAATGTAAATGTTGTAGTCCACTGTGTTGGAACCCCGCGCCGCTATCGCGTTTGCGGCCGCGTCCAAGGTTTCAAACGGAGCGTAGGCGCTTCCCGCGTTGGAGTTGCTGGCTGTGGTTCCTTCAACAACCTTTCCGACATAAAAAGTCTTTCGGTCAAAGGAGCTGATCGCGGCGGCTCCGACTTGGAACATATGGTCGGAGTTTATGACAACGCCTTCGTCGCCGCCGGAACTAATCCAAGAATTTGTTTCCATTCCGGCAAGGACGCTTATAGTTTGAACGGTTTGATAAACCATCACGCCGTCGTCGTTGTAAAAGCTAAAGGCAACTTCGTAGGCCCCGGCCTTGATTGAAGGAAAATTTAAAGTCGCCGCGCCGGTCGCTTCGTCCACATCAAGCGCGGTCGTTTTGCCGCCAGACGCCGCTATCCATCCGTCATCGGAACAAGCGACCGACGCAGATTTATACGAGCCGCTTAGCAAAAGAAGCACGCTGCCATAGCCGCCGTTTGCGCCGGAATTGGGCTTTGCGGCAAAGCTCACGTTCACAACGCTGTCGGTTTCGTCAAGATGAATTGGCGCGGTTTTGTCAAAAAGGACGGGGTCTGCCAAGCCAGTCTTTTTAAAGCCGCATTCGATGACCCAAGTGTAGTCTGTCAACAAGGCCAGCTCAAACGCAATCGAGCTTGCGCCTTCGATAAAAATCGGGTCGCCTTGGTCAAATTCCTTTTCTTCTCCAGTCTCTTGGCAAAGTGTCTTTACGTAGTAGTAATAGTCTGCGCCGTCAATGCTGGGGTTTGCCGAACGCGCTATTAAAGCTTGCTCGCTGTCCGAGTCTTGCGCGATGTTTGAATTTACGGATTTTGCAATGGCTCTTGGAACGGCTCCCGACGAAAGCGAGCCGCTTAATATCACTGTTTTGTGGGAGGCTTCCGGCGTGGTTGCGGAAGGCCCTTCCGCAGGAACGGACACCGGCGCGTAATCGGCTCCGCCTGAGGACATGTTGTCGCAAGAAACTACGCCCAGCGCCAAAAAAAGCGCTAAAACGAAAACAAAAGCGGAGGGAACAAAAAGGCTGCGCATGGCGGACAGCCCCCCCCCAGTCATGTGTCTAGGATTTTTTGAAACAAATCTTTTTTTCATAGTCGCTACCTTATTGCAAAAGTCGCGGCAAAACACTTAGTACAACTTTATCTATTTTACAGCATTTTCATAAAAAAAACAACAAAAAAACGAAAAACTATGGTAAAATAGAAAAATGCAAAAAAAGTTCCGCGCGCGTTTTTTTGTCTCAGCAATTTTCTTCCTCGCCGCGCTCTTGCTTTTTTCTTCCTGCCAAAGCGCCAAAAAATCGCGTCCGCAAAACTTGCGCCTGCTCTTTGCCGGCGACATAATGGCCCACACGCAAAACTTTGGCATGAAAGACTACAACGCCATTTGGGACGACATTCGGGACCTTGTAGCGCAGGCCGACTATTCCTACGCAAACCTTGAGGCGCCGGTGGACAAATCAAGGCCTTTTGAAAGCTACCCCACCTTCAACATGAAGCCGGCCTACCCCCAGGCGGCGATTGACGCGGGCTTTAACCTGATTTCTTTGGCCAACAACCATTCCAACGATATGGGAACGGAGGGAGTCAAGGCCACGGCCCTTTGGGCAAAGGGAATTGAGGCGCGCAACCAAAATTCTTCGCAAGCCCAAAACGCGGCCAACCAAAATTCTTCGCAAGCCCAAAACGCGGCGCGGCCCGTCTACTTTAGCGGCATCACAGAGGGCGGCCAAATGTCCTTGCGACAATTTTACTGGCGCGAATACAAAATCGTCTTTATCGCCGTAACCGAACTTTTGAACACCTGGAAGGATTACGAGCAAATAAACTACGTCGCCCCCACCAAAAAGGGCCGCGCCGCCTTTGTCAAAAAAATCGCTGACATAAAGAGGACGCTGGAGCCCGACTTGTTCATCGTGAGCGTTCACACAAGCGAAGACGAATACGTTTTGACCGTCCTTGACTCCGTAAAAAAATTTTACAACCAATTACTCGACGCGGGAGCGGACATCCTTGTCTCAAACCATCCGCACGTGATAAGACCCGTGGAATACATCGGCAATAAAGAAGACAAAAAAATCCGCAAAGTCATCATGTACGCCAACGGAAACACAATCAGCGGCCAGCGGCGCGCGCTCAACTACGACGACCCGGGCGAGATTTGGAACTACACCGGCGACGGACAGCTTGTGTCGCTGGAGCTGGCTCTTGATGAAAAGGGCTTTTTCGCGCTACACTGTTCCACAAGTTACATAACTGCCTACACTCCGCAAGGGGAACGGAGTCCTGTCATAAAACGGCTTGACGAAAACTTTGTCCAAACGCTCGCCCAAAACGGATTGCATAAAGACTCCGAATACTACAAGGCGCGCCTTGCGGCGCTCAAAAAGATTAAGGAAATTTACACATGGCGATAGACTACAAGACACTTCCCGTTTACGCGCAAAAGCAAAAAATTTTGGACTGCTTGGAGCAGCACCAAGTTATTGTCGTGCAAAGCCCGACAGGAAGCGGAAAGACAACTCAAATTCCAGTCATACTGCGCGAGGCCGGATACGCTCAAAACGGCGTGATAGCGGTGACACAGCCGCGCCGCATAGCCGCCCTAAGCGTAAGCGAGTTCATCGCAAAGCAATTGGGAGCAAGCTATCCGGGAATCGTCGGCTACAAAATGCGCTTTGAGGACAAGACCGACCTTAGCACCGAGATAAAAATAATGACCGACGGCATTCTCTTGCAAGAGATGAAGCTGGACCCTATGATGCTTAAGTATTCGGTCATCATGGTGGACGAGGCGCACGAGCGCAGCCTTAACATCGACTTTGTTCTTGGACTTTTAAAGCGCTGCCTGGAAGTCCGCAAGGACCTTAAGATTGTCGTATCCTCCGCCACGATGAACGCCGAGGCGTTCTCCAACTATTTTGGCGGCTGCCCAATCGTCACGATAGAAACGCAAACCTTCCCCGTAACACTTTTGTACGACCCGCCCGCCCTGCCCGCCAGCACCAAGACCGAGGCCGAGACCGAAGCGCTGCTGACCAAAATCGAAGACACAATCGGGCGCGTGATAGACAACGGAGAGGAAGGCGGCGTCCTGATTTTTCTTCCCGGCGAAAAAGCGATTCACGATTGCGTCAAGCGGCTTGAACACAGCTACTACGCGCGCCGCCTTTTTATCCAGCACCTTTACGGCCGCCTTCCCAAAGAGGAGCAGGAGCGCATTTTTATTCCCGCGCCCAAGGGAAAGATTAAAGTTGTAGTATGCACAAACATCGCAGAGACCAGCGTAACTATTGACGGAATCACTACGGTAATCGACAGCGGCTTGGCCAAGCTAAACTTTTACAGTCCGCGCACCTTCACCTCAAGCCTTATAGAAACTCCTATTTCGCGCGCAAGCGCCCAACAGCGCAGGGGCCGCGCGGGCCGCACCGCTCCCGGAAACTGCTACCGCCTCTACCCCCGCCGCGACTTTGAGACCCGGCAGGAATACACCACCGAAGAAATTTTCCGCACAGACCTTAGCGAGGTAGTCCTGCGCATGGCCGAGCTTGGCATAAAGGACTTTGAAAACTTTGACTTTATCTCAAAGCCTTCGCTAGAAGGAATCAAGGGCGCGATGGAAACGCTTTACATGCTCAAGGCGCTAAACAGCGACCGCACCCTTAGCGACATCGGAAAGATGATGGTATGGTTCCCCCTGTTGCCGCGCATAAGCCGCATCATCGTGGAATCGATTTTGCGCTACCCCAACGTTTTGCAAGAAGCCTTGATCGCGGCCGCCTTTTTGTCAACGCACTCTCCTTTTGTCCTTCCGCCCGGAGAGGAAATTGAGGCGCGCGCCGCCCACCACCGCTTTAACGACATTCAAGGCGACTTTGTGGGCTACGTAAAGCTTTACCGCATTTACGAAAAGTTCCAAACCGAAGAAGAAAAAGAAAATTTCGCGCAAAAGAATTATTTGGACTACAGGGTTTTGGCCGAAATTCAAAACATTTACGAGCAGCTGTCCGAGATTGTAAGCGACCAAAAGATTCCTGTTTTGGGCGGCGGCTCCTACGACGACTACTTGTGCGCCGTGGCCGCTGGAATGATACAGTTTGTTGCCGTCCGCGAAGGCCGCGAAAACTTTAGGACTTTGACGGCGGGCCACATCTCGATTCACCCGGGCTCGTCGCTCTTTAGAACGGATCCGCTCTACATAGTGGCCGGAGAGATTGTCCGCCTAAGCCGAATGTTCGCAATGAGCGTCTCGCCCCTTACAAAGAAATTGATAAACAAAATCGACCCCGACTTGGAGGCCAAGCTTGACGCGGCCCGCAGGCGCAAGGGCGACGACGACGACGAACGCTTTGACCGCCGCGACAAAAACCGCAAAAAACGGGGCGGCGCGGACTCCAAGGCCTTGCAAGACCAAAAAGCGGCCGCTTGGACGTTGGGCAAATCCATCTTCCAAATACAAAAGGTCAAGGGCAAAAAGGTCGTTCTCCTGCCCGCCCGCGAAATCCAGTCCGCGGTCGAATCCTTTGACATGCCCGAGCTTGAGGCGCGTTCGGCAGGACTGCGCGGCCGCGTCTTGGCCGACGGCGGCTACAAACTTATGGACGGAGAAAAGCTTGTCACAATTCTAAAAGCCGCAAAGCTATTTGGCATGGCCCCGATAAACGAAAAAGAATTTGACAGAAAATTTTCGGCAAACCTTGCAGGATCGGACGGTTTGCAAGACCAAAAAGCGGCGGCGGATCTTTGCCAGCGATTAAAATGGATTCTAAAGCCCGCGCAGGCCAAGGCAAAAAGCCGCGAGATGGGTTTTGTGGCCCTTTACACAGACCAAAAAGGAACGTATTGGTTCAAAGTTTCGCGCGGATTTTCGACGGCCCTCGCCGAGAGCGTTGCCAGCCTTGAATTTTTGGTGGACGACCCCGCCGCCTCGCTTTCGGAAGCGGACAAAAAAGAAGCGGGCCATATCTACGCCCGCCTCCGCGCTTTTTACGAATAAAAAGATGTCCGCGCCGCAATAATTATTCTTCTTCTATGCCCAAGATTTTTTGGGCGCGTTTTTGAAGGCTTCCAAACTTTTTGTCGTCGGCGATTTTGCGAATCTCGTCTTGGCATGACGAATACTTTCCGGCAGTGTACATGTCAAGGCCGATTGATTTTGTGTCCTTGTCGCCGCTTGCGATATAGGCGGCGCAAGCCTTGGCAAAGGCTGGGTCGGGATATTTTGTCATAAGTTTTCCGACATCTCTTCGGCAAGACTTTTTTGTGTCGTCCGTCGCCAGGTTTTGCGCCCAACTTGCGATTTCGGAGCGGCCGGCCTTTCCATATTTTAAGAGCGCTTCCGTCGCCTGCCTCTTTACAGTGTCGCTTGTCTTTTTTTCTGTGATTTGGCCAACCAAAAATTTGTCGGCGTCCCCGTCCTCGTAGGCGGCGAGTTTTTCGTAAGCCTTTTTCTTTACGGCCGCCTCAGGGTCGTTCTTTGCCCGGTAAATCAAAAATGGAACGGCATCCTTAAGCTTGATTTGCGCGGCCGCGTCGATAGCGTCAAGGCGAACCTTGTATTGCGAATCCTTTATGGCCTGAACAATCAAGTCGTGGGCTTCCTTTGTGTCAAAGTTTGAGATGCCCTTGATCACATAGCAGCGCAAGTTTGGGTCTGGGCTTTCAAAAAGTTTTAGCAAGACAGGGATTGCCTCTTGCTTTTTCATGGCGCCAATCGCTTCGGCGGCGTAGCAGCGAACAAAAATATTTTCGCCGTCGTCTTTGGCTATCTCCACAAGCGAATCAAAGGTCTGAACGGCCTTGATTTTTCCAAGCACTTTCATAAGGGCTTGCCTTTGCGGCGTTGTCAAATCGGCGCGGTCAAGGTAGTCAACCAAGTATTCGGCCTCGCGCTCGCCGCCAATTTCGCCCAGCGTGGTGAGGGCTGGCGAAAAATAGTTTTCGTTGTCGCTTTCCAAAAGCGCCACCACCGCGGGAACGGCCGCCTTTGTCTTTACCGCGGCGGTGTACCTAAAGACCCGCTCCACCGTAGAATTGCGCTCCTCGTATGGGTCATTTAAAACCGTAACGGCGTAGTCTTCCAAGCAGGGGTCTTCGAGCTTGGTAAAGTAGTCCAAAATTTTATCGCGCACGGCGGGGCTTTTTGTTTGCTTAAAAAGGTCGTAAAGTTCGCCAGAATATCTGGGGTCGTCGTTGTCAATAAGTTTTTGAACCAGCTCGCTAAGTTCCGAGTCGATTCCAAATTTTATGGTCTCGCGGGTCTTTTGCGCCGAGTCGGCCTCGTCCTTTTTTTCGGCTTCGGCGGCCTTTTGCGGGTCGGGAGATTTGGGCCTTTTGGCCGCTGGAACGTCGCTCACTCCGGCAAGCTCGACCTTGGGCTTTTCCTGCAAATCAGGAGCGGCCTCAAGCGAGTCCTGCCCAAAAGCGAAAAGAGAAAAACAAAAAAAAGCGAGCGCAAAAAGCGCGTAAAATTTCATAGGTCTATTTTACCTCATTCCGAGTGAATCTGTCTAGGAATTCTTTCCTATACTCTTCAAACCTTCCAGCTTCGATAGAGTTACGGATATTTTTTATCAACGAATTCAAGAAATACAGGTTGTGGTAGCTGGAAAGCATCGAAGAAAGGATTTCTTGGCTTTTAAACATATGTCGCAAGTAGGCGCGGCTGTAGTTTTTGCAAACCTTGCAGTCGCATTCGGCGTCTATCGGGCCAAAGTCATGGGTGAACCTTTCTTGCTTTATGCTGAGCATTCCGTCGTGGGTAAAGTAGCTTCCGTTGCGCGCGTTTCTTGTAGGAAGCACGCAGTCAAACATGTCGATTCCGTCGGCCACAGCCTCAAAAATGTATTCGGGCGTACCGATTCCCATAACGTACTTGGGCTTTTCCTCGGGCAAATACTGAACGGTATGCCGCAAGTAGCGCGCAAAGACGTCCGACGGCTCCCCTACGCTAAGGCCGCCGATGGCTATTCCGGGCAAGTCCAAGCCGCTTACAAATTCGGCGCTTTGCTGTCTTAGGTCCTCAAAGAAATTTCCTTGAACGATCGGGAACAAGATTCCTTTATAACCTTCTTCTTCCTGGACTTTCTTCCATTCAGAAACGGCTCGCTCAAGCCATCGGCTTGTAATGCCCAAAGCCTTTTCGGCCTCCGCGCGTTCCACCCCATAAGGCGAGCAAACGTCAAGCTGCATTTGAATGTCGCTGTTAAAGTCAGCCTGCGTGCGGACAACGCTCTCCGGCGTAAAAAGATGGTAGGAGCCGTCGACAGTGCTTTGGAAGCGGACGCCCTCCTCCATAATCTTTCGGATTTTAGAAAGACTAAAAACTTGAAAGCCTCCCGAGTCGGTCAAAAAATTCCGCTTCCAGCCGGTAAAGCCGTGCAGGCCGCCCGCCTGGCGCACCAATGGGCTGCCCGGCCGCAAGTACATGTGGTAGGTGTTGGCCAAAATTATTTCAAAGCCGATTTCTTCCAAGTCGTCCTTGGTTATCGCCTTTACAGAACCGTTAGTTCCAACCGGCATAAAGACAGGCGTCTGCACCGTTCCGTGCGGAAGCGTAAGCTCGCCTGTGCGGGCCTTTGAAATCGGGCACTTTTTCTTTATCTTAAAAATCGAATTCATATTTCCACCAAAAACTAAGTCCTGCTGTATCTTAGCAAAACTATGCTTATCACTATAAAAAGCGCGACAGGAAACCAAGCGCCCATTAATGGCGGAAGCATTCCAAACTTTGCCATAAGCATTGTAATCATTTGCGTTATGTAAAACAAAACCGCCATTCCCAAAGAAAGCGTAAGGCTTATTACAAAAACGTTGCGTTGGCTTTTGCCGGAGATTCCGATTGACAAAAAGGCCACAATCAAGACGACAAAGGGAAAGGCGAACTTGTTGTAGTACTGGCTAAGGCTTTCGGCAAACGGAAGTCCGGCCTTTTGCAAGCGCTTGATATAGGCGCGGCTTTCGGCCACCGTGGCCGACTCAACAGAGACGGTGTTGTTTCTAAAAGTCTCCGGCGGCTCCGTCAATTCCATTTGGTCCACGGTGTTGACCGAGCCGCTTTTTAGCGTGTCGCCTTCGTAAATGTATTCGACGCCGCTTTCTGTGACCCAATGGCTTTCGGCCTTGTTCCAAATGGCAAGCGGAGCGTATATTATTGACTTTAAGGCGCGGTTTTCGTCGCGCGTGACCACATAAAGCTTGTGCAGGCGCTGGGTTTCGTCGTCGTAGTATTCGGCCTTGTAGATTTTTTCGCCCTTTCCAGACATCAACACTATGTGGTCGTTGCTCTTGTTCTTTTGTTCCCTAAGCGCGGCCGACTTTAGGTCCTCGTATTTAAGGCTTGTCTTTACCACAACCCTGTCTTGAAAGACAAAAAGCGCCACAGACAAAAGGACCGACAAAAAAATCAAGGGCAAGGAAAACTTTATCAAGGAAACTCCCGACGCAAAAAGCGCGGTAAGCTCGTTGCGCGAATAAAGCGAGCTTAGCATAAAGCAGGATGCGAACAAGACGCTCATCGGCAGCGCCCAAGTGAAAGTCTTGGGCAAAAAGTTAAGCATTATCGTTCCGACAACGTCCGGCGGAACCATGTTAAAAATGTACTTCCAAATGTTCATCATCAAGTCGACCAGTTCCAAAATAAAGGCAAAGGTCACCATTGAACACAAAAAAAGAGGAAAGAACAAGCGGTACACATAAAAAACAAGCTTCATTTTTTCCTCGCGCCCAAATAGAACAAGACGGCCGCAAGGCCCACCACCGCGTTAGGAAGCCACATCAACAAAAAGCCGTTCCAACCGTTCCTATAACCCAATTGGATGCCGACAGTCATCATCGCCCAATACAAAAAAGAGATGAATATTCCGACAACCAAGCCGATTGTCTGGCCGTTGACCTTTCCAAAAAGCAGCGCCAAGGGCATCGCCAAAAAAGCGAAGAACAAGGAGCCAAACGGAAGCGAAAATTTTTTATTGTATTCCAAAACGTTCATGTTTATTTCGCGCTTGTCGCGGCCAGGCTCTTTTTTCATTTTGCGAATTTTTCTTCCCAAGTCAAAGCTGGTCAATTCCGCCGGCGAAAGCTGTCTGTCAAAATTGAAGACCGTCTTTTCAAAAAGATGCAAGGACATTGTCTTTGACTTTAGTATGTCAAAATTGTTGGTCTTGTGCCTGTCCAAAACAATGACGGTGGCGTCGTTCATGTCAAAGCGCATGCTCACTCCCTTGTAGGAGCCCGAATCGACATGAGTTTGTCCGGCTATGATAAAGCGCTGGTTTCCGTTCTCGTCATAATCAAACAAAACAAGGTCGCTCACATCCTTTTCGTTGACGTTTCCAAAAACGACGCTGGTGTCGTTAAGGCGCTTTACGCATTGAGGCTCCACTTCCATCGTCGGATTTGAAGCGATGCTTTTTCTAAGCTGTTCGCGGGTCTTTGACGTTCCAAGCGGCAAAAGGTAGTCGTTTACAAAAAACGAAAAAATCGAAATCAAGACGCCCATGACCAAAATCGGCTGCAGCAAAATCTTTCGCAAGTGGCAGCCGCTGGCCTTAAAAATCAAGATTTCGTTGTCGGTGTTCATTCTTCCCAAGCACATCAAAAAGCCCGTCAGCGTGGCAAAGGGAGCGGACTGCGCGATTACAAACGGAAGCGAATAGAACATCAGCTTCATCGCGTCCGAAATCGGAATGCGCTTTCCCAAAAGGGACTTCATAAAAAGCATGATTTGATTTACAAAGAAAATCAAAAAGAAAAAAAGGTACATCACAAAAAAGTAGACCAATAGCTGCTTTACTATGTACCGCATCAACTTGTATTCTTTGTGGGTTCGCCTGTAAAATTTGAGCGCTATCCACTTGCGCTTAGCCTTTGCGTAATATTCAAGCGCCCTTTCTTTTGCAAGGCGGACTTTTTTATATGTCAGGAGTTTTTGGCAGATGCGTTGCCAAAGAGTTTTTATTAGAGCCTTGGCTTTTTGGACTACGCGATCTTTTTGTTCGCTCGCGAATTCTAGTATGTCCATTACTTTCCTGTGGAACCAAATCCGCCCGCGCCCCGCTCAGTTTGGTCAAGGCTGTCCACGACCGCAAAGGCCGCGCGGGTCACTGGAGCGGCGACTATCTGCGCGATTCTGTCGCCCTTGTTTACTGTAAATTTTTCTTTTCCAAGATTGATGAGGATTACTTTTAGCTCGCCGCGATAGTCGCTGTCTATCGTGCCCGGCGTGTTCAATACGGTTACGCCGTTTTTGGCGGCCAATCCCGAGCGCGGCCGCACTTGGATTTCGTAGCCGTCGGGAATGGCAAAAAACAAGCCCGTTCCAATCAAGGCGCGGTCTCCCGGGTTCAATTCCACCGGAGAATCGACAAGCGCGCAAACGTCGGCGCCCGCCGCTCCAAGAGTCTTGTATTCGGGAATCGCGGAGCCTTCTTGCGCCACAACCTTGATCAGAACTTCGCTCATAGTTACTTCTTTTGCTCGTCCAAAGCGTCGATGTAAGAAAGCTGCAAGCGGCCTCTCTGGTCAACTTCCAAAAGCTTTACAGGGATAACCTGGCCTTCTTTGAGAACGTCGGTGACCTTCTCCACTCTTCCGTGAGAAAGCTTTGAAATGTGGCAAAGGCCTTCTTTTCCGGGAAGAATTTCGATAAAGGCGCCAAAGTCCTTTATGCTCTTGACAGTTCCGTTGTAAATCGTGCCGGGCTCCGGATCTTCGGTGATGCCCTTGACGGCCTTTTTGGCCTCTTCGGCATGCTGTCCGGTCTTTCCGTAGATTGTCACGGTTCCGTCTTCGTCTGTGTTGATCGTTACGTCGTACTGGGCGCAAAGAGCCTTGATGTTCTTTCCGCCAGGTCCGATAAGGGCTCCGATTCTGTCAATCGGAATCTTCATCGTAAGGATTTTGGGAGCGTAGGGAGAAAGCGGCGCGGGCTTGTCAATGCACTTTTCCATGATTGAAAGAATGTGCAAGCGGCCAACGCGGGCCTGCTCCAAGGCTTTTTTCATAATCTCGGTTGTTACGCCGGGGATTTTGATGTCCATTTGGAAGCCTGTGATTCCGTCCTTTGTTCCGGCAACCTTAAAGTCCATGTCGCCGAGGTGGTCTTCCTCTCCCAAGATGTCGCTCAAAATCTTGTACTTTTCGTAGTGCTCGCCTTCTGTGATCAAGCCCATGGCGATTCCGGCTACCATCTTTTTAAGAGGAACGCCGGCCGCGAGCATTGACAAACAGCCGCCGCAAGTTGAGGCCTGCGATGAAGAGCCGTTTGACTCAAGGATTTCAGAAACTACGCGAACAGTGTACGGGAATTCTTCGCGGCTGGGAACCATAGGCGCCAAAGAGCGGCGGGCAAGGTTTCCGTGGCCGATTTCGCGGCGGCCTGTCGTGAGCTTTCCTGTCTCGCCGACAGAGTACGGCGGGAAGTTATAGTGGAGAATGAAGTGCTCGCTTCTCTCTCCGTCGATGTCGTCGTAAGACTGCTCGTCCTGCAATGTTCCCAAAGTTGTTACGGCCAAAGACTGAGTCTCGCCGCGGGTGAACAAGGCGCTTCCGTGCGGTCTAGGCAAAACATTCACTTCGCAAGTGATCGGGCGGATTTCGTCACACTTTCTTCCATCGATGCGGACGCCTTCGTCCAAAATGGCCTTGCGCAAAAGTTTGTACTGGATGTCGTCGAACAAAGCGTCAAAGAGCTTTTTCTGAGTTTCGTCCTCAAGCTGCTCGGCGTATTCGGCGGCGATTTGCTTTTTTACTGCCTTGACGGCTTCTCCGCGGGCCTGCTTTCCTGGGCGGAAGTTGGCTTCCTTAACAAGCGGAGTGGCCTTGGCTTCGATTTCGGCGGCGTTGGCCAATGTCACGTCAAGAGGCGCAAGCGGAAGCTTTTCCTTTCCGGCCTTCTTGACCAATTCTTCCTGGAGCAAGCACATGTCGGTGATGAACTTTTGCGCCTCGTTGAGGGCTCCGAGCATCACTTCTTCGCTGGCTTCGTTGGCGCCGCCTTCTACCATAGTAAAGCCGTCTTTAGTTCCGGCAACTACGATTTCAAGCTCGGCCTTTTCCTGCTCTTGGAATGTCGGGTTGATGATGTACTTTCCGTCCAAGTAACCTACGCGGCACGCGGCCACAGGTCCATGGAAAGGAATGTCCGAAATTGAAACGGCGGCGCTCGAAGCGATTACCGCCAAAATGTCGGGCGTATGAATTCCGTCCGCGCTTACGCAAGTCGGAACAATTTGGATTTCGCGTCCGAAAGACATTTCAAAAAGCGGACGCATGGGGCGGTCGATAAGGCGGCTGACCAAGATTTCTTTGTCCTTGGGGCGGCCCTCGCGCTTAACAAAGCCTCCGGGGATTTTTCCGGCGGCGTAAAATTTTTCGTTGTATTCAACAGTAACGGGAACGTAGTCCATTCCTTCAACTACCGTGCTCGAAGCGCAAACTGTGGCGATTACCGCGGTTCCCGCAAACTGGGCATAGACGCAGCCGTTGGCCTGCTTGCCGATTTTTCCGGTCTCAAGGATCAATTCCTCGTCGCCGATTTTGTAAGTCACTCTTTCTACTGACAATTCTTTTTCCTCTTTATCTTCTTTTCCGTTTTAAAGAGCGGTGCTCTGCCATACGCCGCGACAAGCGCGGCGGTTAATTACTTTCTCAAGCCGAGCTCTTTGATAAGGGCGCGGTAGGCTTCCAAGTCCTTTCTCATCAAGTACTTGAGGAATCTCTTGCGCTGGCCAACAACCTTCATCATGCTGCGCTTGGCGCTTGAGTCCTTGGGAAAGCGGTTCACGTGGTCTGTGAGCTGCTCGATGCGCTTTGTCAAAAGCGCGATCTGAACTTTTGTGTTTCCTGTGTCGTTTTCGTTGGCTCCAAATTTGCTAACGATTGAGTGTGACAATTCCTTTGAGAGTGCCATATTTTTCTCCTAAAAATTCGATTGCCCCAGCAGGGGCTTGTTATAAGAATTCAATTTCTTGAATCGTTGAAAAATCTTTTTGTCCAAGCGGAAATTCCAGGCGAAGGAATTGGCCTTCCGCGCAAAGAAAGGCTGAACTTTCTTTGCCGGCAAAAACGACGCGAACCGGATGCCGTCCGGCTTTTGGCAAAACTTGCGTCGTCCTTCCGTTCGCAATCAATGACAGACTTGAATCCGACGAACTCGCGCTCCACTCAAAGGGAGAGCAGTCAAGGCGGTACGGACAACCCAAAAGGCTTTTTGCCAAAGCAAAGTCGCCGTCTAGGACCGCGCCGCGAATCAAGCTTGAACTGACGCGCTTTCCAAAAAGCTTTACGTCGTCCAAAACTTTCAGTTCCAAACCGTTTTGGGTCGCGTAATCAGACAATTCGGCGACGCCGGTGTCTAAATTATGCCCGCAGCGGAAATCGGAGCCTGCCGCCAAAAATTGCGCAGGACAAAATTTTCTCAATTGATCAAGAAAATTCCTTCCTTCTATTTTACTGAAATCTTGGGAAAAGTCAATCATTATGCAAAAATCAAAGCCCCTTTTCTCAAAATATTCCAGCTTCATTTTCTCTGTAAAAAGGTCGCCTGGATAGCGCGGATTCATCAGGGCGCCCGCCGGCCGCTTGAAGGTCACCGCTCCAGTCAAAATGTTTGCAAGCCCAAAACTGGCGGCCGAACCTGAATCGTTTGCAAGCCCAAAACTGGCGGCCGCGCGCTTTTTCCAGCCAAAGACCGCGTCAAAAAGCGCCTGATGGCCCAAATGCATTCCGTCAAAGCCGCCAATTGTTATTGCGGAAGGGCCTATAGGGGCGGCCGTCAAAACGTCGTTCCAAGAATAAACTTTCATTTGGCAACCTCGCTTTTGGGAACGACATACTCATAACGCGCGCGGCCGCCTTCTTGGAAAACCGCTCCCATAAACGTTCCGTCGGCGGAGAATACTGCGGACGTCCCTTGCTCAAGCGACTGGGCAAAAAGGCCTGGGCGCAAGGGGCGGCCGTTCCAAAAATATTCTTCCTGTCCCGGCCTTAAAGTCGCGGGAGCCAGGCCGCAAAGGCGCGCGGTGTCCGCATCCATTGGGCGCAAGGACGAGGCGCTGATTGTGTCTTCGCCCACCGCGTCTTGCAAAAGAAAGTTTCCGACCCGAGTTCTATTTAACGTTTGCAAGCGCGCCGCCGATCCGCAATCCGCTCCTATGTCGCGGGCAAGGCTGCGAATGTAAGTTCCCTTGCTTACCAAAAAACGGACGCGCGCGGATTTGACAAAAACTGTTTGCAAGCCCTGGACGCGGCCGCCTTCTTGGGCTTGCGAACAATCGCTTGCAATGCCCAAATCGTTGGAGGCCGCCTCGTTCGCGCCGGCGCTGTCTTGCGCCGCCGCCTCATACTCCAAAAGCTCGGCCTGGTAAACCGTGACGGGCCGCGCGGGGATTTGGGCGGCCTGCCCTGCCCGCGTCAAGTCGCTTGCGCGCTTTCCGCCGATTTTAATCGCCGAAAATTCAGGCGGCCGCTGCATTATCTTTCCTGTAAATTTTTGGAGGGAATCTTTTAGCGCGTCCAGTGTCGGAAGCGGCGCTGTCTGCACAACCTGGCCGGTCGGGTCAAGAGTGTCAGTGCGCTGGCCAAAAATTATTTGAGCAATGTATTCTTTGTCAAAGGCTGTTATCAATCCGGCCAGACGGGTAAGGCTTCCGACGCAGACGACAAGAAGGCCCTGCGCGAACAAGTCAAGCGTTCCCGTGTGGCCGACTTTTTTTGTTCCAAGAGTTTTTTTGATTTTTCCAAGAGCGGAAAAGCTTGTGATTCCTGGCTTTTTGTCGTAAAGGATTATTCCGCTGGGGTTAGGCATTGTCGTCTTGGTTTTGCGAACCGTCGGAGGCGGCGGCGGCTTTTGCCGAAACTTCCGCGTCGCTCTTTACCAAGTCCTCAAGTTTTTTGGCCATCTCGTAGCCGTCGCGGATTGACGTGTCGGCCACAAAATGCAAGTGCGGAAATTGGCGTATAGTAAGTTTTTTTGCGATTGAAGACTGGATAAAGCCCGCCGCGCTGGTCAAGCCTTGCACGCCGCGGTTTAGTTCCGATTCCGACATGAAAGTCGAAACGTAAACTTTTGCGTGCGCCAAGTCCTTGGCAACTTCGACGCGGTTTATCGTCAAAAAGTTTGAGACGCGGGGATCTTTAATCTCGGCGCGCAAAATCATGTTGGCTATCTCGCCTCGGATTTGCTCGCCAAGCTTTAAAAGCCGATACTGACCCATCAGGCGTTTCCTTCCTGGCCTTCGGCGGCCTTATGAGGATTGATTCCGTGGGCGCCGGGCTTGGCTTCCGCGGCTTCCTTGCGGGCGCGGGCGGCGGCCTTTTCGGCGGCGATCTTTTCGGCTTCGGCGGCGGCTTCTGCGGCTGCCTTGGCTTCGGCTTCGCTGCGCTGCTCGGCGGCGGCGGCCTCGTTCTTTGACTTGTCGTCAATCAAGGCGTCGCCCAACTTGCGGGCAACTTCGATGTATTCAAAGCATTCGATTTGGTCGCCGACGTGGATGTCCTGCCAGTTTTCCAAACCTACGCCGCATTCGTAGCCCTTGGCCACTTCTTTGGCGTCGTCCTTAAAGCGCTTGAGAGACGAAACTTTTCCTGTGTAAATTACGATGCCTTCGCGGATAAGGCGAACGCCGCAATTGCGCTTGATGCTTCCGTCCGAAACGTAACAACCGGCGATGGTTCCAATCTTGGGAACCTTGAAAGTGTTCTGGACTTCCACAGTTCCGATGACCTGCTCCTTTGTGTCGGGGCTGAGCATTCCTTCCATGGCCGCCGTGATTTCGTTCACGCATTCGTAAATGATTGAGTACTTGCGGATTTCGACCTTTTCTTGGTCGGCCAAAAGCTTTGCCTTTGGAGTCGGGCGGACGTTAAAGCCGACGATAATCGCGTTGGAGTCCGCGGCGGCCAAAATGACATCGCTTTCGTTGATGGCGCCGGCCGACGAGTGGATGACCACAAGGCGGATGTCTTTTGTAGAAAGTTTTTCCAAGGCAACCTTAAGGGCCTCGGCGCTTCCCTGCAAGTCGGCCTTGATGACAACCTTGAGTTCCTTGACTTCGTGTGCGTCAATGGTCTGGTAAAGGTTGTCCAAAGTGACTTTCTTGACTGCCTTGGCGTCCTCAAAGCGCTTGAGCTCGACGCGCTTGGTGCTGATGGCGCGGGCCTCTTTTTCGCTTTCGGTTACTTGGAAGGGGTCGCCCGCGTTGGGCATCTCTTCGATTCCGATAACTTCTACAGGCTGGCTGGGAGTGGCTTCCTGGATGCGCTTGCCCCTGTCGTTGAACATGGCGCGGACGCGGCCAGAGTAAATGCCGGCCACAAAAGGATCTCCCTGATGCAACGTTCCGCGCTCCACGATGACTGTGGACACAACGCCGCGTCCTTGGTCGATGCGCGATTCCAAAACCTTTCCTTCGGCTCGGCAATCCCAAACGGTCTTAAGCTCAAGCATTTCGGCTTGGAGCAAAATCGCGTCCAAAAGGTCGTCTATGCCTTCGCCCTTAAGGGCGCTGATGTTCACGTACTGAGTGTCTCCGCCCCAATCTTCTGGGGTAAGGCCAAGCTCGGTAAGCTGGGTGCGCACGCGGTCGGGGTTGGCGTCGGGCTTGTCTATTTTGTTTACGGCTACGATGATAGGAACCTTGGCGTCCTTGGCGTGGTTGACCGCTTCCAAAGTCTGCGGCATCACGCCGTCGTCGGCTGCAACAACCAAAACAACGATGTCGGTGATTTGGGCGCCGCGGGCGCGCATCATCGTAAAGACTTCGTGGCCCGGTGTGTCCAAGAAAGTGATTGTTCCCTTTTCGGTGCGAACGCTGTAGGCGCCGATGCTCTGGGTGATTCCGCCCGCCTCGCCTTCGGCTACATGGCTGTGTCGGATCGCGTCCAAAGTCTTGGTCTTTCCGTGGTCAACGTGGCCCATTACGGTAACAATCGGAGGACGCGGCTCCTGCTTGTCGTCGTTGCTTGTGTCGCGAGCGATGACAGTCTCGTCATACAAGCTTACAAGGTGGACTTCGCAATTGTATTCGGCGGCCAAAAGCGTGGCCGTGTCGCTGTCGATTGACTGGGTGATGGTGACCATCTGGCCCATCGACATAAGCTTTGCGATGATTTCGTTGGCCTTAAGGTTCATCTTGCGCGCCAAGTCGCTGATCGAAACAGTTTCCATGATGTCGATGGACTTGGGTACGTCGCTGACCTGAGTCTCGGCCTTCTTTTGGCTTTCGTAGAACTTGTCCTCGTCAAAGGCCTCTTCTTTATCCTTTCGGCTGTATTGCTGCTTTTTTCCCTTAAATGATTTTTTGGGAGCGTTTTGGCTGGGCTTTCCGCCTGTCATGCCGCCGGGAGCGAACGAACCGCCTCCAGCGCCGCCGCCAAAGCCGCTTCCGGGCCTGGCGCCAAAGCCTCCGGGACCGCGATTGAATCCGCCGCCTTGTCCGCCTCGGTTAAAGCCTCCGGATCCGCGGTTGAATCCGCCGCCCTGTCCGCCTCGGTTAAAGGCTCCGGGGCCGCCCTTGTTGTCGCGCTCGCGGTTTTGGTAGCCGGCTCTGGCCTGCGCTCCGGTAAATCCCGAACCGCCGGAAGGCCTTCCCTGCCCCCCGCCAAAAGAGCCGCGGCCGCCAGCTTGGCCTCCGCGACCCCACGAACCCTTTGAATGGTCGCTTAGGTTTCCGGCCTTGACGTTGGGTCTTGCCGAGTTCAACGAAAATGAGGATGCCTGTCTTTTTGCAGGAGCGGGAGCCGCCTTTGAATCGGCGGCGGCTTCTTTTTGGGCAGAAACTTTCTTTTCTTCAGGAACAGCCTGAGAAGCCGCCTCTTGAGTTTTTGCGGCGGCAGAAGCAGAAGGAGCCGCTCCTGCGGGCGCGGCCGAAGCGGAGCGTTTCTTTATGAGAACAACCTTTTTCTTTTTTTCTACTGGAGCGGCAGCGGCCTGCGCGCCATCGGCGCTCTTTGGCTCTGCGGCTTTAGGAGCGGCCGACTTTTTGTGCAGCACGACTCCGGCTTTCTTTTCTTTCTCTTCTGCCATTAACTATTATTCCTCGTCCTCTTGAAATTCCAATTCAACTCCGCACTTGGGACACTTTGTCATGTCCAAAGTAATCGCGGCGCCGCATTCCGGGCAAGTGTACTCTTCCGCGTCTTGTGAAGCGGCTTGCTCCGCGCCTTGATCTTGCGAAGCGGCCGCGTCTTGGGGAGCGTCCTCTTCGACAAATTCAACATTCTGGTTTATAAGCTCGTTGATTTTTTCCAAGTCTTCCTTGGTAACGCCTTCAACGTTGATAGACTCGTAGTCGTCGATGAACTTTTGAACGTCCTCGATTCCTGCTTCCTTAAGAAGGCCGGCCACGCGCTCGTCAACTCCGGGCAACTCGGCGATTGTGGCAATCTCCTCGTAGTCGTCGTTAAAGAGGCTCTGGGCGTTTTGCCTTGTGGCGATCTCGCTAAGGTCAAGCTCGGCGACCTGCTCCTCTGTCTTTACGTCGATGTTCCAGTCGCAAAGGCGGTTGGCCAAGCGGACGTTGAGGCCCTGCTTTCCGATCGCCAAAGAGAACTGGCTGTCGGGAACGATGGCCAGCGCCTGCTTTTTGTCCTGGTCCAAAATGATTACGCGGCCGACTTCCGCCGGGCTGAGAGCGTTCTTGATGAAAACAGTTGGCTCGGGATCCCAGCGCAAAACGTCGATTTTTTCGCCCAGCAATTCGTGGATGACATTCTGGATGCGAACGCCCTTGAGGCCTACGCAGGCTCCGACCGGATCGATGTCCTCGCGCGCCGAAGAAACTGCGATCTTTGTGCGGTAGCCGGCTTCGCGAACGATTTTGTTGATTTCGACAGTTCCGTCCAAAACTTCGGGAACTTCGGTCTCAAGAATAGAGCGGACCAGTTCGGGAGCCGCGCGAGAAAGAATCAATTGAATGCCGTTGGCGGTCTTGGCGATGTCCACAACCAAGGCGCGGATTCTTTCGCCCTTCTCGTATTTTTCGCGCGGAGACTGGTACTTGACAGGAAGCACGCCTTCGACCTTTCCCAAGTCGACGTAAATCGTGCCGTTGCGCTCGCGCTGGAAGTAGCCGATGATGATTCCGCCAACCTTGTCCTTGTACTCGTCGTAAAGGTTGTCCTTGTAGCTTTCGTTGAGGCCCTGGTGGCCCGACTGCTTGCCTGTAGAAACAGCCGAGCGGTCGTAGCTCTTGGGGTCTTCGGGAATGTCAAGCTCGTCGCCCACTTCGCAATCGGGGCTAAGCTGGCGGGCTTCTTCCAATTCAATCTCTGTGACGGGGTCGTAAACTCCGTCGATAACTTCTTTTCTTGAATAAAGGGTCACGTCCGTTGGAATGCCGCTTTCGTCCTCGTCAAAAACGACGACAGCGTTTTCGTTGGTTCCGTGCGCGCGCTTGTACGCGGCCAAGAGCATATTTTCAATGACCTTTTTCACCGCGTCCGGCGAAAAGCCTTTTACTTCGATAAGTTCTTTGATAGCCTCGGCCATCGATGACGAATTGTCTTGAACTTTTTTTCGTGCCATAAAATTACCTCTGTATATTTTTATGAATGCAAAAACTTAGCTTTTGCGATGTCGTCGTATTTATAAACTTTTGTTTCCTCGCCGCATTTGAGCGTCAAGGAACTTTTGTCCGCTTGCGCAATAGTTCCGCTAACCCAGTCCGAAACGTTCTTGTCCCAAACGCGAATTTCCGTTCCCTTAAAAAGAGCGAACTCCGCCGCGTTCTTTATGTTGCGGTCGGTGCCGGGAGACGTAAGCTCCATGTATGTGTTGTCGGTTCCAAGCAAGGCTTCCAGCCTGGGCAAAAGCGCGCGGTGGACCTTTGAGCAGTCCTCCACGCCGATCGTTTGGGCGGGGTCTTGGCTTGCGATGACCGCGCTGATTTTTACAGTCGTTTTTTGCGGAATAATTTTTAAATCCACTAGAACGTAGCCCATCGAACGAACCAAGGGCTCGCATTCCGCGTAATGAGGAATTGTGCTCAAATCAACAAAATCCATGCTTTTAACAGCTCCGGCGCCGCGCCAAAAAAAAAGACCTGCTTGCGCAAGTCCACTTTAAAAGGAGATTAAAATGTACGATGTCAATGTAGCAAATATAGAAAAAAATGTCAATAGGCCCTGTTGAATATTCTAATTTTTTTCAATATAATAACAAATATGGTTTGGGTGATTGGTTCTACCGGAATGCTTGGCGCCGAATTATGCCGCCTTTTTCAAAAAAACAAAATTCCATTTGCGGGAACTGGAAGCGACGTCGACGCTCGAAACTTTAAAGCGCTAAAGGACTTTTCCGAAAAGTGGGAAAGCGAAAACTATTTTTTGGCGCGACAAAATGGACACTCAAGCCGCTTTAATTGGATTGTAAACTGCTCGGCCTACACCGCCGTCGAAAAGGCCGAAAGCGACAAGGACTGCGCCAAGGAATTGAACGAAGACGCGGCCGCGAACATCGCCCGAATCGCCCGGGAACTTGGCGCAAAATTAATCCACATTTCAACAGACTATGTTTTTGACGGAACGGCGTCCTGCCCCTACAAAGAGGACGACCCCAAAAAGCCTCTTGGAGTTTACGGCCTGACCAAATCCAACGGAGAAGACTTGATACAAAAAACAATCCCCCAGCACTTCATCATAAGAACCTCTTGGCTTTACGGCTTTGACCGTCCAAACTTTGTCTACACGATGGCAAAGCTTATGAACTCAAAAGAAGAAATCAAAGTTGTGAACGACCAAAGGGGCTCGCCAACTTTTACAGCGGATTTGGCCGAAGCGATTTTGCAAACGATAAAAAACGTCGACAAGGCGGGAACGGACATTTTTAGCAAAGAAAGCGTTCCCTACGGAATATACCACTTTACCGACTCGGGCGACACGACATGGTTTGACTTTGCGGTCGAAATCCAGCGCCTTCTAAAAAAACGCAAGCTGCTGTCAAACAATTGCAGGGTTTTGCCTTGTTCCACCCAAGAATACGGAGCCAAGGTCGAGCGGCCGGCTTATTCGGTTTTGAGCAAGGACAAAATATCCAAGGCGCTAAAAATAAAAATACCCAAGTGGCAAGACAGCTTGGAACGCTTTGTAAAAGACGATCGATTTAAGTTGCAGGAATAAGGAGAATAAAATGAGAAAACTTAAGAATGTTTTGGTGACAGGCGGAGCGGGCTTTATCGGAAGCAACTTTATCCGCTGCCTTTTTGGCATGAGCGCCTCGGGCAAAAGCGAATTCAACTTGTCTGACTTTAACGGCCGCGTGGTCAACCTTGACGCATTGACTTACGCCGGCAACTTGGAAAACCTTTTGGACGTCGAAGAAAAGTTCGGCGCCAAAGCCGGCGCGGGCCAGCGCTACTTTTTTGAGCGCGGAGACATCTCTGACCGCGCGCTCGTCGAGCGGATTTTCAAGCAATACGACATCGACACGGTAGTCCATTTTGCCGCCGAAAGCCACGTTGACCGCTCGGTTTTGGACCCCGAGGCCTTTGTGCGCACAAACGTTTTGGGAACATACACCTTGCTCGACGTCGCAAAAAATTATTGGGGCTGCTCGCTGGACAATCCCCGCGACGACGTTTTGTTCCACCACATCTCTACTGACGAAGTTTACGGTTCGCTCGGCCCCACAGGCTACTTTACCGAGACAACCCTTTACGACCCCCGCAGCCCCTACTCGGCCTCCAAGGCTTCAAGCGACCACTTGGTATTCGCCTACCACCACACATTCGGCCTTCCTGTGACGCTCTCAAACTGCACAAACAACTACGGCCCTTACCAGTTCCCCGAAAAACTGATTCCCTTGATGATACTCAACATTTCCACCGGAAAGAACTTGCCCGTCTACGGCCAAGGAACCAACATCCGCGACTGGATTTACGTCGAAGACCACAACAAGGCGGTCTGGCTGATTTTGCAAAAAGGAATCAACGGACAAAAGTACAATATCGGCGGCGAAAACGAATGGCAGAACGTAAAGCTTTTGGACAAGCTGATTGAAATTGCAAGCGCAAAGCTGGGCAAGTCCGCCGACGATGTCCGAAAGACAATCGTTCACGTAAAGGACCGCCCGGGCCACGACGCCCGCTACGCCATAGACTGCTCAAAAATCAAGAGCGAGCTTGGCTGGAAGCGCGAAATGACCTTTGAGCAAGGCTTGGAGCTGACTGTCCAGTGGAACTTGCAAAACAAGGACTGGATTAGCCACATCCAAAGCGGCGACTACCTCAAGTGGGTGGAAAAAAATTATTCCAAGCGATAGCGGCGATGAAAAAGTTTTTTGCCCTTTGCGCGGCCCTTGTTATTTGCGCTTCTCTTTGGGCGGACGAACGATGGACAATCAGCGACGTTGTCTTTGAGTCGCAAGGCGGAACAAAAGTTTCGGCCTTAAAGCGAAATATAAAAGTCGACGCCGACCGTGTTTTTGAAAGCCGCCAAGAGCTTGACTCGTACATTGTCCAAATAAAGCAAACTCTCATAAACAAGCGCCTTTTTGAGAGCGTTCAAATAGACGTCGAGCAAAGCCCTGCGCAAGAAGGCCCGCAAGACCAGAAGGGCGCTGACGGCGTCCGTTCCGTGGCCATAAAAATCGGAACGGTGGACTCGCGCCATTTTCTTTTATTGCCCTATCCAAAATACAGCTCAAACGATGGCTTTGAATTCAAGGTAAAGCTTAAGGACGACAACTTTTTGGGACTGATGAATCCCCTCTCCGCGGACGTTTTTGTTCAGTATGAGCAAAAAGAAGGACAAAGCGACGACTTTGTGGCGGGCGCGAGCTTAAAATACCAGCTGCCCTTCTCCATGGGCCCCATCCAAGCCTCTTGGAACAACGACCTTTTCTTTAAGTACGCCTTTATCCGAAAAGAGCCCGAATGGAACCTAAAGACCGGCTTTACTTTTGTTATGCCCTTCAAGAACGTCGCGCTCCGCCTTGACTTGACCCAAGGCTTTGTCCGCGACGCCGACTACAAAGTCTTTGACGACGAACTTTACTGGACGGAGACCGCAAAGTTTTCCGTTCCGATCATTTTGGAACGCTTTGAAAAAATCGGAAACCTTGTCTACACCCCGGCCGCGCAAATCGACTGCAAATGGGACATGGACGGAATCGATTCCCGCGACGAAGACTTGATTTCTCCAAAGACGACATTTTCGCACGAGCTAAGCATCGGCCAAATCAACTGGGACGGAAACTTTAGGCGGGGCTTTTACGCAAGCGCCGAACAAAGCGCGGCCTACAACTTCAAGCTGAATGAATTCCAACCGGGCGTAAAAATTACCGCAAACGTTTTTGCCGCGTTCAAGCAAGCGGGCCTCAACAGCCGCCTTTTGATTTTTGCGGAGCGGAACACATACACCCGCTACGGATATCTTTTGCGCGGCGTGGCCGACGACCAATATTTGGCGGGCGTTCCCCATACGCCAAACGGTTACGCCGCAAAAGGCGCGGCCGCCATGGTCCTTAACATTGACGTTCCGATTAAAATATTTTCAACTGATTGGGAAAAATGGGGCTGGCACAGGCTGCGCTCCTTTAACTTTGAACTGCAAGTCGCGCCCTTTGTCGACATAGCCTTGGCGGCCAACCGAGCCACCGGCCGCGTCTTTGATCCCCGCGACGGCTTTTACTGCGCCGGAATCGAAGTTCTTTTGTTCCCCCAAAAATGGAGGAGCGTCCAAATTCGCGCCAGCGCGGGCTTTGACATAGGCCGCTTGTTGTTAAAGGATTTTATCGACACAAGTTGGCGCGATTCCAAGTCCAGCAAAAAAGAGCTTACTATAGGAATCGGCTTGTTCTATTGAGCGGACTCTTGGCCGGCGGGCGCTTGTTCTGCCGGTTGAGCGTAATCCAGCGCGGCTTTTTTGGCCGCGGCCGCCCAATACTTGTCGGGACAAGAAGAAGCCATTGTTTGCAAAAGGTTCATTCCAAAATTTAGCCAACCGTTTTGAATGGCGCTTTGAGCCATTTCGTAAAAGCCTTTCCATACGCCGTTTTTGTTTGCCCACGCCAAAACGTCTTCGTAGCGGCCGCATTCCTCAAAAAATCCTTCCAAATTTTTAAAGGTGTATTCAGGGTTTCGGTCGCGCAAGATTTCCAAAGTCCAAGTAAAGGCGCACACAACTCCGTCAGCGGTCATGTTCCAATAATCGCGGATCTTCTTTTGGCTCTTGTAAAACTGGCCCAACTCAAAGTAGGCCCTTATTGAGTTGACCGCGGAATATCGATGCAGCATAAAAAAGTAATTTACAAGGTCTTTTCTTTTTAGCCCAACGGTTCGAACCATAGCGCGCTTTGACGCCTCGTCCTTGTACAAGCCGTCGTTGGCGACGACCAAAAGCAAGTAGCTTTCCCATTCGTTTTGATTTCCGATTACCTTGGCCAAGTCAGCGGCTTCGTAATAGATGTCGTATTTTTGGGCGGGAACGTCCAGCAAGTCGATTTGCTTCATAGAGTTCTTTAGGAACTGCATCGCCAAATCGTACTCACCTTCCAGCCGGTAAATCTTTGCAAGCAAAAAGTCGCATTCAGGATATTCGTTTAGGCGCTTTAGGTACTCAAACAATTTGGGGAGGGAGTTGTCAAAATAATCGGCTCCCTTTCGGTCAAGCCATGCGTTTATGATTTCCAAAGCCTCAAAGTCTTCGCGGTCTTTTAGCACAGGCATCAAGTCCGAAATAAAGGGACCCTTTTTTTTGACTTCGGGCGAGCTTAGAGTGTTTTGCATTACATAGCTGTTCCACTTTAGCTCTTTGCCGCGGGACTTTCTGGCGTCTTCGCACAAGGCGATGGCCTCGCCGTAATCGGCCCTGTCAAAAGCAACTTGGGCCTTGGCCAAAACGCGCCAGCTTTGCTCGCTGACCTTGGGCTTTACGGGATGCTGGGCGGACAAAAGTCCGCCAAGAGCCAACAATATTATTGCGGTAAAAAATACTTTCCTTTTCAAAGCGAATTAAATTCCTCTTCAAAGGCATTATCGGCATCTTTTTCGTCAATTGTTCGGATTATTTTTCCTTTTTTAAATAAAATCGCCTTTCCGCCCGCTCCGGCAATGCCCAAATCGGCGTGCTTTCCCTCGCCGGGGCCGTTGACCGCGCAGCCCATTATGGCCACCGTTACGTTCTTGGGGCTGGCCAAAAGGCGGCTCTGCCAGCGCTCCACAAAGGAATGCACGTCAAAGCCCTGCCTGCCGCACCTGGGGCAAGAAACTATTTGGACGCCGCCCGCCCTCTTTCCGCATTCGCGCAGGATTTCGCGACCGGCGATGACTTCGTTTTTGGGCGAAGAAGAAAGGCTTACGCGGATTGTGTTTCCGATGCCTTGTTCAAGCAGGCGGCTAAAGGCCAGCGTGGACTTTACGATTCCGCCTATAAGGGGCCCCGCTTCGGTGACTCCAATATGCAGGGGAATGTCAAACTTTTTGGCGAACTCTTGGTTGCAATCCACGGTCTCTTGGACGCTCGAGGCCTTCATGCTGACAACAACCTGGTCAAAGGCCAGTTCGCCAAAAACTTTGCATTCTTCCGCGGCGGCCAAAGCCAAAGCCTGGGCGCGGCCTAGTTTTCCCGCCTCCACTTGCTCCCGCAATTCTTTGGGCAAGCTTCCGCTGTTCACGCCAATGCGAATGGCCGCTCTCTTTTGCTTGCAGGCGTTGACCACAGCCTCGACTCGGTCGCGGCCGCCTATGTTGCCGGGATTTATGCGTATGGCCGCCACGTCGCCCTTAAGGCATTCCAAGGCCAGCTTGTAGTCAAAGTGGATATCGGCCACCAGAGGCATTTGAGTGTTCGCGGCGATTTTGCAGAGGCCTTTTGCGCTGGCCTGGTCAGGAACGGCAAAGCGGATTATGTCGCAGCCAAGGCCTTCAAGCTCTTGAATCTGTGACAAAATCCGCTCAAATTTAGACGGATTGTCGTCAAGATCGTCGATGCCCTCTTTCCACATCGTTTGTATGGAAACAGGCTCTTCGCCCCCGATGCCAATCCGCCTAACGCGGCCCGAGCCGCCTAGATAAACAGTTTTAGTATTAGTCATACCAACACGCTACGAGAATTGACTGGCGCTTTGCGACAGTTAATTCTCGCGTTTGCTAGTTTGCGATAGCAAACTAGCAAACAATCATTCCGAATACCATGCTGAACAAAGCGATGGTTTCGCAAAGACCTACTACCATGATGTAGTTGGTAAAGCCCTTTCCTGTTTCGCCAAGAGCGTCGCTGCCTGCGGCGCCGGCCTTTCCCTGAGCGACGGCTGACATGCACATTGACAAGCCGCAGGCGAATCCCATGCCAAGCAAGAAGCACTGTTTGGCAAGGTCCGCTCCGGCGGCGCTGGCCAACATTGTCTGCATCAACAAGAATCCGTAGATTGTCTGTGTCAACGGAGCGCCGGCGAATACTACCAAAAGGAAGGGAGCGGGCTTGTTGTTCAAGTAGCAGCGCTTCCAAGATCCAATGGCGCCCTGTCCGGCAATTCCAATTCCAATCGCGCTTCCCAAAGCGGCGATACCCATAACCACACCGGCTCCAATCATACCCCAGTTCATAATTTCTCCTTACCACATATTGCGGTTTGCCGCTTTTTGCGGCGTTATATTTCTTTTTTTAAGGCGGAACGCTGTCCGCCCTTTATGCAATTTTTTAAGAAGCGGTGTCGGCAAACGGCCGATACTTTGTTCCGCTCCAAGCCATTCCCAAGTGCTGGGAGAATTCCAATGTGTTCAAGCGGACGCCGTGAACGATTACCGAAAGCAAGTTCAGTATCATGTTGAGTCCGTGGCCGAACACCAAAAGAATCACGCCAAACACAACCATTGTCAATTTGCCGAACATCGGGCCTGCCATCGCGTTGACCGTTCCGCTGATCGCCGCACCTGCCAAGGCCACCGCCCACAAACGAATGTAGGACACGATGTCCGAGAACACGTTGACGATTCCAAGGAACACGCTGATGATGTTCTTGAGGCTTTCCAATATGGATTTTCCGACGCTTCCCTCGTAGTTTGAGAAGATGAAGTTGAGCGTAAAGCCAAAGGCCAACAAGCCCAAACAAGCGGTTGGGAAATAAGACGGAACCATATATCCGAACAAATTGACAGGCTCGCCGTTGTCCATAAGCGGGAACACGTAGTTGACGCCGTCGGCGACAACCATGCTGAGCACGACGTAGAAAGTTCCCCAAAGCTGCAAGAGCGCGCCAAAGTCGCCCAAACATTTAAGGCTCTTTCTGTGCGCGGCCGTGCAAGTTATGTGCGCCACGCTAAGCTGGATCAAGGCAAGTATAAAGCAGAAGACCTGCTGGTTCTTGTCGGCCAAGCTCTTTGCCGCCTCCGCCTGCATTCCCAAAGCGACAAGCTTGGGCTGCGAGAAGATTCGGCTTGAGATTTGGATCAAAACCGGCGGCAATTTTTCCGCGGGAATTCCAAACCAAGAGCAAGTCAACACGCCCCACACTCCGGTGCAGAGGCCCAAGAGGACGACCAAAACCGGAAGCGACTTGGCTCCCTTCTTTGCCTTTGCCAAAAGCAAAAAGCCCACAAGCGCGATGAGCGCGCCGTAGCCCGCGTCCGCGAAAATCATCGCGAAGAATACGCAGAAGAAAAGCAGAAACCAAGACGAGATGTCAAACTCGTGGTAGCCGGGCGTTACGTCCAAGAAGTCCGTAAGCGGATAAATCAAGCTTACCAACTTGTTGTTCTTGAGCTTTGTCGGAACGTTGTCCTCTTCGGCGGGATCGTCGGCCGACATGGCCCAATGGTTCTTGGCGCAAGCGTCCTTAAGGGCTTGCATGGAGTCCACGGGAACGTAGCCGGTAAGCCAAGAAAGCGTAGTGTTGTTTTCCTCGGCTTCCTTTTCCATTCCCGAATAGACGTTCTCAAATTCGATGTCCTTTTCCAAAGTCTTTTGGGCGGCTTCGATGGCCTTAAGGTAAATGGCGTTGGCCGCCAAGTCCTTTTCGATCTGGGCCGTCTCAGCCTCGTAAGCCTTTATGTCCGCCGCGATTTCTTCGGTGGACTTTTCGGGCATCACAACCTGATAGGCTTCGGGAGGAAGGCCCGCCGGACGTTCGGCGTCCTTGCTTTCCAAAATCACCAAGAAGCGCTTTCCGCTCTTGGACGAGTTGACAAGCAGGGCCTTTACGTCTTCGCCGATCGTTCGGTACTTGTCGGCGGGAATTTCGTACATCGAAAGGTTGATTCCCTTTTGCGACAAGTATTCAAAGTCGGCGGGGTTTACGGTTCCCCAAGCGGCCAAGCGGTCAATCTCGGTGGCCGAGGCCGCGATTTTTTCCAAAAGGCTCTTTTTGCGTTCGGTCAAGTCAATCGCAAGCTGCGCTTTTTTAATCGCGTCTTCCTGCGAAAGCTCGGGGAACACAGTCTTTTTGGGGAGCTTGATTTCTCCCAAGTAGCCTACGGCGCTCTGCAACTTTGCGTAGTCGTTCTTGAGCGCGGCCAGCTTTTCGCCCTTGCCTTCGATAGGCTCAAGGTGAACCAAGCCGGCCTTGCGCAAAGCTTTTAGAGCGGCCTCTTTTTCCCTGTCCAAAATTACAAGGGAAACTTTTTTCATCGGCGTAATCATGCTGTCTCCTCCCCTGTCTTTTGTTGCAGTTTCTTTTTAGAAATCTTTGAGCGAACTACGGCCGCGACCTGTTCGTCTCCAAGATATACCGTAATCTTCTTTATGTTCGCCTTTGTTTCGGGAATCTTTACCTTTTCGAAAAGATTCACGCGCTGAGTTGTAACCCTCAGCTCTTGCGAAAGCAGGCGAACTTGTTCTTCTAGCGTGTCAGCCTCAAGGTCCAACGAAAGCGCCTTTTCCATGCGGTCGGCGGCCAAGTCAATCCACAAGGGGGTTGAATAAAGGTCGTAGTCTCCGCGCGAAAAATCCGCTCCCTCGTAAACAGGAATAGTGACGCCCGCTATGTTGCCCGTGCCTTTTCGGATATTTTTTACCGAAACCATGCCGGGCTTGAAGGCGTCCTTTTCGCCAAATACGCTTATCCAAACTTCAAATTCCTTTTCAAGGTTTTTGCGTTGTTCGCGCACTTCTTTGGCGCGCTCTTCTATCGAGCGTATTTCTGTTTGAAGCTGCTGCTTTTTGAGCGTGAGCGTAGGAAGATAGCGCTTGTACATTTTAAGCGCGTCTTTCTGGGCCTTGAGCTCGTTTTTTGTCAGCTTAATCTTCGCCATTCAGTTACCTACAAACTTAACGAGGCCAGTGTTCCTCAATCAACTCCGTCTTGATTCCGACTTCGTCCTTGTCAAAGCAGTCCTTCAGAATCTTCCAGCCCAAGTCCAGCGCGTCTTCAAGCGCGATGTTCTTTGAAAGGTCCATCATCTCGCTTTCGAACATTTCGCCGTATTTGAGGAGCTTTTCGTCCCACGCGCTCATGTTGAAGCCCATGCTCTTCTTTTCGAGCGTGTCCTTGTATGAGGCGTAGAGGCGGATCATGCCGTCCATAAGGGCGCGGTGGTCGTTGCGGGTCTTGCCGTTCACGTTCTGCTTGAGGCGCGACAAAGATCCGAACGGCTCGATGCGGCCGCCCTTAAGGTAGTACTGGCCCTCGGTGATGTAACCTGTGTTGTCCGGAACCGGGTGGGTTACGTCGTCGCCGGGCATCGTCGTTACGGCAAGGATTGTGACCGAGCCTGAGTCGGCAAAGTCAACGGCCTTTTCGTAGCGGGCGGCCAGCTGTGAGTAAAGGTCTCCCGGATATCCGCGGTTTGAAGGAACCTGTTCCTGAGTGATGGCGATTTCCTTCATCGAGTCGGCAAAGTTTGTCATGTCGGTAAGAAGGACCAAAACGTCCTTTCCCTGCAAGGCGAACTGCTCGGCTACGGCAAGCGAAAGGTCGGGAATCTTTTTGCATTCTACCGACGGGTCGGCTGCCGTGTGGACGAACATTACTGTTCGGCTCAAGGCGCCGCCGTTTTCGAGCGTGTTCTTAAAGTACAAGTAGTCGTCGTACTTAAGTCCCATTCCGCCCAAGATGATTACGTCGACTTCGGCTTGCATGGCGATGCGCGCCAAAAGCTGGTTGTAAGGCTCGCCCGAGATTGAGAAAATCGGGAGCTTTTGGCTGACAACCAATGTGTTGAACATGTCGATCATCGGGATTCCGGTGCGGATCATGCGGCGCGCCATAATGCGCTTTGTCGGGTTGACCGAAGGGCCGCCGATTGTTACCAAGTTCTCGGCCAATGAAGGACCGTTGTCGCGGGGCTCGGCCGAACCGTTGAAGATGCGGCCAAGCAAGTTGTCGCTAAAGCTGACTTCCATTCTGTGGCCAAGGAATTTGATGTGGTCGCCGGTCGAAACGCCGCGGCCGCCAGCGAACACCTGGAGCGAAACGTTGTTGCCCTGGATGTTCGAGACCTCAGCCAATGACTTTCCGAATCTTGTCTCAATTTCGGCGAGCTCGCCGTAGGCCACGTCGTCGGCCTTAACGGTGATTACGCTTCCGTTGATAGATTCAATTTTGCTGTAAACTTTGTTCATTATTCACCGTCCTTTAGAAGGGCCTCGCCCGCTTTTGTGAGCGCGCCTTTTTTCTGTGAATAAATTGAGTCAATCTCTTTTTCAAGAGAATTGAATTTATCCGATTTGAATTCAACGTAGTTCCAGTCGCCGAATGTCTTCCTAAGCTGATTGAAGAAACCGCGAGCCTCGTCCTTGTCGTTAAGCTCAAAGTCGCTGGCCATGACCTGAAGCACTTTCTTGAAAGTGTATGTCTGGCGCTCGACCGAGCAGGCCGCGTCGATTTCGTCAAAGGAGTTTTGCTGGAAGTAAACCGCGTCAAGGAATTCGCTCTTGAGGTAAGCGACAAAGTCTTCTGTTGTCGTTCCTTCTTCGCCTACAACCTTCATCATTTGGTTGACTTCGGTTCCGCGCTTGAATGCGGAGCGGGCGAAGTCCACCCAGTCCTTGCGGATGACGGGGTTGTACTTTGACCAAGAGGCTATGGGGTCGATGGCGGGGTATTTGCGCGCGTCAGAGCGCTCACGTGTAAGTCCGTGGAAGGCGCCTACTACTTTGAGCGTGGCCTGCGTTACAGGCTCTTCAAAGTTTCCGCCAGCAGGAGATACAGTTCCGCCAATCGTTACAGAGCCCTTGCTTCCGTCGCGCAGGCGCACCTGGCCCGCGCGCTCGTAGAAGGCCGCGATGTAGCTTTCCAAGTAAGCCGGGAAGGCTTCTTCGCCCGGAATCTCTTCCAAGCGGCCTGACATTTCGCGCAAGGCCTGCGCCCAGCGGGATGTCGAGTCGGCCAAAAGCAAAACGTTCAATCCCATTTGGCGGTAGTATTCGGCCAATGTCACCGAAGTGTAAACCGAAGCTTCGCGCGAAGCTACAGGCATTGATGACGTGTTGCAAATGATGATGGTGCGTTCCATGAGGGAGCGGCCAGTGCGGGGGTCCTTGAGTTCGGGGAACTCGGTGATTGTTTCTACAACTTCTCCGGCGCGCTCTCCGCAGGCCGCGATGATTACGATGTCAACGTCGGCGTTGCGGCTGGTTGTGTGCTGGATAACTGTCTTTCCGGCTCCGAACGGCCCCGGAATACAATATGTTCCGCCCTTGGCTACAGGGAAGAAGGTGTCGATCAAGCGGGTCTTTGTGACCATCGTCTCTGTCGGCTCAAGGCGCTCGGCGTAGCAGTCTACGGCGCGCTTTACCGGCCAGTAGAAGGCCATCGTAAGCTTCTTTTCGTTGCCCTTTTCGTCGGTGACGACGCAGAGGGTGTCGTCAATCTTGTACTTTCCGGCGGGAACGATTGACTTTACCTTGTAGGTTCCAAGCATGTCAAAGGGAACCAAAATCTTGTGGGTAAAGGGTCCCTCGGGAACGGAGCCAAAGTAGTCGCCGCGGTAAAGGGTGTCGCCCGGCTTTGAAATCGGAGTGAAGTCCCATTCAACTTGCGTAGGAAGGGGCTCGACGTAAAAGCCGCGCTCCAAGAAGTAGCCGGCCTTCTCCGCCAATTCGGGAAGGGGGTTCTGCAAGCCGTCGTATACGTGTCCCAAGAGTCCCGGGCCAAGGCGGACGGCGAGCATTTCGCCTGTGAACTCAACGTCGCAGCCGACTTTGATTCCTTCGGTCATCTCAAAAATCTGCATTTGGGCCGTGTTTCCGCGAATGCGGATTATTTCGCCCTTTAGTTTTGTGTCCTCGACCTTAACGTAGCCGACTTCGTTCATCGTGACGTTTCCGTCAAACTGAACGGAGACCATGTTTCCGTTAATGCCGATTACTTTTCCATTGGTCATTTTGACTCCTCTAGTATTTCATCGTAAATTTTGTGGTAGGAAGCTTTGCCCGTTTCCACGTCGAACTTTTTCATGCGCTGGGCCAGCATAAGCTTGAGGCCGTAGGCAATAACAGCGTCAACGCTAAAGTTGTCCAACGGGGTCAACGAATTGAGAGTTTCCATCCTGTATTCATTCAGGTATTCCTCGGCTGCAAGGGGGCTTTCCATTCCGACTGCCGTGCGCGCCGCTTGGATTATGTCGGCGGTGCAACCGGCGGGAAGCATCTCAGCCTCCTTTTTCATCTTGAGCGCGCGCACTTGGGCCAAAGCAAAGCGAAGGCAGCGCTCCTTTTCGTTCCATTTGTCAAGGAACGCGGAGCCAGTCTTGCCCTCCTTCTTTGGCGGTTCGAGCGAAAGATTTTGGATTATCTTTACGCTCTTGGCGTCCAAAAAGCGGCCGCAGAGATCCCTGTAGTAATTTTCGGTGATCGGAAGCGACCTTGAGTCAAGGTTTTCGACAGAAGGAAGCTGCGACACCAAGTAATACTGCTTTGCCACTATTTAAGCCTCTTTTGCGGCCGCTGCGACAAGCGCGGCGATTTTTGGGTTGAGGTAGGCGGCAAAAAGGTCGGCCACGCTCTCGGCTGAATAGTCGTAGTAGGCGCTTCCGTCCTTAAGTCCGATTCTAAAGCCCGAAGCCAAAGACGCGTCGGCCTTTATCTCCATTCCCTTGGCGATTTGGTCCTTGAGCGCGCCCTTGAGTCCGCTTTCCAAAGCGTCCAAGTCGGCCTTTGACAAAAGAACCGCCAAATCGGCCGAGTCGGACTTGTCCGCCCATGCCTTTACCGTCTCGGGAACGAGCTTGGCAAGCAAGTCCTTTGAGTAGGTCTTGGCCGTCTCGTCCTGTACGATGGCGCGCAATTCGGCGTTGATGCCGTCGCGGAATGAAATAAGAAGATTGCGCGAAGCCTGTTTGACCGCGTCCTCGCCGGCCTTTTGAAAGCGCTCGCTGGCCGCTTTGGCTTCTTTTTCAATGCTCTCTGCCTGTGACTTTGCGTCTTTTACAATTGAAGCGGCTTTAGCTTCCGCTTCGGCGATAATCTTGGCGGCTTGTTCTTCCGCCGACGCAACGCCGTCCTTTTTGATCTTGTCGATCAATTCTTGCAACTGAACGTCCATTCATGCTCCTTGTTATGCAGAAATTTCTAAAATCAATTGATAATGCTCTATTATAACACAGTTTTATTAAAAAACAAGAAAAAAAAATAAAAAAATAAAAAACGCTCTCGCGGAAAGCCAAACGGCTGCAAACGAGGTACTTTTAGGGCAAAGCGATTAGCTTAACGTGTCCTAAGTTTGCCCCGTTTGCTCTTTCCGCTACGCGTTTTTTTTATTTTTTGAATAGCATTCAATAATGTTTAATATTCCACATCACCACGAGAAGCCGTAGACGGTAACGGCGTCGTAGGTTTCTTTGGGGCGCAGGACGCAGGGCGGAAAGTCGGGCTTGTTGGGAGCGTCGGGGAAGCGCTGGCTTTCTAGGCAAATCGCTCCGTGCTTGACCATTTTGACGCCGTTTTTGCCTGTAAGGCCCTCGACCCAATTGGCCGTATAGAACTGGACTCCCTCTTGGTTTGTGTCCATGGTCATCTTTCGGCCGCTTTTGGGGTCATAAAGGACGGCTGCGCGGACCAGCTTTTTGGGGTCGGGAGCGGCGGCCTTTCCCTTGTAGGCTGGAGTCACGTAGCAATGGTCGTAGCCGGGGGCCACTTTGCCTATGTCGCGGCCTATGGTCTTGGCCTTGGTAAAGTCAAAGGGCGTGCCGGCCACGTCGATTATCTTTCCTGTGGGAATGAGGTTCTTGTCGACCTCCAAGTATCCCTTGCAGTCGGACTGGAGCTCGTGGTCGAGAATGGTTCCGCTTCCTGCAAGGTTGAAGTACGCGTGGTTTGTAAAGTTGACGGGCGTAGGCTTGTCGGTCTTGGCCTTGTAGCGCATCGTCAGCTTGTTGTCCTTGCCAAGGGTGTAGCTTACGGTGACGTCAAGGTTTCCGGGAAAGCCCTGCTCTCCGTCGGGCGAGCGGCGCGAAAAGACGACTCCGCAAGAAGTCTTTGTGTCAACGACCTTTGCCTTCCATGCAACATGGTCCAGGCGGAAAAAGCCTCCGTGCAAGGTGTTGATTTTATTGTCGTTTTTGTCAAGCTGGTATTTTTTTCCGTCAATGGCAAAGGACGCGCCGCCAATTCGGTTGGCAAAGCGGCCCACCACCGAGCCAAAGGAGTAGCCGTCCGACATAACGTATTCGGGCAATGTCGAGTGGCCCAAAAGAATGTCGTTTGTAGGGCCGTTTTTTTGCGGAAGGTAGATTCCCGTGATTGTGCAGCCGTAATCAGTTACGGTAAAGGACATCTTTCCGTTGGAAACAGTGAACAAATGAACTTGCTCTCCGTTGGCCAACACCGCCAAATTTTGCTTTTTTACGCTCATATAAAACTCCTATATTGCCATGTCCAGCACAAGCTGGACTTCGGTTGTCGAATGGTCTGTCTCGTCGGCGATTTCTTCCACCGTCTTTCCAAGTTCCGCAAGTTCCTTGACGCGGCGGACAAAGGGCTTTTTGGGCTTTATCGGATTGTCGCTGGCAACCACTTGCGTCTTTATGACAGGAACCTTTCCGTAAGCGTCGCCGTCTTTTGTCACGGTGATTTGCGGGGCGTCAAAAAGGGATTTTTCGGCGTTTTCTTTAAAAAGGCCTGTAAGGGCCACAGCCTCGTCCGCGCCGGGAAGCTCGTTTTGCTTGTAGGCCGCGGCAGCCCTGGAGCCGCCCCTTGCCGAACGGGCCGTTGTCTTTGACTTTGTCTTTTTTGCAGGCGTCTTAGGAACGCTTGTCATGGCGGAGGCGGAACTTTGCAAGTTAAGCTGGGCTTGCAGCGCGGCGGATTTTTCGGCAGTTTGCAATTCGTGGCGCAAAATGGCCACTTTGCGCTCGGCCTCGGCGCTGGCGGCCTTGAGCTCCTTTATCTTGTCGTCTATCAGGTTGATGTTTGAGAGCGTGTTATGCTGGGCTTCCCTTATAAGGCCGTCCATTCCGTCGCGGAATTTCAACATTATGTCGTCGGCGCTAAAGAGCTTTTTAAAGCGGAACAAAAAGACCAGCCACAAAAGAAGGTTTATCAATGTAAGTGAAGAAACTAAAAAGACGGCCATCCGCTCACCTCGTTATGTTGACGTGAACGCCGAGCGCGGGATCGGTTATTTCGTACGCTTTTTTTTTCTCCGGCTCTTCGGCCGCTCCGTCCTTTTTCTTTTGTCCGCCAGAGGGCGTTCCGTCGGAGCCTTTTGCGTCCGCCTTGATTTTTCCAGTTTGGGCTTCGTTGGCGGCCGCTTTTTGAACGGTTTGGGATTGCTGGAGGTTTTGGTTGACAATGCCCTGCGTTTGGATTGACTGCGCCAAGGCGGCGCCTTGTCCTTCGCTGGCAACTCTTTGGGCCACGTTGGCCATTTGAGAATACATTGTCTGAAGGTCAATAGGCTGCAAGGCCATTAGTTTGAGTATCCTTCCGGCATTTGCAAGCCGGTCAAGTCGGGCGCCTCGTACTTGCCGGTGCGGATAAAGCCGCCTTCCATAAAGTACGTGACGTTCTTTGTGTCGGCTCGGACTTCCTGCAAGGTGTCTCGAATGTAAATCTTGACTCCCGCAAAGACGCTTCCTTCCGCCTTTACCTTTCCAAAGACCTTATGCTCGTGCAAATGTTCCTGTATTTGGTCGATTTCTTCAGAAATCTTCTCCGATTCAATTGTAATTTCCTGCTTGCGGCTCTTGAGCTGGCCAAGCGTCTCTTCCTTGTCTTTGGGAAGCTGCCTGCGCGCCTTTTTGTAGTTTTCCAAAGTTAGAATGTTGTTCTCAACGTCCTCAAGCTCGCGGACCAAGTCGTTTTGCTGGCCCTGGATAAATTCCAAACGGTGCTTGGCGCGGGGGTCAAAGCCTACTTCCAAAATAGTTTCAGTTCCGCCGCCCGGAGAGCCGATGTTGCGCGCCGCGATTTCTTCGGTGGCGAACAAGTGGCCGCCGGTGATTTGCGCCTTCTTTCCGTTGAGGACGATGCGCTTCATGGCGCTGACCTCGCTGTTCATTATGCTGTCAGTGACAATGCAGAATTCTTCGACCTCGACCTTGGCGCTCTGGATGAACTTGGCCCACAAGGATTTTCCGCAGTGGACCTCGCCCTCGTCGTGGCCAAAAATGCCGGCCGAAACGATGATGTTGCCCCGCTCGCTCTTGATAAAGCTCTTGCCGACCGTTCCCGAAATTTCGATGTCGCCGGTGGCCTTGATTTCGTAGCCGTCGTCCACGTTTCCCTTGACGATGACCGAGCCCAAGAAGTCGATGTTGCCGGTCTTGATTCCGACGCTCTCCAATTCCAAAACGGGCTCGACGTTGATTCTTTGGTCGTCGTAATGGACTCGGCCGGCCTCGCTTGCGATGACTGTGACTCCGTCCTTGTCAAGCTCGACGTTCTTTCCAAGAGGAATCTTGATGTCCTTTCCGTTCTTTGCCTCAAGGTAGCGGCCAAACAAGGTCTTTCCGGCCTTGCCGCGCTCGGGCTGTATCTTTGTGGCCAAGGGCTGGCCTTTGACGACGTTCTGGATTTTGTTGAGTTCCTTAAAGTTGACCTTGCCGTCGCCGGCTTCCTTGATTTTGAGCTTGGTGGGGTCTGTCTCAAAGTTAAAGGCCATGTAGGCGTCGCGGCCGTCTTGCGGCATGATCGCGTGGGCCACTTCGCAGGGCGCGCCGTAAACGGGATTGTCGACCCACTCGGCGATTTTGTCCTCTTCGATTCCGGCGACAACTCCTTGAGTCTCCAAGGCGCGCCTGATTTGGTCGGCGGTGATCTCTCCTCCGCTCATGGCGGGAGCGGTGGCGGTGAGCGTCGCTTCCATCTCGTCCTTTGAAACGTCGATGATGAGCATGGCGTCGCCGGCCTTGATGTGCTTGTACAAGCCGATGGACTCGTACTTTCCGTCGGTGCCCTTCTTTGCGTATTCCTTAATCTTTCCTTCTTCTATGCTGACAGTGTCAGGCCTGCGCGCGTCGTTGATGATGTCCTTGACATCGACATTGCGGCCGCGGCCAACGGGAAGAAGAACTTTGAGCATGATCTCGTCGCCAAAGTGGCGGATATAGTAAAGTCCGTCCTGGTCGACAATCTTGACCTCCTCGTCGAAATCCTCGTTTGAGAAGATGTCCTGAGCGGCGGTCTTTTTCTTTTTTGCAAGGGAGGCTGCGTTTTGGTAAATGCGGAGCTTCCAGGGCTTTTTTGCCAAGCCCAAAAAGCCGTCGCTGCCCTTCTCCAAAACTTCGTATTCAAGGTTCACGACCCTGGTGTCAAGCTGAGTCGCGGCGTCGGCCAAGGCCTCGTCAAGCGAGTCGGCGTTGACCTCGATCGCGTTGAGGGACTTGTCCTGCTCAAGCAGAGCCGCCATGTCTTTTTGAATGACTTCAAGGCCGACCATTCTTACATGATTCCTTTTCGCAAGTTTGTCAGCTTGGCCCTAAGGCGCAAGTTGGCCTTTGTGTGCAACTGGCTTATGCGCGACTCGCTGACTTCCAAAACCTGACCGATTTCTTTAAAGGTCAAGTCCTCGTGGTAATACAAAACGATTACCATCTTTTCTTTTTCGGGAAGCTCGTTTATCGCCTGAATGATGATTTTGCGTATTTCTTCGCGCTCGACGATAACGTCGGGGTTGAGGCTGGAAGGAGACTCGATGCTGTCGCCGATCGACATATGGTCGCTGTCGTTTCCGCTGTACCAAACGTCATTGAGCGAAAGGACGCTGGTGCCCGAAAGCTTCATCACAGTCTGTTGGTATTCCTCTTCGCTGACGCCAAGCTTGCCTGCGATTTCGGCGTCGCTGGCGGAACGGCCAAGGCGGGCCTCAAGGTCTCCGATTGTGTCTTCGATTTCGCGCGACTTTTGGCGGACGCTGCGGGGAACCCAGTCAAGCTGGCGGAGCTCGTCAAAAATCGCTCCGCGAATTCTTGTCACGGCGTATGTCTTGAACTTGACGTTTTTGTCAGGGTCGTATTTTTCGATGGCGTCCAAAAGGCCGAACTGGCCAAAGCCAACAAGGTCGTCAAATTCCACGCTGGAAGGCATGCCCACGCTGACCTTGCCGGCGACATACTTTACAAGCGGCATGTACTGCCGAATGATTTTGTCGCGCAAGTCAGGAGAGCGAGTCTCCTTGTATTCGTTCCAAAGTTCGTCTTCTGTCTTTTCTTCAACAAGAGCTGTTTCCATACTCCACCCTGCTTTATTCTTCTGAACTCAATATCGTTCTAATCGCTTCCGCCATTATCGGAGCGTCCTTTACATCCGCCACTTTTCCGTCAGAAAGCTCTGTCTGCCTGCGAGGACGGGCAATGCCTTCTTCCGCAAATTCGCTGTCTTCAATGACGCCTTCTTCCGTTTCAGCGGAGGAGGCGCCGCCAATTTCTCCAATGTCAGGCAAGTCGTCCAACTCTTCGTCTCCCGAAGATGGAGCGGGACTTGCCGGAGCGCCGCCCTGAGCCAGATTGACAGGCGAAAAAGCGGGCTTTTCCGGAGCCGCTTGGGGAACTTCTTCCTCAACAGGCGCGGCCGGGCTTGGCATCTCGGCGGCCTTTTGCGTTATGTTTTCCGCGGCCTTTTGTTCGCGAACTTTTTCGGCCGCCTCAAGCGCTTGGTTTTGCTCATGGGCGCTTATCGCTCCCGCCTCGGCTGGAATCGCGGCGCCAGAGCCGGCTGGAATCGCGCCGCCGGCAACAGGCGCGGCTTTTTGCGCTCCTCCAACATCGTCGCTGGAAAGAACATGCTTTCCTTCGACGTAAAAAACCGGCGAGTCCTTGTCGTCAGCCAAATCTTCTTCGCTAACGACCAAGTCAACCTTTGAGCCCATAACCTTGGGCTCTTCCGCAGCTTCCGGAGCGGCTCCGCCCTCCGACAAAAACTTGGCGTAAACAAACTGAACGCCAACTGCGATCGCGCCAAACAAAAGCCCGAATATGAAAGCCTTTAAGAGAGAGACCGGAAGGCCTGACCTTGCGGCTAGGGCTGTCACAAAGGATAAAACGAAAGCCGCGCAGGCGCTAAAAATTATCGGCTTAATTTTAATCAATTCGTTTTCCCCTTGCAAAAATTCACTATATTATACCACACTTTTTAAAAAAATGCTACAAAATTTCACTTTATTTTACTTTTTAAACCCCAAAAACTTTTTAAGGAAATTTGAGACTCCTTCGTTGTCAGGCGCCTCGGTTTTTTCGATTCTGCCCACAATATGCTTTACGCAAATGGCCGGCTTTGATTGGGGGGCAACCACGATAAAGGGCTTTTGCCTGATGACCGAGTTTTGGACCGTCGGATCCTCGTAAACAAAGCCGACATAGTTGACCTTGTAGTTTAGGAACTGGCCGACGATGCTGATGATGCGGTCTGCGATTCTCTTTCCTTCGTCGGCGGAATGGACGCGATTGACCAAAAGCTGGATGTTAATCTCGCGGTCTTCGATTTCGGTAGTGATGATTTTAATCATTCCGTACGCGTCTGTGATGGCAGTCGGCTCGGGAGTTGTGACGACGTAAACCTCGTCGCTGGCGGCCACAAAAGAAAGAACGTTGTTGGAGATTCCCGCTCCCGTGTCTATGATGATGATGTCCGCATTTGAAAGCGAAGAGAACTGGGTGGCAAAGTAATCCAACTCGTCCTTGCTGAGGTTGGCGATTTTAGAAAAGCCGTTGGCGCCGGCGATGAACTTGATTCCGTATTCAGAATCCAAGATAATCTCTTGCATCGTCTTTTGCTTGTTGATTACTTGGAGCAAGTTGTATTTTGGAACAACGCTAAGCAAAACGTTTACGTTGGCCATTCCCAAGTCGCCGTCAATCAAGATGACTTTCTTGCCAAGCTGCGCGTAGGCGATGGCCATGTTCACGGCCAGGTTGGACTTTCCCACTCCGCCTTTGCCGCTGGTTATGGCGATTACGCGGGTCTTGTGAACGTCGCGAGGCTTGGCTTGGTCGGAACCGCCCTTCATAATTTCTCTAAGTTCGCTAATCTGGTCTTCCATTTTATTTTTCTCCAAATTTTTCTTCGATATGAATTCTGTCCACAGTGAATCCTGAGAGACGAATCAAAAAGTCAACAACTCCGGCGCGCTGAATGTTCCGCGAAATATGCTGTCCGTCAGTCCAGTAAGAAATCGCTTTTCGCTTTTCGTTCAACACGCTTATTATATTGCCCAAGCGCGTCGTTTCGTCGCACTTGGTGACAATCACAGAAGTATAGCCAAAAGGCTCGTAGTTTTGCATTATGTTCTTTATGTCGCGCGCCTTTGTGGAGGCGGCGATGGCAAGATAAACGTCGGGATGCAAGCCGTCCACGCTTAGCGTGCTCTTTAGCTTGGCTATGTTTTCGGAGTCGTTGGGACTGTAGCCCGACGTGTCGATGTAAATTACGTCGTTGTCGGCCTTTATCGAATCAAAAATCGACTTTAGGTCTTCGGCGTTCTCGGCCTTGTGAACCTGCAATTCCAAAACCTCTCCAAAAGTTTGCAGCTGCTGTTCCGCGCCGATTCTTGTTTTGTCAATTGTTATGAGCGAAATGGAAAGCGGAGCCGCGTTTGGATTTTTCTTTCCAAGCATGACGTTTTGCGCGGCAAGCTTTCCTATGGTCGTGGTCTTGCCAACGCCGGTGGGTCCTACAATCACCACAACGCGCGGCGGCCTTGAATGCTTGGGACGCGCGATTTCTATGGACTCGCCTATCCAATCGACAACCTGCCGCTCCACTTTATGAAAGTCGTTAAGGTCGTCAAGCGAAAATTCTTTTTTGAGCCGCGCGGTTATTCCCAAAATAAAGTCGCGGGAAAACTCGTTGTCGTCAAGCATCTCTTCAATGCGTTCGATTGACTCAATGCGCTCTTCGCCGGAGCCGCGAGGAATCTTTTGCATTGCGTTGGCGATTTCGTTGACTTTGGCGCTGATTTCGCTGATTTGGATTTCGGTCTTTGACTTTCCGCCTGTGGCGCGGCGCAATATTTCTTCGCGAATCAAGCGCTGGCTTTCGTCCTCGCTTTCGTAAGCGGAAACCTTTTCTGAGCGGCGGGTTACGACATAAGTGACTTTGACAGCCGGCTTTTGGAACATGCCAAAGGGGCCGAATTTTTGAGTGGTGTTCTTGCGCTCAGTAATTTCGTAGTCAGTTCCGTAAAGCTTTGACAAGCGGTCGCGGCAATCGTCTATAGTGTCCGCCGTAAGATACAGGTATTCTTGCTTTCTGTCTTCTGGAAGCATCACACTCCCCCCTCAACACTTTCTTTAATTTCGCCAAGAGTTTCAATCGTAACGCTGTTCTCGGCCGCAATAATTTCATTAATTGAAAGAACCACAATTCCCGGAAGCTCCCTTTCTGTGGAAGACTTGACCAGGGCGCGGACTTCGGCGGGACACAAGATAATCGGAACAAGGCCCCGCTCCTGCATCGAAGCGAACGCGGCGCTGACATCGCTAATCCACTTTCGTCCGTCGACAGGATCCAGCGCGACATAAGGACGCGAGCCGTCGGCCGGCAAGACTTGATGGTTGAGCAAAAGCTCCGCGTAGTTTTGCGACAAATTCATCACGCGCAGCTTGTGACTTTCGTCGGCGTATTGCAAACAAATCTGCTTTCCCAAAGCCTCGCGGACTTTTTCGGTCAAAATCCAAGGACCCGCGCCGGGGCCCATGTTGGCGAGCGTTTCCAAAATAAGCACAATGTTTCTGATTGAAACTTGCTCGCGCAAAAGATTTTGCAAAACCTTTTCGATTTGGCCGTAAGTGAACTTGCAAGTGTCCAAAACTTCGTCAACAACGACGGCGTCGGTCTCCTTGACCTTGTCGATGATTTGCTTGACTTCCTTGCGGCCAAGTATTTCGGCCGCGTGGCTTCTAATTATTTCAGTCAAATGGGTGGCGATTACAGTCAGCGGATCCACTACCGCGTAGCCGGCCCGCTCAACGTCGGCGCGCTTGTCTTCGGGAATCCAAATGGCGGGCATTCCAAAGGCCGGGTCGCGCGTGGCCTCGCCCTTGACCTCTTCCTTTATGTCGCCGGTATTTATGGCCATGTAGTAGCCCATCTTGAGCTTGGCGCGGCCCGCTTCGATTCCGCGGATTTTGAATGTGTATTCGCTTGGATCAAGGGTCATAAAGTCGACGATTCTTATGCTGGGAACGACAAGGCCCAAGTCAAGCGCGACCTCGCGGCGAATTCTTGTGACGCGCTCCAAAAGCTTGGCGCCCTTTTCGTTGTCGACAAGAGGAATCAAAGCGTAGCCAATTTCGAGCAAGAGCGGGTCAAGCGGAACGACAGGCGAAACGTCGGAAGGATTTTGTCCCGTCTGCGTCTTTCCTGCGGCGGCGTCTTCGGCCTGCTTTTTAGCGAGCTCTTGCGCGGCGTTGTTTCTTTGCATCCTTATTCCCGCAAAGACGCTTATCGCTCCAAGCGGAACCAAAACATACCAAGGCATTCCGGGCAATATGCCAAGAACGGCGATGGCCGCTCCTGCGATGATGTATGTGTGGCCAGACTGCGTAAACTGCTTTTTTAGGTTTTCGCTTAGGTCCACGTCGGAATTGCTGGCCGTTACCAACATGCCGGTCGCGAACGAAAGCAAGAGAGACGGAATCTGGCTTAGAAGGCCGTCGCCTATCGTAAGGCGGGTATACGTTTCGATGGCGCTGCCAAAAAGCTCGCCGCGCAAAACCATTCCTGTAATCAAGCCGGCCACAATATTGACGACGGTGATGAAAATTCCCGCCACGACGTTTCCGCTTACAAATTTTGAGGAACCGTCCATCGCGCTAAAGAAGTCGCTTTCGTTGCGGATGTCGGCGCGTTTTTGGCGAGCCTCTTCTTCGGTTATCGCGCCAGAGTTGAGCTCTTGGTCGACGGCAAAGTTCTTTTGCGGCATCGAATCCAAGGCAAAGCGGGCGGCAACTTCGCTTACGCGCGTGGCGCCCTTTGTGATTACGATTGTCTGGATTACAATCAAAATGATAAAGATTACCGCTCCGACAACAAGGCCGTCGCTTCCCTTGTCGCTTCCTACAACGAACGAAGAAAATGCCCTTACCATGCGGCCGTCAAAGGCGGCTCCCTTTGTCAAAATCAATCTTGTAGAAGAAACGTTTATGCCCAAACCAAAAAGGGTGACAAGCAAAATTATTTGCGGAAAGGTCGTAAGGCGCGACGGCTTTGGCGTTGAAACAACGGTAAGCAACAACAAAACGGAAACCGAAAGGTTCATCGCCATAAAGACATCAAGAATAACCGCAGGAAGAGGAATGATGAGCGTCAAGAATACGACAATAACGGCGATGCCGACAGGATTTCTTCCTATTACAGAGAGAGCGTTGTTCTGTTTTATTTGCGCTTGCGCCATAAGTCCCCACCCAGGCCTTTTTTATTCTAACGTCTTGTCAAGACGCGTTTTTCTTAAATTTTTCCAAATGGCTATACACAATGGAAATAGCCGTAAAATAATTATCTGGTATTATAGCGCCAAGTTCGACGTCTGCATAGAGGCCGCGGGCCAAAGGCCTGTTTTCCACTATCGGAACATCATTCTCGCGCGCGATTTCTTTTATGCGCTGCGCCATAAAGTCCTCGCCTTTTGCGTTGACCATAGGAGCGTCGCTGGCCGCCGCGTCATACTTAAGCGCAACCGCAAAGTGCGTCGGGTTTGTGATGACGACGTCGCTTTCGGCGACCGCTCTAGGAATGTTTGAAGCCAACAATTGGCGCTGCGCCTGCTTGATGCGGCCCTTGACTTCGGGGTCGCCTTCCATCTCCTTAAATTCCTCTTTGACATCTTTCTTGGTCATTTTCAATGAATCCAAAAAAGTTGAGCGCTGCATAAAGTAATCAGGAATGGATATGACCAAAAAGAAAATCGCCGCAAAGAACAAAAGCTTGAAAGCGATTGAAGCGATTTTGCCAAAGGCGCCCAAAATGTTTCCGTTTTGGTGAATGATAAAAAGAAGCTCGCCCATATTGCTTCTTATTATTATAAAAGCGGCGCCAATTAAAATCGCGACTTTTGCCAAAGATTTAACTATGTTAAAGGCGCCCTGCCTTGAAAAAATTGTTTTCTTAAAATACTCTCCAAAGTGCGGAAGGATTTTTTTAAAGTCCGGCGTTATTGGCTTTAAGCTGAACATCCAGCCGCGGTTTTGAATCATGTTTCCGGCGACTCCCGCGACAAGGGCCACAATGGCAACCGGCAAAACCATCTTTAAAAAGTAGTCAAAGAAAACCGCGGCGCTAGTTCCGCTCACCGCGCTTCCTTGCGCGCTTCTTGAAAAAAAGAAAATCAAGATTTCCTCAAAATTTCTTAAAAGCCACTTTCCCAAAAGCAGCAAGGTCAAAACGGAGAACAAGAAAACAAAGGCTCCGTTCACCTCCTGGCTTTTGGCCACGCGGCCTTCTTTGCGCGCTTTTTCAAGTCTTAGGTCAGAGGCTTCCTCAGTTCTTCCCTCATCTTCGGCGGCAAACCACTGCAAGTCTATGTCTTCAAAGCTCATATCCTCTTGCCTCCCAAAGCCAAGAACAACTGCTCCAAACGGGCAAAGCCGCCGTCAAAGCATCTCGAAAAAGCGTCTATCAAACTGGGCATCAATGCCGTCAAAACAAAGAACGAAGTCAAAAGCATTACAGGGAAGCCTTCGCTCAAAAGGTTCATCTGCGGCGCGGCCTTTGACAAGATGCCGGTCGAAATAGTGATCAACATCAAGGTTCCGATTATCGGAAGCGAAATGACAAGCGCGTTGGCAAAAAGCTCGGTCAAGCCCCGCATGAAAAATCTTGGCAAAACCGCGCCGCCGGCCATGTCGTTTACAATAGAAAAAGCGCTTAAAGTCTTAAAGCTGGCGACCAAGCCGCCCAAAAAAAGTTTTTGGAAAAGGCGGCTTTGCATAAAGATCAACAATGCGATCAAGTTTAGGTATTGGCCCATAAGGGGGTTCTCGACCTGGCTAAGCGCGTCGTAAACTTCGCTGGCCGAAAAACCCATCTGGAAGGCAAAGAACTGGCCGGCCGTGCTAAAGGCCGAAAATATTATCGAAATGTAAAAGCCCGTTATGACGCCAAGCAAGGCCTCTCCGGCCAAAAGCATTATGAATTGCGCCGTGAAAGTTTGATTCGGCAAGAGATAATTTGAGTAGGCGGAATAGTCGACTTGCCCGATTATGTTAAAGGCCAAAAAGCCGGCCAAGGCGACGCGGGCCGCGCTGTGAATGTTCCGCATGCTAAAAAGAGGAAGCGTCATCAAAAGCGAGAAACATCTTACAGCCGCTAGCAGGAACACAGGAGCCTGCGCCAAAACTTGGTCCAACAAAAACTATTCTCTCCTACAACCTTGGAATTGTCCTAAAAAGCATTATCGCGTAATCCCTCAATTCCGCGAACATCCAGCCGCCCAAAAGCGCCAGCACTGCCAATATCGTCAGCATCTTTGGCAAAAAAGTCAAAGTCTGTTCTTGTATCGAAGTGGTCGCTTGAAAAATCGCGACAACCAAGCCTACAATCAGGGCCGCGCCCAATACGGGAGCGATCAAAATAAAAACCTGCATGATTCCCGCGCGCATAAGATTTGTAATTTGCCCTACGTCCATACGCTACCTCAACACCGAATAGAAAAGCTGCTGGGTCAAAAGGCCCCATCCATCAACCAAAACAAAAAGCATCAACTTGAAGGGCATCGAAATTTGCACAGGCGGAAGCATCATCATTCCCATGCTCATCAAAATACTGGCCACAACCATGTCTATTATTATGAACGGAATGTACAAGTAAATGCCGATTTTAAAGGCCGCCGTAAGCTCGTGCAAAATGTAAGAGGGAACCAAAACATAAGTCGGAACGTCGTCAAGAGTGTCGGGCTTGTCAAGGCCGCGCATATTCATGAACATCTTGATGTAGCTGGTGTCGTCCGACATTTGCGAGAACATAAAGTATCGGATCGGCTTTTGCGCGCCGTCAAAGGCGGCCTCGAGGCCTATTTGGCCGTCACGCATCGGCTTGAAGGCATTGTCATAAATATTGGTGAACGTTGGCCACATGACAAAGAGGGTCATAAAAAAGGCGATTCCGTTCAAGACGCTTGTGGGAGGAACTTGCTGCAACGAAAGCGCGCGCTTGATAAAGTCAAGCACGATCGAAAAGCGCAAAAAGCAAGTCAGCAAAATCAAAAGGCTTGGCGCCAGCGTCAAGAGCGTAAGCATTATCAAAAGCTGCACGCTAAAGGCCACTTCCTGGCCGTTCTCGGGCCGCCTGATGTTTATGTCAACATTGGGTATTTGAACAGGATTGACGTTGCCCTGCATTTGCATGGTTCCGCGGGTGGAACCTTGCGGAAAGTTAGGGTCGTCCACAGCCCTTCCCGCAGCCTGCGACGAAACAGGAAAGACGCAAAGAAGGCTTACAAAAGCAAAAAGAGCCAGGCGGAGAAAATGTTTTTTGCAAAAATTCAAGGCCTTACTTTCCATTCTTAAACTTCTCTTTTTGCTTGTTGAAGAATTCGGCGATGGACTTGGAGGCGTTTCGTTCGCCTTCGGTGGCGCCAGGATTTTTTGGATTCAAGAATAACGAAAGCACGTCGCTAAAGTTTCGGGCGCGCGCCGCGTTTTGGTTTCTGTCGGCGTTGAGGTTCATCGCGTCGACCAATTCCTTGTCGTCGATTTCGCCAAGCAAGTCGATGGAATTGTCTGTGACGCCAATCAAGTACGCCTTTTCCAAAAGCGTCACGATTTGAACGGTCTTTCCGGGAGCGACTGTGACTTGCGCCACCTTGCGCAAAAATGTGTCGTCGTCAGCCACGTTCCCGCCCATTTTTCTGCGCATGAAGTTCATCACAAAATAAATGCAAACGACAACGACTATAAGAACAAAGACCATTCTAAAGAAAACCCAAACAGTCGAAACGGAACGGGGACGGTCCGCCGAGGCCGTAGGGCCGGAAACAGGCGCGTCGTCAATGCGCAAAGTTGTTTCGTCAGGCAAAGACTGGGCCGAAATCGTGGACTGGGAGACGCCTGCGTCGCCCGAAGAATTGTCCTGCGAATAAGCAAGGCCTATGAAAAGAGAAAAAGCGCAAACAAACGCCAATGTGATTTTTGAGAATTTCAAATTTCCTCCCACCCAAAGCGGCCCCCCTCAGGCCGTTTTCATTGCGGCGCGACAATTTTTTTCGCGCCGCAAAAGGAACGTGTCAAGGCTTTAAGCGCAAGCGCGCCTTGACCGTTCCTATCTCAGTTCGTTGACTCGTTCTTGCGGAGAGAGAATCTCCGTGATACGAACACCGAAGTTTTCGTCGATAACTACAACTTCTCCCTTGGCAATCGGCTTGTGGTTGACCAAAATGTCAACCGGTTCGCCGGCCAGTTTGTCCAGCTCGATGATCGTTCCTTCGCCAAAGCCCAAGATTTCCTTTATCGGCTTTTTTGTGCGGCCAAGCTCTACGGTCATCTCCATGAAAACGTCCATCAAAAGACCGATGTTTCCCTGGTCTGACGGAGCGCCGCCGCCCATTAAATTTGGATACTGCAAAGACTGAACGTTGGGAGGAGTTCCCATCATTCCGCCCATCGGCATACCGCCCATTGGAGCCATTCCGCCCATCGGCATTCCCCCCATTTGCATTCCGCCCATCGGAGCCATTCCGCCCATCGGGGCGCCCATTCCGCCCATCGCGCCGCCCATAGGAGCGCCTGAGGCCATTCCGCCAAGAGAAGCCATGTCAGCGGCGTTAAGAGAACCGCCTGCAGCGGCAGCCGTGGCGCCTCCGCCCAAAGCGACCGCCATTGACTGGGCGGGATCGCCTCCGACAGCTTCCCACAAAGTATAAGCTTGGCCGTCGATAGTCAACGGAAAAGTGAACAATGCGAAAGTGTTTTGCGGAATGCGGACCATCGCCTTAGGAACGCTGATCGATTCCGCGGGATTGCAAGCAAGGCCTGACAATTTTCCGGTCTTGTCAAGCGCTGTAATCTCGTCGTTAGTGTGTGTAGAAAGAGTTTCGTTGATGACGCTCATCGCCATGTCGTCAAGCGCGGCGTTCTCTTCCTTATTGACAAGGCTCACCAACTTTTGCGCGCATTCGGTTGAAATTACGTAAAGGTGGTCGCCCTTGAGTCCGTTTGAAAAATCGGCGGTGGTCGCGATTACCATCTCGGGCAACTTTGCCAAGAACTGGTCGCGGGTGGCCGCTTCGACAGAAGGATCGCCGGCCGAAACCTCAACGCCTGTCATTTGCTTTAGGTTTTCTACAAGAGGATCCTTGACTTCGCCTGCGAATTTTGTAAGAGTCGCCGCGTCTATGTTAGCCGACGGCGCGCCGGAAACTTGCCCTGACGCGTTAAGGCCGTCCATTGGAACGCCCGAAAGCAGCGCGTCGATTTCATCTTGGGAAATTACGCCATCACTCATACTGTTTCATCTCCTTCTACGGAAAGCTCTTCAAATTCTTCGGCGCCCTCGTCCGCGAGTTTGCCTGTAACCTGAACCGCCATTTTTTTGCCCACAACGCCGGGCTGGCAAAAGTATTTTTTCTTGTCGCCAATATTCAATGTCAGCTGGTCGCCGACTTTTGTGTTAGAAAGTTTTACAACGTCGCCGCATCGCAAGCTCAACACGTCGCGGATGGGCAAGTTGATGGAACCAATCTCGGCCACAACGTCCATGTCCACCGTTGAAATCTTTTCTTTCAAAGTTCCAAGGTACTGGGTTGTGCTGCTTCTTCGGACAGAGCTGAACCAGAACTGCGAAGAAAGCTTTGAGATGATAGGCTCGATCGTCAAGTAGGGAATACAAAAGTTGATCATCCCCTCTTCTTCGCCGACCTTTGTCTCAAGCGTTACCAAAACGACCATTTCGGTCGGAGGAACAATCTGCGCGAACTGGGGGTTGGTTTCGATTTGTCCCAAGCGGGGTCGCAAGTCGATAACCTGTGTCCAGGCTTCACGCATGTTGGCCAAAATGCGAACGATGATTCCTTCCATTACGCTTGACTCGATGTCGGTAAGGTCTCGGCTCTTGTTGCCGGTAACCGCTCCCGTTCCGCCGAACAAGCGGTCAATCATGCTGAACGTGATGGCCGGGTCGATTTCCAAAACCGCGTTACCTTTGAGCGGATCCATGTTGATTACCGCCAAAGTTGTCGGAGTCGGAATCGAGCGGATAAATTCCTCATAGGTCAACTGGTCTACAGTGGCTACGTGAACGTGAACCAAAGAGCGCAGCTGGGCCGAAAGCGAAGTTGTCGTAAGACGGGCAAAAGTTTCGTGCATGATTTGCACGGTGCGGATCTGTTCTTTTGAGAATTTGTCAGGACGCTTAAAGTCGTAAATCTTGATCTTGCGAGTGTCCGAAACCGCTTTATAGTCGTCAGTTTCGGACTGTCCCGTGTTGATCGCGTTGAGTAACTGGTCAATCTCGTCTTGTGAAAGAACGTCTACCATCTAAAATGCCCGCCTCTTTTTTTATTGCGCCACAACGTTCAACTTGTCAAAGGACACGCTCTTGATTTTTCCTCTGTTCAAAATCGTGTCGTTGATTTCGTTGCGGATTTCAATCTTAATGTTCGCCTCGTTGCGAGGAGTCAATTCCTCCGCCGTCTTTGCGGCAAAGTAATTTCGCATAAAGTCGCGAATAGGAATTCTCTGGGCGGTGATTTCGGTCGAAGTGACCTTGTCTTCTTTTTTATAGCCCAAGAAAATGTTCACGACAATGCTCGCAGGAGTCGGGTCGCTGGAACGAGTCTGGATTTCGCCAAGCGAAGTGTACCATTCCAACTCTTCCTGAATTTCCTTGTAGTCCTCGCTGATAGGAATCGCTGCCTGGGCAGGCTTGTTGCCGCCCATAATGTTCATCGTGATTATTACAACGGTGACTATAAGAATTATCGCTCCCAAAGCGAGCGCTATGTACTTTAATAAAGTCGGAAGCAAGCCTCCAATTCCGCCTTTTTTGGCAGGGGCCGCCGCGGCGCCGTCTTCGTCGCCAAGGTCGTCATTTACGCTGTCTTCGTCTGCCATTTTTTACCTCCACTATAATCTAGCATTAAAAATGCCCTTCGTCTAGAATTACTATGTCAACGCGACGGTTGTAAGCCATCGCCTCTTCGGTGTCGCCTTCAAATTTAGGCCTTGTGTCCGCGTAGCCCGCGACCGAAAACTGCCGCTCGGGAGCGCCAAAGTCCGCCAAGTAATGCAAAACGTTCATCGCGCGCGCGGCCGAAAGCTCCCAATTGCTTATAAACTCTGAATTTTCCGAGTCCACCGGCGTCTTGTCGGTATGGCCTTCTATCCTAAATCTTCGGTTTTTTTCCAATAAATCTTTATCACTAAAAAATTCGCTCAAGCGCAAAAGCGTGTCGCGAGTGTTCTCTATGTCCAAGTCCGCGCTGCCCTTTCTAAAAAAGGCGTCGGCGGCCAAAGTAATTATCAAGCCGCGCTCGTCGCTGGTTATCGTTATGCGGTTGCTCTTTACGTCGGGCGCGAAAAGCGACACGGCCTTTTTCTTTGCCATTCCAAGCGAGCGGCCTTTTTCTACAGAAGGAAGAGCGCTGATGGTGTTTCCCAAATCCGCCAAGCGGCCGGCGCTAAGCGACATGCCGCCCGAAGTGGTTTCGGTTTGGTGCATCTGGAGGCTTTCTGTTATAGTAGCCAACTGAGTTACGTCAATCTCCGAAGGGTTGTACAACATTACGAAGAAGCAAAGCATCAAGGTGATCATGTCACCATAGGTGCCTTGCCAGGCTGTTGACGGTTTCTCAGGCTCTTTCTTCTTACCCATTTAACTAATCCTTAAGAACTTCCGAAGCGACGGCTTTTCTTGTAACAGGGTCAAGGAAGGTCAAAAGCTTTTGCGCGATTACGCGGGAGTTTTCGCCGGCCTGTATGGACAAAACGCCCTCGATTACCATTTCCTTGACGCGCATTTCCATAGAGTTTTGGCCAATGAGGTTTTGTCCGAACGGGGTCAAAAGCCAGTTGGCCATCATTGAACCGTACAAAGTAGTGATCAAGGCTACGGCCATGTTAGGACCGAGCGAGCTCTTGTCTTCCAAGTTGTTCAACATACCAATCAAACCAAGAACGGTACCCATCATTCCAAAGCCAGGGGCAAAGCCGGCCCACTGGTTGACGCAGTTAATCCATTCCATATGACGGGCTTCCGTCTGGTTCATTTCGTTTTCCATGATTTTGCGGACGACGGCGCCGTCCGTTCCGTCGATTACAAGGCGCAAGCCGCTTTTGAGGAAGGGGTCTTCCAAGTCCTCAAGGCCGTCTTCCAAAATCAAAAGGCCTTCGCGGCGGGCTTTGTCTGAAAGATTTACTATATTTTGGACAAGTGATTTTTCGCCAAAATCGGGAATTTTGAAGGCTTTTGCCATAACCTTGAAAAGACCGATGGCCCTGTTCAAGGGAGTAAGGATGAACAAGGCCGCGTAAGAGCCGCCTACAGTCATGAACACTGACGGAATGTCGATGATTCCGCCCAAGGTTCCGCCTGATGTCAATACTGACATGACGATACAAGCCGCTCCGCCGGCAATGCCGATTATTGTCGCTATGTCCATTTTATACCTCTTGGGTGTTTATACCGATTCTTTTTCGATAATTAACAATTCGTTCAATAATTTCTTCCGGGGAATTCTTTACGATAACTTTTTTTCCGGAGAGCATCGTTATAGTCAAGTCAGGAAGGCTTTCCATAGACTCAATCATATGCGGATTTAAAAAATACTTTGATCCGTTGAGACGCTCAACTTCAATCATATCTTAATTATTTCCCCACTAATAAAGATATGGAAGCATAGACGAAAAAATTTAGCCTATGCTACTATTCTTTATAGTATCATACCTTGCTAAAAAATGCAAGTTTATTCTTATAAATTTTCGGAATTTTTTTTATTGAATATTAGAATAAAAAAAGTGTATAATCATAGCGTCATGGAAAAAGCCAAAATATTGATTATAGAAGACGTTCCCGAAATGGCGGACTTGATAGCGCTCTACGTGCAAAACGCTGGCATGGAACCAATGGTCTACCCTTCCGCCGAAGAGGCAACCGCGTCCATGCGGGGACAGGCGCCCTCGGCCCTTTTGCTGGACCTCAACTTGCCGGGAATGAGCGGAATGGACTTTCTTAAAAACTTCCGCGCCGAATACAAGGATTCGATTCCAGTAATAATCGTGAGCGCCCGCGACGCTGACGAAGACATAATAAAAGCCCTTGACCTGGGCGCCGATGAATTTGTCACAAAGCCCTTCAGCCCCCGCGTTTTGATAGCCCGCCTGCAGGCCAACCTAAGGCGCCTTTCAAAGACCGAGGCGGCGGCGGAAGAGTCGATTCAATTTGGCGAATACACAATCTTGGAAAATTCTTGCGTGCTCAAAAGGGGCGTGGCAAAAGTCCGCCTGAGCGCGCGCGAGTTCGACGTTTTGGATTACTTGGTCCACCACGAAGGCGAAAACCTGACGCCCGCCACAATTTTCAACGCGGTTTGGAAAGTGCCCTTTGGAGACGTTACCGCCGTCGCGGTATACATCCAGCGCCTCAGAAAAAAAATCGAAAAGGACCCGCAGAATCCTGAGTACATAAAGACTTGCTTTAGGTACGGCTATCGCTTTGAGAACCCGTCCAAGAAAAAAAACGAAGAAAGCGCGCGGTAAAAACAAATGAAAATACGAAAGCAATTTTTTCTTATCTTTGCCATTTTGACCGCGGTTCCGATTTTGTATGTGGCTTGCTTTTTCATTTACATCACGCTGACGCCTGCTGAGGAAGTGTTCAACGCCGAAAACCTTCCCCACCCCCGCGACTTTGTCATGACATTCGCCGTGATATTCGAAACGCTTTTCGCGTCGTTTTCGTTCTACATGTTCAACAACATAGCCAAGTCCATCCACCTTGTCGAAAGCGAAGCCAAAAAGCTTTCCGACGGCGACATAGACAAGCCGCTCAAAGTTCCGACAAACAAGGGCTACGCAAACGAAATCACAAACCTGTTGATTCACTTTGAAGAGTTCCGCAAAGTCTTCAAGCAAAGAAAGAACGAGCAGGACCGTTTTGTAATGGGCCTAAGCCACGACCTAAAGACGCCCATCGCCATCATCAAGGGATACACAGAAGGAATATCGGACGGACTTTTTTCCGACCCCCAAAAGCAAAAGGAATCCTTGGACATTATCCTTCAAAAAAGTTCCGAACTTGAGATGATGGTCGACAACATGATCAACTTCATCAAAATGAACGAGACGGATTGGACAAAGAATTTTGTCGAACACGACCTTGCCGAATACCTTGACACTGTTGAAAAATACATACGCAGCACAGGCAGCGTCTTTAACAGAACCGTGACAAGCCAAATAAAAATTCCAAAAGGAACCAAAGTAAAAATGGACAAGCAGCTTGTCTCGCGGGCGCTCGAAAACATTTTTTCAAACGCCATCCGCTATACAGAGAACGGCGCGGAGATTGACCTAAGCGCCGAACTGTCCAGCGGCGCGGCAAAAATAAAAATTTCCGACAAGGGAATAGGAATGAGCCCCGAAGACGCCGAGCATGTTTTTGAGCTTTTTTACAGGGGAACGCATTCCCGCCGCGAGCAAGGACAGGGCATAGGATTGTCGGTTGTAAAAACTGTGATGGACGTTCACGGCTGGAACATCGACGTAGAGAGCGAGCTTGGAAAAGGAACCGCCTTTACAATCACAATTCCCTTAAAGCAAGGTTCAAAAGCCTAAAATTATTTTTTAGTCCAAGCGACGTCGACGCTGGCGGGCTCGACGGCTCCGCCCGACTGGACCAAAGTCTTTTTCTTTCCGACCAAAGAGCCTGATTTTGTCAGCGTCAAGTTCCATTCAATCGGCGGGGCGCTGTCGGCGTAGTTGAGGATTGTCTGTCTGTCTATGTCGGGATAGAAGGACGCGTTGAACTTGTCGCGCTGAACGATTTTTATCGACGATCCGTCTTCTTTGGCGGAAACTGTGACGTTCATTGTGGCGCCGTTGTTGAAGACGATAAAGCCGCGGCCGCTTCTTAGCAAAATGATTTTGCTTGCGTCGCGCTCGCCGCCCCAAGCGCCGGCTATGTTGTCGGTTCCGCCTTCCGCGGCGTCAGGCCTGGATCCGCCCGGGATTTTTTGAGCGGCCCCTCCGTCGGAGTCACTGTTTCCGCTCGCCTGCGACACCACGCTTTGAATCAAAACTTTTGCGTCGGTCAAGATTTTGTAGTATGAGTCGTATTCCTTTCCTTTTGAGGCGACGGTTCCCGTTGACATATTTTTTGCGATAAAGGAACACTGCCACTTTTCGTCGCTGCGGGGCCTGAAAATTCTCGTTACAAAGACTATCGAATTTTCCGCCTTGACCTGGCTTTGCACAAGGCCAAAGAAAGCATCTCCGCTTTCGTCGGTTTGTATTTGCTTGTAGGAATCCTTTATGTCGTCGTCGCGCATGTCCTGGGCTTCCAACCAGCTTATGCCCCTAAGCTGCGCGAAAAACAAGTCTTGGGTGATGTTGAGCATGTTCTGGTCGTTTACGTTTGTGACGACGCCGTAATAGTAAAGGCTAAATTTTTTGTCCTGCGCAAAGCCGGCCGCTTGCGCAAAGAGGCTCAAAGCCAAGAGAAAAATCATTTTCGACAAAAGCTTGCCTTTAACCATTCAGTTCCTTTCTAAATTCTCTGGCCACAAGACGTTCCGTGTCGCGGGCCTTGATGCTTTCGCGCTTGTCGTAGGCCTTCTTTCCTTTGCAAACTCCCAGCGTGACCTTTACAAGGCCGTTCTTTAGGTAAAAGTCCAAAGGAATCAAGGTGCAGCCCTTTTCTTCGACCCTGCGCGCAAGGCGCTTGATTTGGTCCTTGTGGAGCAAAAGCTTTTTTGGGCGGTCAGGGTTGTGGTTGAACACGCTCGAATACGAATATTCGGCGATATGCAAATTCTTTACCCAGACTTCCCCCTTTACAATTTCGGCAAAAGCGTCGGGGAACGAAAGGTTTCCGGCCTTGACGCACTTGACTTCCGTGCCTTCAAGGGCGATGCCGCATTCAATCGAGTCTTCTATAAAGTAGTCATAGCGCGCCTTTCGGTTTTCCGCGATTTTTTTTCCGCCTTCTGCCATAAACTAACATTATAGCGCAATTTCTTTCTACTGACAAGCGTAAAGCCGCGCGCTGCGTTGACTTTTAAAACCGTTTGCGCTAATATCAAAAAAATGAGCAAAAGCACGAACATCTACGAGATTTCATACTCGCTTAAGCAAGAAAGGCGCCGCTTTATCCAAAACGCGGTCTTTTTTGTAGTTGTCTTCTTTCTTGCGCTGAACGCGATCTTGACATTTGTGATTTGCCCAGTCCAACAGAGGGCCGCCTCGATGGAGCCAAACGTTCCAAGCGGAACCTGCGTATTCGCCACCCCTCTGGGAAGAAAAATCAAGCGCGGCGAAATCATAATCATCGCCCAAAACGAAAAAAATCTGACCTTTAGGCAAAAGCTGGGCGACTTGCTCGTCGGCGCCTTCACCTTCCAAAAAATCCGCCCTTGGACTAGCGAAAAGTCCTTGATGCGCCGCGCGGTGGGACTTCCGGGCGACACCCTTTACATGAAGGACTACATTCTTTACGTGCAGCCAAAAGACCAAAAGCATTTTTTCACAGAGTTCGAGTTGAACCAAGTTCCATACAGCGTTGACATAAGCGTTCCGCCGGCCGGCTGGAATCCCCAAATCGGAGTCCGCGGCTCCTTTGACAAAATCACGTTGGGCGAAAACGAGTATTATGTTTTGGGAGACAACCGACTTTCTTGCGCGGACTCACGTCTTTTTGGAAAGGTCAACGGCGCCAACATCCAAAAGCGGGTTTTGTTCAGCTACTATCCGCTAAACCAAATCAAGTTCCTCAAGTTTAAAAAGTGAGGCCGCCGCTTTACATCCACATTCCCTACTGTCTCAAAAAATGCGGCTACTGCGATTTTTTTTCCAAGCCAAGCGTAAGCGTTCCCGCCGAATACGTCAGGGCCGTCGCAATGCAAATAGATTTTTTGGCGCGCGAGTTTTGCGTTGAAGAATGGAAGAGCGTTTACATCGGAGGAGGAACTCCCAGTCTGCTTGAGCCAAGCGGCTTGATTGAGTTGTGCCGCGCGGTGACGGCCGCCGCTCCCCTCGCCTCTGACTGCGAATGGACAATCGAAGTCAATCCGGGAAGCGTCTCGCGCGAACTGCTTGAGGCCGCGCGCGCTTGCGGCATAAACCGCTTGAGCGTGGGAATCCAATGCAAGAATCAAAAAGTATTGGACGCGATTGCAAGAGTTACGACCGTTTCGCAAATTGAAGAAGCCGTAAGTTTGGCAAAAAATTTTTGGCGCGGCTCTTGGTCCGCGGACTTGATAGCGGGACTTCCCTTTCAAACAAAAGAAGACTTGGAGCGCGACATAGACTTTGTCGCTTCAAACGGAGCGGACCACGTCTCTCTCTACTCGCTTACGCTGGAAGAAGGAACGCCCCTTGCAAAAAAAATAGAGCGCGGAGAATTGCCCTACGACGAGGAGGCGGCGGAGGAATTGTGGCTCTATGGCCGGGACCTTTTGGAAGCGCGGGGCTTTTTGCAGTACGAAGTGAGCAACTTTGCAAAGCCCGGCTTTGAAAGCCGCCACAACTCGGCCTACTGGGCGCAAGAAAGCTATCTTGGAGCCGGAGCGGGCGCCACAGGAACGATTTACGGAAAGCCGAACGGCATGCGTTACACAAACGTTTTGGACGCGGCGGAGTACATAAAGTTTTGGAACGCGCCTGTCATTGCCCGACTTGATCGGGCAACCCCTAAAGGCTTCACTGACCTTAACGGTGGCGGCCAAAAATATTCGCAAGCCCAAGAAGCGCCCCAAAAGGCTTTGCAAGACCTTAACGGGGCCGCGACCCCAAAAGGCTTCACTGGCCAAAACGCCGCCGCGCCGCTCCCATTTCCCTGCCAACTGGAAAGCCTTGACATGGACACGCAAGAGTTCGAATATATAATGACCAACTTGCGTACTCGGCGCGGCGCTTGCGCGGAAGAATACCGCGAGCGCTACGGCAAAGACCTTGCCGCACGGCTGGGCCATTCGAAGTGGGTTCAAACAATCGAGCGCGACGGAAAAACCTATTGCGCTATGACGCGCGAAGGCCTTTTGTTCTTAAACAGATTTTTGGAGGAGCTATGAAACTTTTTATTTTTGACATGGGCGGAGTGGTCACCACAAACGCCTCCGAAGTTCGCGGCCGCGCGGCGCAAGCGCTTGGCGTAAGCTTTGAAGAAATGCAGGCGGCGGTCGCAGCTCCGCTAGAAGGCATGGCTGGCCAAAACGCCGGCGGCAATTGTTCGCAAGCCCAAGAAGGCGGCCTTTTTGGCGCCTTGACTTGCGGAAAAATCACCGAAAAAGAATTTTGGAAGGCCGTGGGCGACAGGCTTGGAAAAAAAATCGAAACGGACTTTTTCCACCTGTACTTTCACCCCGTGATGAACGAAGAAGTCAAAAAAATAATTTTGGGCCTGCGCAAAAAAGGCCACCGCGTCGTATGCGGAACAAACACAATTCAATCCCACTACCTAAACCACCTAAGCCGCGGCGACTACGCGATTTTTGACCAAACCTACGCCTCTCAACTGATGGGCGCAAAAAAGCCCGACCCTCTTTTTTGGAAATTGATTTTGGACGCCGAAAACGCCGACGCAAGCGAGGCCTTTTTTACCGACGACATGGAAGAAAACGTCAAGGCCGCCTCCTCGCTTGGAATCCACGCAGTCCAGTTTATCGGCGCGCGAGAGTTGAAAAAGGCGATAAAGGAATTTTTGAATGGATAGTCAATGAATAAAAAAACTTGACACAAGATCGTCAATGCGCTATATTTATTTTTGGTACGAATGTGCGTTGGTCTAAGCGCATGACAAGTGCCGCCAAGCGACCCTATTCTGGGCCGCTTTAATTTTGCGCGGGAGCGGAACATGGGTACAGTTGTTTTTTACACAGATGAATCCGGGAGCGCGGAGCCTTTTACGGAACCTCTAAAAGAAGGCGCGACGCCAGTATTCACATTGACTTCAATCGCCCTGCCGCTTAATAAATGGCGAGATTTTGACCGCAAATACAACAATTTAAAAGAACGTTTTTTCCCAGAGATTTTGGAGCGAAAAGGCCGAAAAGAAGACATCGAAATAAAGGGAAATGATTTGACTTCCCCCAGAAACAAGGAATCAAAACGCAGGCAAGATTTCTTAAAAACGGTGTTGAAGCTTCTAAAAACTTTTGAGGCCAGCGTTTTTGCCGTCACTTTTGTCAAAGACCAGAACAATCCAATTTCTTCGAGAAGCATGTACACACATGGATTCCAAATTCTATTGGAACGCTTCAACAAATATGTGGAAACAAGCGAGGACTTTGATTCTGGAATCATCATTTGCGACTCCCGCGCCGGCGCCATAAAAGGACAAGGCTTGGACAAAGAGGTGGCAAAATCTTTTCAAAGTTACATCTTTGGAAATCCCAAAGGAAAAAGCTTTACGCTCATGCAAGAAGCCCCTCTTTTTGCCGATTCAAAAATAACAGTCGGATTGCAGCTTGCCGACATAATTTCATCTGTGATATACACAAACCATTATCACTACTATGCCAACGACATAAAAGGCGCTGTTGACTATTCCCACATGCAGCACTGATGGCCTAAAATTACTGAGCTAGAATTTGAATATAAAGAAAAAGACGAAAGCCCTTACACCATGCGAGGAATCCGCGTTATAAACCATAGAAAAAGCCCTGCGGCGTAATCACTGGGCTTTCTCAATCGAGCTTTGTTTTGTTAGCCGGGTCAGGCTCTCCGCCCCCAATCATATATCGGATCTTATTTATTTAGCAAGGACGAGCCCTACGTCCTCAATCTATTTATAATAAACGATACATATGCCTTGTTGTCAAGAAAAATGTCATTTTATTAGTTTAACTTACTGCAATCTACTCTCAAGGCGGGCACAACACCAAAAGAAGAGTCAGTTACAGTTCCATAGCAATTTGCATAACCGTCACCCCTTACATAACGCTCACAACTATTATACGTACAGGCCGTAAGCAACCACCAGTTAACACCTCCATCCCCATAATCTAAAATGGCAAAATCTACAGGTTTTCTGATTCTTGTATTTCCCTCACTTTTGTCCGTGTATACAGAAAAGCCATATTTATCATACGTAACATTTTGTTCGCTCAAGAGAAATATTTTATCCGTTAGATGTCCGCCTGAATATGAAAAATCACCTCCAAAAAAACGTTTCTTCTGTGCTGTCGTCATCCCGTAAGGATACGCAGTCCATTCTGTATTATCTACAGTGTCCTCAGCAATACAAATCTGTAATGAAGATGTAAACGCTGTATTCAAGAATTCATTGTTGAGCCAACTACGGATTTCGGAATCTGCGTAATTTTTTTTGTCATCATCAAAACGTTTGCAAACCAAAGCATTTTCAGCAACCAAAAAATTTCTATAAACATATGACTGTGCATTTCCCACATACACCCAATTTGATTCTTTAGCAACAACACGCCATTTTATCGGTTCGACCTTAAAATAATCTAAGTTTCCTTCCGATATTTCTTTTTTCACATACCAAGAACCATCATTTCCCTTGTAATAGGTAAAGCTACCCATTTTTGCAGTTGTCGTCTCTCCAACAATAATATTCTTTTTAATTCTACTTTGAGGCCAATCGCCAAAAACCACAAGGTCATATTGGGTTTCTCCTATTGTTACAGAACCAGTCACACTATACGCAGTTCCTGTAAAAGCAATTCTTCTCGGGATTTCAAAATCAGCACAAATTGTTACATTCTTGGCGGGCATTACAAATGTTCTAGTATCACCTATGCCGCACAAGTATTCCGCAGACTCGTCTTGCGGAGTGTAGTTCAATGTATTTAATACATAATATCCACTTGGACTTATCGTCAAGGTAACAGTTTCGCCTTCTGCAGCGGTTTGCTTGTCCGCAGTAATAGTTCCATTTTCGATTCCATCAGATATCGTTATTTTGTAAGTCGTCGGAGTTGTCGTCGTAGGTGTTTCTGTCGTAGTTGGAGTTTGAGTTCCGCCGCCAGAGGGAGTCGCAGATTCAGACGAACCGTCTCCGCTTGAATTGCTGCAAGAATTCCATAAAAGGAAAAGAGCTAAACAAAAAAATATTGCCGTAAACTTAGAAATAATCCTCATACACGCCTCCAAAACAATAGTCCATTTTATCACAAATCGGACTATTGGTCTTTTTATAAATATACAACCATTTGTCCGATTTGTAAAGAGTAAATGGACAAATGGATTTATTATTAATCAATGAGTTTTTGGCAAAATGTTGACAATGAATTAAAGTTTCAATGCATGGAGCGCAAAGAGCTTGCCGCAAGAGCGGATTTTGATGTTTCTTATATCGGAAAGGGCATTAGGCGCAACAGCGTTCCAGCGGCAGACTTGGCGCTAAGAATCGCAAACGCGCTCAATGTAAGCTTGGAATTTCTTCTTGACCTCCCCGCCAACAAAAAACTACCAAATGCCAAAACTTCCAATGAAACAAACCTTGCCGTCCGCATGTATCATAAACACTCAAAAACAATAACTGCCCTAGATTCGTTGTCCGAAAAAGAACAAAAAACTGTTTTTGATTTAATTCAAACAATAAAATTAGCCCGCAACAGATAATCCGCGCAGCGCTAGAATTTCCCTTCGCATTGCGCTACAATTCCCCCATGCCCGAAAACGCAAATCAAAACGACATCGTTTATTCCGTAACCCAGCTTACAAGCATAATCAAAGATGTCATTGAGGGCAGCTTTCCCGAAATCATCTTGGAAGCCGAAATATCAAACTACAGGCCCAGCTCAAGCGGCCATGTTTATTTTGTGCTAAAGGACGCGGGAGCGCAAATCGCGGCGGTGATGTGGAAGTCAACCGCGGCAAGGCTAAACTTTAAGCCAAGCGACGGAAACTTGGTCCGCGTAAAAGGAAAAATCACAGTCTACCCCGCCCGCGGAAACTACCAAATCGTAATCAGCGCGATGGACTTGGCCGGAAGCGGAAACATCCTCCTTATGCTTGAGGAGCGCAAGAAAAAACTTTACGCCGAGGGCCTCTTTGACGAATCGCGCAAAAAGCCCCTCCCCGCTTTTCCCGACACAATCGGAGTTGTGACAAGCCAAACAGGCGCGGCCTTGCGCGACATTTTGCAAATAACCCGCCGCCGTTCAAAATATGTCAACGTGATTTTGTTCCCCGCCATCGTGCAAGGAGAGACAGCCGCCCCCAGCATCGCGCGGCAAATACAAACTGCCAACGACTACAAGATGTGCGACGTTTTGATTGTAGGCCGAGGCGGCGGCTCGCTCGAAGACCTTTTGCCCTTTAGCGAAGAGATTGTAGTGCGCGCCGTGGCCGATTCCAAGATTCCTGTGATAAGCGCGGTTGGCCACGAAATCGACTGGGCGCTTTGCGACTTTGCCGCCGACAAGCGCGCGCCGACGCCTTCGGCCGCCGCCGAGCTTGCCGTTCCTGTCTTGGACGACGTTCTGTATTGGTTTGAGCAAAAGGAAGCGGAGTTTGAAACCGAAATCAAAAGCCGCTTGCAAAAACTGCGCCTTATGGTCCAAGAATTTTCGCCGGAAAACTTGGAGCTCCGCTTCCGCGCGATTGAGCAGCCCCTTTTGCAGCGTTTTGACTACGCAAAGGAAGATTTGCTTAGCAACATCACGGAGCGAATCAAGGACGCGCGGCAAAAGCTCGAAAAACAAATTTTGGTTTTGGAAAACGCAAACCCGTCCGCGCTCTTGCAACGAGGATATTCAATGGTTCGCGACGCGGCCACAGGAAAAATCATCCGTTCCGCCGCCGAAGTCGCGCAAGGAACAAAAGTAGAAATAGTTCCCGCCAAGGGAAAAATTTTGGCGACAGTAGATAGCGGCGAAATTTAGCGAACGCAAGTCTGCAAACGGATGTCGCCGCATAAGCCGCAACATTCGCGCTCGCAATGCTCGCGCGAACAGCGGTAATATTTGGAGGTTTTTATAAATGAAAAACTTTGAAGAAAATCTTGAACGGCTCGAAGAGATTAGCCGCTCCATAAAAGACCCCGACGTAAAGCTTGAGGACGCGCTCAACGCCTTTGAAGAAGGAATCAAGCTTGCCAAGGGAATGGAAAAAGAAATCGACAAGATCGAAGGAAAAATCCAAGTCTTGATGAACCAGCCGGTGGCCAGCGCGGACGACAAGCCCGAGCTTGACCTGTTCAGCCAAGCCGACGAAGCAAGCGGCAGCGCGGGCGCTCCCAAAACAGGTTTGCGACAATAACCCGGCGGCATCATGCAAGACCAAAGCGGAGCCCCAAACTCTCAGCGACAAATTCGCATTCTCAACGCGGAGACCGCGCGCAAAATCGCGGCCGGCGAGGTCATAGACCGCCCCGCCTCGATTGTCCGCGAAACGCTTGACAACTCCGTGGACTCAGGCGCCACGCAAATCAATGTAGAAATTGAAGGCGGCGGCATAGACAAAATTCGCGTCCAGGACAACGGCTGCGGAATGAGCCGCGAAAATCTTTTGATGGCCGCGCATCCGCACGCAACAAGCAAAATCTCGACAGACACAGATCTTCTTAACCTTACCACCCTTGGCTTTAGAGGCGAGGCGCTCGCGTCAATCGCGGCGGTCTCCCGCCTTAGCATAACCAGCGGCGAATGGAAAATGCGCTGTTCGATAACCGAAGACCATGTTTTGGAGCCTTGCGCCGCAGTCGAAGGAACCATAGTCTGCGCCGAAAACTTGTTTGAAAATTTTCCAGCCCGCCGGCAATTCTTAAAGCGGCCCGCGAGCGAAACAAAAATGTGCCGCCAAACCTTTTTGGAAAAGGCCATGCCGCGGCCGGACATAGCCTTTAGGCTTAGCGTTGACGGACAAATCAGAAACGACTTTAGGGCGGGCCAAACTTTAAAGGAACGCTTTTGCGCGGCGTTGGACATTCAGCAAAGCCCCGACTTGTTCTACGAAATAAAGGGAAAGGGCGCTGGCTTTAGCTTTAGTCTTGTGATCGGAGACCCTTGCGTTTCGCGGCAAGACCGCAAGGACATTTACATTTTTGTAAACGGAAGGCGCATCGCAGAATACTCACTTTTGCAGGCGATTGAATACGGAGCGCAGGGCTACTTTCCAAACGGAACCCATCCCGCCGCCGCGCTATTCGCGCAAGTGCAGCCCGACTTGGTTGACTTTAACATTCACCCGGCAAAAAAAGAGGCGCGCTTTAAGGACATCGCTCCCCTGCACCACGGCGTTTCTTCGGCCTTGCGAGAATTCTTTAGGGCGCTGTCCGTAAAGCAAATGAAGGGCGGCGACATTGACGAGCGGCAAGACTTTTTGGGCGCGGACTTTGGCAGTCCAAGCGCGCCTTCTTTTTTGGGAACGCAAGCCGCGCCGCAAACAGAGCCGCAAAGCCGCTTTGAAAAAATCTCAAGCCTGGCCGACTTGGCCGGAAGCGGCGCGCCTTTGAGCGGAGCGTCTTGGCCGACAAAAGCGTCGCCATCATACGGAGCGGGACGCGCGCCTCGCATCACCGAGCGGCCGCAAAACGTCCGCGTGGCAAGCCCCGCTTCTTGGACTTGCGAACAGTCATCGTCCGCCGCCCCGCAAAGCGGCTTCCGCTACATAGGCCGCGCGCTGGGAACTTTCATCATAATAGAAAAAAACAAGGCGCTTTACTTTGTGGACCAACACGCCGCCCACGAGCGCTACTTGTTCGACAAAATAATGGAAGGCCAAGACCTGCGCCAGCCGCTCCTTGTTCCAGAAAAAATGGAGCTTGATTCCGAAGAAGACGACGCGTACCTAGAAGCCGCCGCCCCGGAACTAAAGCGCTATGGCTTTGAATGCCAGCGTACGGCCGCTTGCCAGTGGCAGTTCACTTCCTTTAACCCGCTTTGGAAAGGCGGCGTCCTTGAACTAAAAAAATTGATTTTTGAAAATCGGATCGAGCCAAAAGAATTGATACGAAAAATCGCCGCGATGGCCGCCTGCCGTTCAGCAGTGAAGGACGGAGACGTCCTCGACGACGCGGCCGCCGAAGACTTGGCCCGCAAGGCCTTTGACCTTCCGGATCCGCATTGCCCCCACGGCCGCCCCTGCTGGACGGTCGTGACAAAAGAAAAACTTTTTGAGCTTGTAAAGCGGACTTAAAAGGCCCGCTTTTGGGCTTGCTACAGTTCCGTCAATTTCCTATCGCGGCCAAAAGCGAGTCGACTTCCGACTTGCGGTAAGTGGGATTCTTTTGCCGCAGAATGTCCAAGTAACTCTTTGCGCTTGCGGTGTCCTTGAGCGCGATGAAAACTTTTGAAAGCTCTATGTAGGAGTCGTAATTCTTTGAGTCGGCGTTGATGATGTCAACGTAGCAAGTCTTTGCGTTGTCGTAGTCGCCCGCCTCGGCGTAGCACTTGGCCAAGTTAAAGCGGACAGTCTGGTCCTTGGGGCTTTTCTTGAGCGCGTTTTGAAAATGCGTTATGGCGTTTTGGTAATCCTTTTTGGCTAAATACGCCGAGCCCAAGTTGTTCTCAAGCTCAAAGCTCTTTTCGACCTTGTAGGCGTCAAGGAAAAAGGTCAAGGCCGTGTCCGCGTCGGGCGGAGTCATCGCCATGAACATGACGCCAAGGTTTGTCTTTGTCTTTGCGTTGTCCGGGTCAAGGGCCAAAACTTCTTTATAAAGGGCGATGGCCTTGTCGTCCTTGCCCAAAGAGTCTTCGACCAAGGCGCAGTTGTACACGACAACGGCCTTGTCCTTGGCGGCCTTTACAGAATCCTTTTGGTCGTAGGCCAGCTGGGCGTATTTTTCGGCTTCGGAACTTTTCTTTTGGTTATAAAGAGCCAAGGCCAAGTTGTAGTAAGTGACAGGGTCCTTGTCGCCCGGCTTTAAGAGCGACACGGCCTTTCTGTGGCAGGCCTCGGCGTTGGCGTACTGGCCCATGTTGGAATAAACAACGCCGCACTCGTTGAGCGCCGAGACGTTGACGGGGTCAAGCTCGATGACTTTTTTGTAGCAATTGACCGCTCCGTTCGAGTCCTTGTAGGCGTCGTTAAGAATTCGCGCCTCCTCCAAATAGGCCTTGGAGTTTTGCGGGTTGACCGAATGGGCGTTCCTAAAGGCGGCCAAAGCGTCCTTGTTCAGCTTTAGGCGCTTCAATGTCATTCCCAAATTGTAATATGCCAAGTCGAACTTGCTGTTGTACTTTATCGAAGTGTCAAAGGCAGAGCGAGCGGCTGTATAATTCTTTAGCCTGTACTGGGCGCGGCCCAACTGGTAGTAGTACATGTAATTGCTGGGGTCGTTCTTGGCGGCGGCCTCAAATTCTTTGGCGGCCTTTTGCCAGTCGTTGGAGCTTGAATAGTTCATTCCCAAAATGTAGTGGCTTACAGGGTCGTTGGGATTTACGCTAAGGGCCTTGTTGACGTATTCAATCGCGGCCTTGCCAAGCTTGTCTCTTTTTGCAGGGTCTTTTTCGGCTTGCGAAGCCTCGAACAAGGAGCTGGCAACCTCGCTGTACTTTGATGCGGAGAACGCAGGCTCTCCCTCCGAAAGCGGAAGCTGCGCCACGGCGTTCTTAAAGTTGTTCAAGGCGCTGTCGACGTTGCCTGTGTTCAAGTCGGCCTTTCCGGCCATAATCTTTTCGTTGATGCCGGCGATTTTTGCCTTTAGGGCCGCGTTCTTTTTGGCAAGCTCCTCTTCCTTGGCCTTGCGTTCGGCCTCCTCTTTTTTCTTAAGCTCTTCGGCGGCTTTCTTTTCGGCGGCGGCCTCTTCCTTTTGCGCGTTCTGGCTCTGCCTCTGCTGCTCCAAAAGGTCGTTTATCATTTGCTGGCTGCGCTCGTTTTGCTCTCGCAGGGCCGCGGTCAATTCGTCGGTGTCGATGTTTATGTTGTAGGAGGAATCGCCCGGCTGCACCACAATGTTTTGCGCGGCCGCCGCGTCGTCGCTGGCTTTTTTTTGCCTGATGGCCTCGTCCAAAAGCTTGTCGGCTTCCTCGTCGTCGGGGTTGGAAATCAAAAGGCTGTTCAACAAGTCCATCGCCTTGTCGTACTGGCCCTTGTCCAAATACTTTTGCGCCAAGGCCAAAGTGTTTTGCCTGGCCGCGTCTCCCTTGCCAGATCCCGAAGAAGAAACCGCCCTTGCGATTCCCCTGACTCCAAAGAAAAGAAGGAGCAAAAGCAAAATGCCGGCGGCGACCGCCACAATTATCTTTTTCCTTTTTCCGTCGTCCTTTAGGTCGTTGATTTGGAACGGAAGCGAATTGCTTTCGCCGTAAAATTCGTCCGCGCTCTTCTTGGCGGCCGGCTTCTTTGCGGCGGAAGTTTTGGCGGCGCTTGTCCTTGCGGCGGGCTTCTTTGTTGCAGGAGCGCTTTTTGCGCTTGTCTTTGCCGCGGGTTTTTTGGCCGGAGCCGCCGTCCTTGCCGGAGCCTTAGACTTTGCGGAAGTTTTTGCGGCCGCCGTCTTGGGCTTTGAAGCGCTCTTTGCGGACTTTGAACTTGTCGTTTTTTTGCTTGCTGGCATTTTTTAATTCCCCCTCTATCTTAGCTTGCTTAACTTGCGCTAAATCAATCAATCTATGTCCGAATCGTAGTCATAGCCAAGCGAGTCTTCGGCGTCGGCGCTCATGTTGGTCGTTTCGCCTCCGTCGCGCAAAGAGCCGGCTATGTCCTCAAGCATTTTTCGGCGGGCGGCCTCTTCCTCCGCGCGCTTTTGGGCGGCAAGGCGCTCCTTCTCGGCCTTTTCTTGGGCCAAACGCTCTTCCTCCGCCTTAAGACGGGCCGCTTCCTCGGCGGCCAAGCGTTCCCGCTCAACCCGGGCGGCCAGCTCGGCTTCTATCAGCGAAATGATTTTTTCGATTTTTGGCCGCTGCTCGTCATCGGGCTTTAAAACCAAAAAGCGCTTGTAGTCGGCCACCGCCTCGGTCAGCTTGTCCAGCTTTAGTTCGACATTGGCCTTGTTCAAAAGAGGCGCCGAATAAGACGGGTCGGCCACCGAAGCCATGGCGTAGGAATCAAGCGCCTCCTGCCACTTTTGCAGGGCAAAATAGGAATTTCCCATATTAAAATAGAGGAGCTTTTTATTGGTTCCTTTCGCGGAGCTTCCCTTTTTAAAGGCCTCGACGGATTTTTCGTAATTTCCTATTTGATAGTAAGAAATGCCCAAATAATTGTATTCCTCCGGAAGAGCCGTTCCAGATGCGATGTCGGCTTCCAAAAAGGCTATCGCCTCGGCCGGCTTGTTTTGCTCAAAAAGCTTCATTCCTTCGCTCTTGGTTTGGGCCAAAAGCGGGCCGCAAAAAGCCGCCGCAAGGAGAGTCAAAATAAGGGTCAATCTATTGAGTTTTATTCTCATATATGGCATAATTACATAAATTAACGATTTTTTCAATAAGAAGTTACTAAATTTTACGGGGAGCGGGTTGCTATGGAAGTGGCGCAGTTAGTTGGAATCATTCTTTTAGTCGCAGTCGTCGGCTTGCTGCTTGTTTTTGTCGTAAAGAACGTCGCGGCCCCCAAAAAGGTCGAAGGCGTCCAGCGCTATCTAAAGCAGGGAAAGACGCAGGCGGCCATAAAGCTGGCAAAAGCGATTCTCCAAAAAGACCCCAAGGACTACTTGGCCCACTACTATTTGGGCAAGGCCTACTTGGCCGACAACAAAAACGAACTGGCCTTGATGGAGCTCAAGTACGTCGACCAAAACGGAATTTTCGACAACCGCCTGCCCGAGCAAAATTTCCGCAAGGCCATCGCGGGCCTTTACTCAAAATTCAACCAGCAGGAAGACGCGCTCAAGCAATACCTTCTTTTGACAAAGCTTGAGCCGACAGTCGCCGACAACTACTTCCAAGTCGCGCAAATCTACGAAAATTCAAGCCACCCCGAGATGGCCTTGGGCTTTTACGACAAGACGCTCAAGTACGACAAACGCAACGTCAAGGCGCACGCCGCGATGGGCCTTTTGCTCTACCGCGCCAAGCAAGTCAACGAAGCCAAGCGCGAAATTGAGATGGCCATCAAGCTTTCGCCCGACACATTCTCAACATATTATTACCAGGGAAAAATTCTCAAGGACTCAAAGGACTATCCAGGCGCCATCCGCTCGTTCGAAAAGGCCCAGCGCGACCCGCAGTTCCGTCAAAAGGCCTTGATTGAAAGCGGCTCCTGCTACATGATGGGAAACAGCGTTGACAACGCGATGAACTGCTACGAACGCGCCATCAGCGCCGACAAGGACGGAAAGAATCCCGAAACCTTGTACGCCCGCTACTTCTTGGCCGCCTGCTACGAAAAGAGCCACAAGATAGAAAAGGCCATCGAGCAATGGCAAAAAATCGCGGCCAAGCAAAAGAACTTCCGCGACGTTGGCCAAAAGCTTGCCGAATACAAGGACTTGCAGGCCAACGACTCCCTCAAGGAATACCTCACCTCAAGCGAGGCCGAATTCATAGAGATTTGCAAGAACGCTTGCGTAAAAGGAATGGGCTTGCAACCCCAGCAGTGCGAGCAAAAAAAATGGGGCTGCCAAATCATCGCCACCGACGGAGCCAACGCCGACTGGCGCTCGGTGCGCAAGCAATCATACTTGCTTTATTTTTACAGGGAATCGAACCCGCTCGAAGACTCGGTCACAATCAAGGCCTTGGACGAAATAAAGAGCAAAAACTGCACAAAGGGCTTTGTCCTTTCAAGCTCAGGCTTCTCGCACACCGCAAAAAAAGCGGCCGAAAACCGCCCGCTCGAAATGCTTGGAAAAGAACAGCTGGAAAAGATTTTGGACAAAGCCTCGTGATATGAAAATTCTCTGCGTTTCCGACGAGATAGACCCATTCATCTACACGCCAACGGTCAAGCAATCGTTCGGGGACGTAAGCGCCGTCTTGTGCGCGGGCGACCTTCCGATGGACTACATAGACTTCATCGTTTCAACCCTAAACAAGCCGACCTACTTTGTGTTCGGAAACCACAACCTTTCGGAATACAAATACTACTCCAACGAAATTTTTTCCGCTCCGATAAACGACCAAAACTCAATGGAAGCGCAAGCGTCAAGGAGCCACGGCGCCATTTACTTGGGCTTTAAGTGCGTCGCGACCGAAATAATGATACAAGACCCCAAGACAAAAAAGACGCGGCCCCTTTTGATAGCGGGAGCGCCCGGCTCCATAAACTACAACCACGGCCAGTGCCAATTCACCGAATGGCAAATGCGGTGGAAGCTTTTGTCAATGGCGCCAAGGCTTTTATGGAACAAAATCCGCTACGGAAAAGCCGTCGACATTTTTTTGACGCACGCCGCTCCCCGCCACATACACGACAAGGACGACCCCTGCCACAAGGGCTTTAAATGCTTTCACGGCTTTCTAAAAAAATACGAGCCGGCCTACATGGTCCACGGACACATTCATCTTTACAACCAAAACGAGGAACGGGTCGGCGTTTACTACAACACAACTGTGGTCAACGCCTTTAGCCATCACGTGATAGAAATATAATTATGGCAGACTTAGGCATATCGTCAAAATCAGAAGAAGACTTCTCAAAAGTTCGCAACAAGGCTTTGGTCAACAGCCTGCAGCACCTCTTGTCGCCCGAAGAAACCCAATTGATTTCGCTCAACGACATAAAGGAAATGCTCCACCCCGACAACGAAGTTTACGTAGGAATGAAAGTCGTTCCCGTCGAAAAAATAATCGGAAGCGAAGGCCGCTACAACGACTTTGACAACTTGTTCTTTCCAAAGCATTCCCACTTAAAGAACCGCTGGCTCAACATAGACAAAGCCTACATGCGGGGCGACATACTTCCTGCCGTCACCTTGTACGAAATTGGAGGCGTTTACTTTGTCCGCGACGGGAACCACAGGGTCTCCGTGGCCAAGGCGCGCGGAGTCGAATTCATAGACGCCGAGGTGACAAGCCTACGCACCGAAATTCGCTTGACTCCCGGAAAGTCGATGGAAACGATAATCAAGCAAATCATCGCCTACGAAAAAAAGCTCTTTTACGCAAAGACAAATTACGGCGACATAACAAACGACTGGAGCCTTGACTTTACGGCCACCGGCCAATACGACGTGATTTACAACCACATCTTGACCCACAAGTACTACATCAACCTGAACCAAGTTGAAGAAATCTCGATGACCAACGCCATAATGTCTTGGTACAACACCGTCTACATGCCCGTGGTGAACACAATCATCCAGCATAAAATAATGAGAAAATTCAGGCGCAGGACAGTCTCCGACCTATATGTCTGGCTTGTAAAATACTGGGACGAACTAAAGAAGGCCCTGGGCGAGGACTTGCCCTTGGACAAGGCGCTTGAAGACTTTGCCCACAATTACTCCGAATCGCTTTCCGCCAAGGTAAAAAACTACTTGAAAAAAGTATGGCTAAAACGCCTTGCAATTAAAAAAAATTGACCTAAAAAAAAAATTTTCTTGACGATTTTGCAATACTTGTGTTACAATAGAGATAATAGAAATTAAATATATTTGGAGAAGTCCATTTTGCAGCCTATTGACAAATTTGCTTATATACCTCTATACGCGGCGGCGGCATTAATCGCTGCGACCATACTTTTCTTGTTTGTCGCCTCGGTCAGAAAGACGTCAAAGGTAAGCTTTGTGTTCTACTTGTCTCTGCTCTGCGTTTTGGGCGGAGCGGTGTTCACGGCCCTAAAACCCAACGTGACTTTCTTTTCGTTCGCGCTGGCGGCGGGCGCCCTTTTGATTTTGCCCTACGCGGCGGTAAAGGCCTTTTCCAACAAGGACGGAAACGAAGCCGAAGACGACGGAAAGCCCGGCGCGGTCAGCGGCGGAAAAAGATACAATGTTGTTTACGAAGAAGTTGACAGAACCTTGTCCGACATTCAAAAGGAATTGTTGGGCCGCGCTTCCGAATCAATTTCCGCTCCGGGAGCGATTGACTCCATCTTGGAATATTACGCCAAGCAAATGATTGAGTACACCCACGCCGACGGCGCGATGACACTCTTGCTTGACGACTTTGAAGACGTGCTGTCCGTAAAGCATTTGGAGGGCTCTTTTGTTCCTCCCTACCAACTTCCCGAGAACATTCCTCACAAGCAGAACCGCGTCGACATGAGCATGAAGTACGCCCAGTTCCCGCTTAAGGACAACATCTTTGGCGAAATACTTTCTGGCTCCAAAGCTGAATTGATAACAGAGCCGTTAAAGGACGACCGCATCGTTCAAAACGAAAAGGAAGACTTCCTAAAATGCGGCTCGTACATTTTCATACCTTTCATCGCCCAATCGCAGGCCATTGGCGAGATCGCCCTTAGCCGCGACTTTGGCAACGAGCCTTTTAACGACAGAGACTTTGAGGTTGCCAGAAAATTGGCCGACATCATGGCGCTCGGCGTCCGCTTGATTACAATCCACAACGACATGATCGAGCGAAGCAACGACGAAAAGGAAAACGAGATTTCGGCAAGAATCCAAAAGTCGCTCTTGCCCGCAAAGACTCCGATTTTGCCTGGAGTCACAAACGGAGCCTTCTTCTCAAGCGCCGAATCAATTTGCGGCGACTTCTACGACTTGGTCGTGGCGCGCAAGGACCGCATTGCCTTTGTTCTAGGCGACGTAACAGGCAAGAACTTGACCAGCCTCGTAATAATGATTCAAATCCGCGCCATGTTGCGCTTGATCATCAACACGCAGCAAACTCCGGCGACAATCCTTAGCTGGACAAACAGGGGCCTCTTTAGCGAAGCGGAAAAAGACCACTTTGCCAGCGTTTCGCTTATTTTCTACGACAGCGTTACAAAGAAGTTCACCTACTCTTCCGGCGGAACAAACCCGATTTACCTTTACAAGGCCGCCGACCAGTCCTTTGTAAAAATCTCCGACGACTCAATGCCGGTTGGAATGGAAAAAGAAACCGTTTACAGCGACAAGCAGCTTGAATGCCAGAGCGGAGACATTATCGTAACTTGTTCAGACGGTTTGATTGAAGCGCTTAACCTTGACGGCAAGCAGTATTCAACCGAACGTCTTGAAAAGATTATAAAAGAAAATCATTCTTTGGCGGGCAAGGAAATTGCCAAACGCGTCCAAGATGATGTAAAAAATTTCTGCGGAAGCGCCGTGCAGCATGATGACCAAACGCTTCTGTGCATAAAAATCCAATAGGAGGAAGGAGCTCTGTTATGGAACTGAAAATACGTAAAAATGGGGACGTCTACATCATAGATGTCAATGGGGAAATGGATTTGTACAACTCATACAAGCTCAAAGAGTTGGTAATGAAGATGCTCGAAAAGAACGTAAAGTTCTTTGTAATCAATCTAGAGCAGGTCGACTACATCGACTCGTCTGGAATCGGAGCTCTCATTTACATTTGTTCTACCATCAAAAAGATGAACCTCAAGCTTGCCATAGCCAGCGTTCACGGTTCGGTAAAGAAGGTTATCGAATTGACAAAGTTGATGGGCTATTTCCCGATGGCCAACAGCGTCGAAGAAGCGTTGTTGATGGTTAAAGACTAATTATTGCTCAAAGAGATTATAGGAGTATCCCAATGGAAGAAACCTTGAAATTATTGCGCTCGGACGACAACGACCCCTTGTTCGACAAAACAAATATGCTTAAAAAAGAATTTCCTTCAGACTTTAGGCAGATTAGATACTTTACCCTTTTGATCGTCCAGGCCGCTCCCGCCGAAATCAAAGACGTCAACCTTTTGGAACAGCAGATTTCGGAAGTTATCAAGAACGCCGTAAAACACGGAAACAACTGCGACGTCAACAAAAAGGTCACAGTATGGTATTCGTTCAGCCCGACTCACGCTCACTTGATCGTTCAGGACGAAGGCGAAGGCTTTAAGGACTTGGAAAAATGGAACGAATTCAACAAAAAGCGCATCGAAGCCTTGCACGAGCAAAACTTTGAAATGCTTTCAAACTTTGTTTCATTCCGCACAAAGCAGTCTGACGACCAGGACGGCGGAAACGCCTTGTTCGCGGCCCTTGAATACTGGGACGGCGGCTTTGTCTACAACGGAAAGAAAAACGCTGTGGCCATGCTAAAGCGCTACCAGCAAAAACATCACGGAATCAACGCTAACTAATGTTGGCTGCAATAATCGGAGGAATAAAATGGCAAAGAAAGGAATTAACCTGTCAATTTACTTGGTAGGAATGGCTGTAACCTTGATTGGCTTCTGCCTTCCTATGTTCTCTGGCTTTTTGGGAAAAAGCGGAAACGGCTTTAGCTTCATCAACTTCAACAACTCAGGCTTTGTAACAATCGGAGCCTTGTTGATCGCGATTGGAGCGATTGCCGGCGTTGTAATCGCTTTGCTCGGAATGGGCGACCAGCTTGAATGGCTTGCCTTGGCCGTAAGCGTCGCGGGCGGAATCATTTTGATTTTGGGCTTTACGACAAACGGCGGCATTTACAAAGCTATCGGCAAGAACATGCTCAAGCACGCCACAGTGGGCTTTTGGATGGTAGTAGCCGGTTGGGTTGTCGCCGCCATCGGAAAAGTTCTTAAAAAGTAGGAACGGACAATCTGCTTGCGAGTTTTGAAAAGCAAAACTCGTTAAATAAAAAAGGCCGCGAAAATCGCGGTCTTTTTTATTTGGAGATGGGGGGAATCGAACCCCCGTCCGGGCGCGCAAATCAGGCGCGTCTACAGGCTTAGCCAAGCGAGGTATTTGTCGGGAAAAGGTAGCGGCATGGCAGGCGTCTTTTCCGTATTTTGTCAAAATGTCCCCGCCGCCCGACAAAAAGAACGGCAAGCAAGTCCCTGTTAGCAACAGAAATTCCCTCCGCTAGGAACAGCGCGAAAAGATTTCCGGCTCTTTAAGCCGCGACTTACGCCGCGAGAGCTAACTGTTCGTTTTCAGACTCTTCGTCTTCTCTACGTTTGGCAGTTATAAGTTTTGTCAGTTTAGGGAACCTTCACTCCCGCCTGCAACTCAAGCTTTATCGCGTCCGTCGAAACCGGAGCACCCCCAAGTTGTTACTTTAAAGTTAGCGGTAAATATGGAAAAAGTCAAGGGCTGAAGAAAAAAAAAATTGCCCGATTAAATCGGGCAATGCTAGGCTTTCTATCTTTCGTTGTCGCAAGAGCGGGCGGAACCGCTTCCTACTTTGACAAAGGCGTCCTTAAAGCCGTATGACTTAAAGCGCTCAAGAACAACGCCATATTCGTCAACGGTCAAGGGGCCTACCAAAACCGGCGACTTGGAGCCTTGTTGGACGACCGTTATCGGATAGCGGTCGGCGTATCGGCTTGCAATTTGGTCTACGTTTTCGGCCGATTTGTAGACCGCGATTTGGACATAATACTTTTGATAAGCCAACTGGTCAAAGCCGCTTATATACGAAACTCCGCTTGCTGACGGAACGGTTGCAGTCGCAACTTCCTTTTCCTCTTCGATTATCAAGGGCTCGTCCACAAGGTTGCTCTCGGGGCTCTTAGACTCAGATGGAACCAAAACAATGGCCTCGTATTCGTCTTCAACAGCCTCGGGCACCGGGGTTTCTTCAATGCCTTCGTCATCAACGGCTTCGGCCACCGCTTCTTCGGGAACTTCGTCCTTAACATCGGCCTCGACAAATTCTTCTTCGGGCTCTTCCGGAGTTTCGCCGGCCAATTCGTCTTCCACCGCTTCGTATTCAGGATAGTCTTCAGCGGGAGTTTCCTCGGCTTCTTCTTCTACCGCGGCAACTTCTTCATTCTCTTCTTCGGGAGCTTCTGCCACTACCACCGCCTCTTCGACAGCGGCTTCTTCCGCAGCTTCTTCTTCAGCCGCTGCAACTTCTTCTTGCTCTTCAATGGCGTTGTCTTCGGCGTCGAACATTTGGTCGGCGGTCTTTTCTTCGGCGGCGGCAATCGCCTCCTGCTCGGCTTCTTCAACCGGCTCGCCGTTTTCTATGGCTTCCTCTATAACCTGGCTAAGAGGCTTTTCTTCCTCAGCTGCTTCTTCCGCGACAGGAGCGCCAGAAGCGATAACCGCGCTTCCATTGGCAACTTCGTCAACAGTTCCGTTGCGCTTGGTAAGCTTGACCAAGTTGTTTGAGTTTTTCTTAATGTTGAGGGCCTGGGCAGCTTCGGGCGAAAGCATAATGGCGACCCCCTCGGAAGGATCCAAAGAGCCAATCACCAAAATGTCAACGCGTTCGGCGTTGGCCGGATTTGTGACGCTGATTGTGTCTCCCGGCAAATAGCCTACAGTTTTGGCAAACAGGCCCTTGGGGAAAACTCCCGGGTCCGCGACCAAAGCTCGGCCGTCAAGAGACGGACTTTGGGCTGTAAACAAAATTCCAGCCGCCAATACCAATCCAATAGTTAAAAATAATTTTTTCATATCGCGCCACCCCTTTCGGCTAGTTCTGCCTGAATTTTATTAGCTATGTCCTCGGCGAAATCTTCAACGCCGCTTCTGTTATTGTTCAAATCTGTCAATGCCGGAGGAGTGAATTTTCCCTTGCAAATCGTCTTGTTCTCCTCCAAGGAGACGATTTCCAAATCCGCGCTCTTTATGTTGCTGAGCAAAACCACCGTGGGATTGGCGGAATCAAGCGCGGAATAATTGAGGCAAAGCTTTACGAACAAGTCCATGCAGCCAATTTTTGCCTCTATCATGGAGCGACGCAAGTCTGTCTTGTCCTGGGCCGCGTCGTTTTTAGAAACCAAAACCGCGTTGTTGGAAACAATCATTCCCCTGTCATAAAAATGGTCCAAAATGGTCTGCTCCACCACAAAAGACGCGTCAAAAACTTGGTCTCCGGGCGCGTTTTTTTGAACCACTTGCAAAGAAAAACTCTTTGAAAAGGCGCAAAAAGACAAAAGACTGAATGTAAATGCCAAAAGCGATTTCTTCATTATTCCACTTCTCTTTACTCTTATCGGTTTTTTTTACTTGAACATTAGCGAAAACAGCGCTACAATTAAGTTGGTGGGTAAAAATTGAATCGCAGTGAAACCAAGCTTTACATTATAGGCGCGGGCTTTGCCGGCCAAATGATCGCGGATGACATCAAGCGCAAAAAAATTTTCGGAAAAGTCACGGCGTTTTTGGACGACGACAAAAATCTCATCGGATCCGAAATAGACGGAATCCCGGTTCTGGGACCGATTGACAGCGTGGCGCTGGCGCTGACTCCCGCGCCTACCGACCAGGCCATTTTGGCCATTCCCACAGCGGGCGTGGAACGAATCCGCGCCATTTACGAGCGACTAAAAAAGACAGGCTTTGAAAAAATTAAAATTCTTCCGGCCATAAGCCAAGTCGTAAACGAAACCGCCCACTTGGCCCAGGCGCGCGAGATTGACCCCCTGGACATTTTGGGAAGAACGCCGGTGACAATCTCGCTAAAACAAAGCTTGGCCTACTTGCGCGGAAAGCGCGTCTTGATTACAGGAGCGGGCGGTTCCATCGGCTCCGAACTGAGCCGGCAGCTTTTGAGCGGCGGAGCCGAACGCCTTTACCTTTTTGGCCATGGCGAAAATTCCATCTATCAAATAGACAGGGAACTGCGCCTTTTGCAACAAGAAGGCGTAGGCGAAAAGGCCACAATCGTTCCTATCATTGGCGACATGAAAGACAGGGAATACACCCGCTACATCATAAAGCAGACAAAGTGCGACGCGATTTTCCACTGCGCCGCCTACAAGCATGTCCCGATGATGGAAGAAAACCCCGTGGCCGCCGTAGAGAACAATGTGTTTGGAACCAAGAACCTCTTGGACGCCGCGCTTGAGTTCAACGTAAAAAAATTCATTTTAATTTCAACCGACAAGGCAGTGCGGCCCGTAAGCGTTTACGGCGCCTCAAAATTTTTGTGCGAAAAGCTGGTCTTGGACGCGGCCCAAAAAGCAAAGAAGGGCCAAGCCTTTATGTTCGCGCGCTTTGGAAACGTTCTTGGCTCGCGCGGCTCTATCCTGCCCTTATTTATGGAACAAATTAAAAACGGCGGCCCGGTCACGGTCACCGACCCCAACATGGAGCGCTACTTTATGACAATCCCCGAAGCCTGCTCCTTGGTTTTGCAAACAGGCGGCATGGGAGTCAACGGCGAATCCTACTTGCTTGACATGGGCGAGCCAATAAAGATAAAAGATTTGGCCGAGCAAATAATAAAATTCAGTGGCTTGGAAGTCGGAAAGGACATAGAAATAAAATACACCGGAGCGCGCAAAGGCGAGCGGCTTACAGAGCCTCTTTGGCTAAAGGAAGAAAACCCTACGCCCACGGCCTTTCCAAAAGTCTTGCGGATGGACAACTCGGCCAAAAACGATTTTTGCCTTGACGAGCTTTTGCAAAAGCTTGAGCCTGTTTGCTTTGCGGACAAGGACTCCGACCTTAAGGCTTACCGAAACGCAAAAGAACTAAAAAACATTCTCTGCGAAGCGATTCCTTCGCTAAAAGAATTTTACGCAAAAGGCGAAAAAGGAGAGTAAAATGGCGGATTGTGATTCATTAAAGGTTCCTTTTTCAAGGCCTTCAATCTCAAAAGAGGAAGAGGCCGGCGTCTTGGACGTTTTGCGCTCCGGCTGGCTTACGACCGGAAAGCACGCGCTTGCCTTTGAAAAAGAATTTTCGTATTTTATGAACAAGGTGGACGACTTGGTAATCGAGCGCAGAAAGGCGGCGGGCCTTAGCGCGAACGACGTCATAAGCCTTGCGGTTAACAGCGCGACAAGCGGAATGATTTTGGCGATGGAAGCGTGCGGCGTAAAGCCGGGAACGGTTGTAATAACGACGCCCTACACTTTTGTATCTACCGCCGCGTGCGCCAAACATTTGGGCGCCGACGTTTTGTTCGCCGACATCGAAAAAGACTCTTATTCAATCGACGTGGACAAGGTCCAGGCGCTTTTGGCCGCCGACAAGGCAAAAAAGATTGCGGCGATAGTTCCTGTCCACATCGCGGGAAACGTTTGCGACATGGAACGCTTGGTTCAAGTGGCGCATAAATACAAGGTAAAGGTAATCGAAGACGCGGCGCACGCTTTTCCGTCGTTGACAAAATATGGGTACGCCGGAACGATTTGCGACGCGGGCGTATTTTCTTTTTATGTCACAAAAACCATGACCACAGCGGAAGGCGGAATGGTCTGCGTCCGCGACGCAAAGCTTGCCAAGCGAATCGAAGTGATGCGAATGCACGGAATGGACAGAACAACTTGGGACCGCTACACAAGCCCGCGCGC
>JAFZLA010000071.1 GCA_017551705.1 Treponema sp.
CGATGATTTATTAGCGGCGCAAAAAACGGTGGCAAGCCCCCAGTTTTTTGCTAGCCGCATGAGCGGCAACATTTGCGCTCGCGACCAAGCTCGCGCAAACAGCCGTATCAGTTCAAAAGGAGAATTACTATGGAAAAGAAGGTTGTAAATAATTACGGAAGTTTTGACACGGTCTTTGTAAAAGGAAAGGGCGCGACCCTTTGGGACAAGGACGGAAAAAAATTCATCGACTTTATCTCTGGAATTGGCTGCAACGCGCTGGGCCACAATTACAAGCCCCTTGTAAAGGCCGTGCAAAAGCAAGCCGCCAAAGAGATTCACATTTCCAACTATTATCTTAGCGACGCGGGCCTTGAGTTCGCCGACAAATTGTTGGCGGCAACGGGCTTTGACGGCGTTTACTTTGGAAACAGCGGAGCGGAAGCCAACGAGGCGGCCTTTAAGCTGGCCCGCAAGTACGGCTATCTTAACGGCGGCCAAAAGAGAAGGGTGATTTACACGCTCAGGCAGTCATTCCACGGAAGGACGATGGCGACTCTTACCGCGACCGGCCAGGACAAGTTCCACCCCGACTGCTTTGCCCCTTACGTGGAAGGCTTTAAGACAATCGCCGCCAATGACTGGGAAGTGATAAAGACCGCGTTTGACGACACAACGGCCGCCCTTATGATTGAGTGCGTGCAGGGCGAAGGCGGAGTAAACCTTATCGACCCCGAATGGGCAAAAGCCGCCGCCGCCGCCGCAAGGGCCGCCGGAGCCATAGTGATGGCCGACGAAGTCCAGACCGGCGTGGGAAGAACCGGCGCCTATCTTGCAAGCGACGCGCTTGGCTTTGAGCCCGAAGTTGTCACTCTTGCCAAAAGCATAGCCGGCGGAATTCCTATGGGCGCCTGCCTCTTTAGAGGCAAGGCGGCGGGAGTTTTTGTGGCGGGCGACCACCAGTCCACCTTTGCCGGAAACCCGCTTGCCTGCAGGGCGGCCACGGTCGTTTTGGAAACCTTGCAAAAGCCTGGCTTTTACCAGCGGGTTTTGCAGGCGGGGGAGAAAATTCGCTCCGAGATAAAGTCTTGGAACAGCCCCCTTGTGGTGGAAGTAAGGGGAAAGGGCCTTATGATCGGCGTTCAAATAAAGCCCAATGTCAAGCCTTTTGACATCGAGGTTGAATGCATGAAAAACGGCCTTTGCGTATCCACAGCCGGAAGCGACGTTGTCCGCTTTTTGCCGCCGCTAGTCATAAGCGACAAGGAAATCGACGAGGGCCTTAAAATATTCAAGGCCGTGCTTGCGAAGTTCTAAAAGATGTTCGGGTCAAGCCCGAACATGACAACACTTGTCATTGCCCGGCTTGACCGGGCAATCTTTTTGTAACTTTCCATAATATTTTTCATTTTAAATATGAACGGACATCTAAAAATACGGAGGTTCTAGAATGAAAAGAATAACAAAAAACATTGTGGGAGCGGCCGTAGCGGCCGTATTGTCATTTGGCCTGATTTCATTTTCTTGCAGCGGAAAGGGCGGAGCGTCCAACGGCGCCAACACAGCCTTTGCCGACACGGTTCCCGCCGTCAAGATTCCGGCCGAATCCTTGAGCGTCTTGGAAGCGATGCAAAACGTTTTCCGCTCGATATCGTCGCAAGTTTTGCCGTCAGTCGTAGAGGTTGACGTAACCGAAAAAAAGACGCGGCCCGCCAATCCCTTTGGCGACTTGCCGTTTAAATTCTTTGGCTTTCCCGACAACGACGAGCCGCGCGAGTACGAGGCCCAGGGCTTGGGAAGCGGAGTCATCATTCGCAAGGACGGAAAAAAATATTTTGTTCTTACCAACAACCATGTCGCCGGAAGCGCCACAGAAATTTCTGTAAAGCTCAACGACGGCCGCAAGTTTGACGGAAAGCTTGTCGGAGCCGACGAGCGCATGGACGTGGCGCTGGTTTCGTTTGAAGCCGACGACTCAAGCATTCCCTGCGCCACTTTGGGCGACAGCGACAAGGTCCAGGCCGGCGACATTTGCTTTGCCATGGGCGCTCCCCTTGGCTACAGCCAGTCAGTCACCGAAGGAATTGTCAGCGCCACCGGCCGCAGCGGCGGACAAATTGGAAACATAAACGACTTTATCCAGACCGACACCGCCATCAACCAAGGAAACTCTGGCGGCCCGCTCCTCAATATTTACGGAGAAGTAATCGGAATCAACACTTGGATCGCCTCCCAGTCGGGCGGAAGCCAGGGCTTGGGATTTGCAATTCCTATCAACAACATAAAGCACGCCATCGACGAGTTCATCGCAAACGGAAAAGTCACATACGGCTGGCTTGGCGTAAGCCTTGTCGAAATCCGAGAGCAAATCAAGGAATCCCTTGGCGTCAAGGGCAAGGACGGAGCCTTCGCTTCGCAAATCTTTGTGGACTCTCCGGCCTTTAAGGGCGGAATGCAGGCGGGCGACTACATAATTGAATTGAACGGCCGCGCAGTCAAGAGCGTCGACCAGCTTGTGCGCGACGTTGGAAGCCTTCCCGCAAACAAGGAAGCCAAGTTCAAGGTGATCCGCGGCGGAAAGGAAATGCCGCTCAACGTCATGATAACAGAGCGCACTAAAGAAGTTTCTTCGTCGACCGCAAAATTGTGGCCGGGCTTTATTCCCGTTCCGCTTACGGACGACGTTCGCAAAAAGCTTGAGCTTGACAACAAAGTCGAGGGCGTGGCCGTGACCAACGTTCAGGCCAAATCGCCCGCCGCCTCTTTGCGCTTGCAGGAAGGCGACGTCATCACCGCCGTCAACGGAAAGAAGGTCAAGAACTTGGCCGAGTTCTACGCGGCTTTGGATTTGACAAAGACCAAGTCCATCCAGTTTACGATTGGAAGCGGCGCGGGCTCAATCACAACCGGCACCTACAGCTTTTAGCCGTGAACGATAGGCAAGACGTCCGCCCGGACCAAAAGGCTGTGGCTGACAAAAAAGCGGCGCGCGCGCATGCGCGCCAGCTTTTATCGAACATAAGCGCCGCCCAGAGGGAAGAGCAATCCCAAAAGGCGGCCGCCTCATTTTTAAATTCTTCTATATATAAAGACTCTGAATGCGTGGCGGCGTATTTTAGCATGCCAGATGAGGCCGGCACCCTGCCGATAATCGCGCGCGCCTTTATGGACAAAAAACGCGTCTTGCTCCCGCGCGTCGCGGCAGGCTCCAACGCTATGGATTTTTACGAGCTGGCCGCCCCCGTCTTGGGCTTGCAAGCAATTGCAAGCAATCCCGCCCCCGTTTTGGGCTTGCAAGAAAGTCTCGCCGCGCAGACCGAAGCTAATGACTGGGGAATCCGCGAGCCGCTTGCCACGCTTCCCCTTGTCGCAAAAAAACAAATGCCCGCGCGAACGGCGATTTTGGTTCCGGGCCTTGCGTTTGCAAAAGACGGCAGGCGGCTGGGGCGGGGCAAGGGCTTTTACGACCGCTATTTGTCGGAGCTGCGCGCCGCAAACCCAGCCTTCGCCGCGCAAGGAAAGCTTTGCGGCTACTGCCTTGAGGCGCAAATTACCGACGCCGTTCCCACGCAAGAAAACGACGTTTTGATGCAAGTCGTTTTTTGTTGACAAAAGCAAGTCCGCGCTCTAAAATTATTTTAGGAGCAATTTATGAAAAAGTTCTTATTATCGGCGGTTCTTGCGCTTTGCGCGGCCACAAATTTTGGGCTTTGGGCTGTTAAGCCAAAGGATTTTTCAAAACAGCAAACGACAATTTTTGTAAAAAGTGTGGACAATCAAGATTCCGGCTGCTTGTATTTTTCAAAGTCAACAGGAAGCATTCCTTACGTAGACGTGTTGACTATGCTTAACAAATTGAACTGGCAAGATTTCTGTTCCGTCAAAAAAGGGGAGCGGCATTACACAATCGTCCGCAACGACAACGGCGCCGAGGTATGCTTTAACCAAGATCAAAAAGTTATAACATTTTCCGACTTTGACCTTTTTAGAAAAAAGAAAGACGCCGGCACGCTTTTGGACATTGTGGACGACTACTATTACATAGTTCACGAGCCTTTTGGCTTTGAAACGCGCGGCGCTCCCATTGACATTCACTACGACACATTCCTGATTGACATTGCGATAGACAAAGACTTGTGTTTGATTCCCCTGCAAACTTTTAGCGACATTTTCGCTTCTTCCGTTTTTGGAACTTTTCTCTACAACGGAAAAGATTGTTTTTTTGTATCTTCGTCCGAAGCCTTGCAGAATGACGACGGCGACCTTACCGAGCTAGGAAAAAAATATTACGAAATTGAGCCCGGCCCAATGGACATAGATTACGCTGATTTTAACATGCGCGAGCTTGCCTTGAATTGTCAGCTTAACTACGGCCTTAAGGATTTGCACGGCATAGAAAAATTTTCAGATTGGCTTGCGGCAAGGGACCTTATCGATCCCTTGTCTTCTACGGACAGCTATGAAGTTGACTTTGCCGTCGCCGAAATTTGCCACAGGTATTTGGGCGACATTCACAGTTCTTTTTGCGTTCATTCCCCGCGCTCAAAGCGCGACGTAAAGCCCGAAGAAAAAAGAGACATTATGATTTCGCCGTCGCTCCAGAGAATAAGGCAAAGCATGCAAGAAGCCCAGCAAATGCGCGCCTCGTTTTTTCCAAAAGGAGTTCCTGGCGTTCAAACAATTGGCGACACGGTTTATGTTACCTTTGACAGCTTTTGGACGGACAACTCTAGGGATTATTACAAAAATCCGATTACAGAGGAAGAAAAGGCGCGCGTTCTTTTGGACTATCATTCAAGCGGAATCGACACGCGCGGCCTTATCAACGTGGCAAACCAAATTGTTCAAGCGGACAAAAATATTAGGAACGTGGTTGTTGACGTTTCCTGCAATTTGGGCGGCCAGCTTGACGCGGCGATTTTTGTGGCCTGCTGGCTTTTGGGCCGCGCGGACCTTAGGATTAAGAGCGGAATAACCGGAAGCCAGTCTTCAACGTCCTACATGGCCGACATAAATTTTAACGAAAAGATTGACGACGCGGACACTGTAAGAGACCGCAGAATTTTCTGCCTTGTTTCGGACATAACTTTTTCTTGCGGAAACATTTTGGCCTCGACATTGGAAGAATCCGGCAAGGCAACTTTGATTGGCTCAAAGACAGGCGGCGGAGCCTGCGCCGTTTTGTTGACTTCCACCGCGTCGGGAACGCTCTTTAAGACTTCAAGCTTTTACCGCTTTAGCGCCGAAAAAAACGGCGCCTTTAACGCGGTTGACGACGGCGTTTCTCCCGACTACAAGCTTACCGAACTGCGCTCGTTTTACAACCGTTCCGACAAAGACGGCTTGACCGCCTTTATAAGAAAATTGTATTAATTTAAGCCGCAAAATCAGCGTTTTTTGTCAAATTTCTCCAATTTGCGCTGATTTTGCGCTGTTTTTTTTCCAATTTTGCGCTAATTTTGCGCGGAATTCTTTGTAGAATTGTCGTATAAACCATTTCTTACGGGAGAAGAAACTATGAAAAACTTGTCTTTATGGCGCAATGCGGGCTTGTTGGCTATGTTTTGCGCCGCGCTCTTGGCTTTTGCCGCCTGTTCTAACTCAAGCGACAGCTCGTCAGCTGCAAGCGCGACGAACAAAACTATTTATGTCGCGTCCAGCAAGCCGTCGGATTACATGAACAAGGTTCTTTCAAATAAGGGAAGCTTTTCGTATATAAGCGGCGACATAAGCGCAAGGGACACTGCGCCTGACGTGTTTGTAGTTTTGGGCAGCGACATTGCCAATCTTTCTGATGACAAAGTTCGCCTTTCGGTATTGACTTGCTTGCAAGAAAAAACTCTTGTTTTTGATTTTCCAACATTGGATAACATCGTTCAGTTTAAGTCAAAGCTTGACGCTTTTTTTGCGCAAGAAAAAAATTCCGTTTTAAAAGCTCAGTCAGCGCTGAGTCTATATAGTCCATATGATTTTGTGGAGCAGGCGGAGCACGCTGTTGGCACCAAGCAAAACGGCAACGCAGGTGACAATCATTACGTTCAAAAAGCGTATGAAGCCATAGCCGTAAGAAAAAATGAAGTTTATATAGTTCATGACATTGAAGAAGTGGTTACGATAGTTTTTCCGACAAATGTCGTGGAAGGAACGGAACAAACAATAGGAGATGGTTCTACTGCTACCATTGACAGCGATGCGGAAGAACCTGCCAGCGCGCAAAACTCGCTTGGAGACTACGAGCGCTTGATTAAGGATTCGTCCCAAAAATTCGCCAGCTGGCTGTTCGGAACGGGCGTTTCCGCTTCAAGCGAAACCGCTCTCCAAAGCCAGGCCGCATCTTTGATATCTTGCAGCGCTTCCCAAGCGGAAATCGAAAACTTGATGAAGGCGCAAAAGTGGCATCATGATTTTACCGCCGAATTCAAAACTGACAAAAGGGATCACTACAATGGCCGCTGGGACGGAAAAAAAGAATCGGTAGAAGTTGACGTTTATGTTTGGGCTGTCTGTGACATTGACAATCAACAGGATTACTATGTCGTAAGAACAAGCGTTACTTGCAACAATCAGCAGCTTGATTGCCAAAAAGCCTGGACAAGCGTAAAGGACAGAAAAATAAGCCCCTATTTTCTTTCTTGCAATATAAATGGCGAAATGGAAACTGCCGACGGCTCGCTTGTGACAAATCAATGTGAGCCGCAAAACACTACAGGAACTTCTAGTTTTACTAAAGCGGTTGGAGTAAATTTTGGCGGCAACGCAGGATTCAACGCCAAAGGTCCAAACGCAGGCCTTTCTGGCGGATATTCTTTTACACAATCTTCTACGACAAATATTCCCGACATAACAGTTAAGCTTAACAAGCCGGACAACAATAAAAGACGCGCTGAATGGAAATTTGAGGCGCCGTCAGCCAATGTAGAAGAAAGCGGCTTTACGATTGCCCCTGTCATGCCAAAGAACATTCAAAAAAATATGGCGGTTTTTGACACATGGGCCGTTTATTGCGTTCCAAGCAATGACACTTCTTTGGACAAGGACCATGTAAAGCTAAAAACTGAAGTAGAAGTATGGCTGGAAATGCTCACAGCATGGCAGCATGGTTTTGCATATTGTAAGATTTCTTCAAAAACTTACAGCAGAATGACAGGCATGACATATTGGAATCATGTTCAAAAGCCATGCAACATCCGAAAAACTTACGTGATGGGGTTCAAGCCGCCCGAGGGAGTTGGCGCGACTGACATAAGGTCGCTTAACGACTCTTTGAAAGAAAAGTGCAAGGAGCCTGACAAACAGTTGTGGTATGACAGCGCCACCTATTATGCCGCCGCGACAGGAACTGATGACGAAAAAAATGCCGCTTTGAATGAAGTGGCCAAGGCGCAGTTCGCTCTTGCCAAAGACAAGATATTGAAAAACAAGAGCGTCTTTAGAGACGCAAACTTTAAGGGAAAATACACTTTCTACATCCAAATAGACGACGAGCATCGCATTGATTCGTTTGATGTAGACTTTGACCAGTGATGGCCTCCGTGCCATTGGACGCGGCAAAAAAAAATTATCTTTGCATTTATTTTTGGAGGAAATATAGAATGAAAAAAATTGTTTTATTGTTTACGGCGCTTTTTGCGCTTACGTTGTTCTCTTGCAGCAACGCTTCGGGCGGCGGCGGAGGAGGCGGAGAGCCTGCTGTGTCCGACTGGCTGTTTTTGCTTTACATGGATGGCGACGACTCTTCGATTAACGATGATTTGTACGAAAATATGAGGGAAGTTGAATATGCTCTTGCGCAAATCCGCAACGCGGACGGAAGCCCCAAGGAAGGATATCCTTCTATAAGGGTTGTGGCACTTTGGGACGGAATTAGCGAAGAACTAAAAGCTGCTCAAAAGTACATCCATTCGGACGGAGCCTTATATGAGCTGGGCCCTGACTATGACTTGCAATGGATTTATTATTCCAATCTGGATCCAAATTATGTGGGAACTGTTGGAAAGGTTTGTTTGGTTAAAGAAGCCGATGGAACTTACAGTCTTGGTCCAACGTTCAAGATGAGCGTCAAGACAAAAGACTTGACTTCCACTGCCGGAGCCTGGCTTGAAAAAGAGCCCAAAATGGGGGAGCAGGCTACTTTTGAAGGCTTTTTAAAATGGGCAAAGGCCCGCTACAGCGCCAAAAATGTTGTTGTCTGTTTGAGCGACCATGGAGCTGGAACCCACAAGGAGACTTATTCGGATTCAAACGCAACTTCAAAATCAATTTGCGCGGATACGACAAGCGGCGACAACAAGCTTTTGACTTGCAAAAACATTAAGGACGCTTTGACCAACGCTGGCTACACAGGAGCCAACAAGCCAAAAATTTTGTGGCACGACGTTTGCTTTCAGTCAACCGCCGAGATTATCTATAATTTTAAAGGCTGTGCGGATTACTATAGCGCGTCTCCAAACGAAAGCGTGAGCAATAATTTTGTCCGCATTTTTACTTCGATAAAAAGCGGGCACACTGCGGTTGACGTTGGAAAAATCATCGCAAGCTCTTTTCATGAGTATAAAGCCGCGTTTAACGAAAACTTCAATGCTTTTAAGAACTGTCTCTCCAGCGGTAGTTCAATGTTCACTTGGTCCTTTTTTAGCCTTGACGAAACAAAAGTTGAAGCGCTAAAAACTGCGGTTGACAATTTTGCGACAGCCATGCATACGATATATGGCAATCCGCCGGACGACCATACGCTTTTTAACTCAGTTTATACAAAATATGTCAAGCAAGACAAGACTGATTTGTCAAAATGCATGGGGCTTGCTTATGGCGGAACATACGCGTTCTTAAACGACTTGGGCTATCTTGCAAAGCAGGTTAAGAACGACCCAGACTTGTCCGCCGCGCATGAAAGCGCGCAAGCGCTTTTGGACTTGCTAAAGCACGGCGACGACAAATTGATAATCTACGCTTGGGGCGGAAAGCGCGCCCAAACCGCAACTAGCTCTGACTCAGGCTGGAGCAATGTCACCACAAACCAAATGTATCTTACCGGCCAAAAGGACTTTATTACAGGCAAGTCAGTCACTGTTGAGAATGGTTTTGACGACGACATTTATGGAATGACGATTGTCGCAAGCCAGCGCAATGCAAACGTTGCTGATGACGCTGTCTCTAATTACTACGATTGGACCGGCTTTTCTGAGGAATGGGGCAGGGTAATTAAAACTTGGTTGGAGACCCCTGGTCTATGAAAAAAATCACTGTAATATTTGCCGCGCTCTTTGCGATGGCTCTTTGTTCGTGCATTACTTTTAAGTCATCGTTCCAAAACAACGACGACATCAAGGTTGGCGGCCCTTTGCAAGTTAACGACAATAAAAGCTATTTTATTATTGTTGGCGATGAGGGCGAGTACTCCAAAAACGCGCAAACTTTCTTCTTGATAAAGGACGCGCAACACCCTGACGTTTGGAATACTCTTGTTTCCAGCGTAGGCAAGGTGATTTTTATTCACGGCACAGTGGTCGAAACTCACAGCATGTGGGTTAAGACTGTTGCTGTCGATAAAATATCTTTCCCTGAGTGAGTTTTAAGGAGGAAACATAAAATGAAGAAAATTGTATTGATGGCCGCAGCGTTCGCGCTTGCGACAGCGGCTTTTGCAAAGCCTGCTCGAGTTACAGGCTGGAAAGATGTTGCCAAAATCGCTGACAAGAACGGCATGGAAGTTGTAGAGGACAAGACTGAGTGGTTCATTGCAAAGAGCAACGGCGGAAAAGACTTTGCTGTTTACGCCGTATGTGATTTTAAGGACATGAATGTGACTCTTGCCATGTCTTGCATAAAAGGCGAGATTTTTTCAAAAATCTATTGCCAAGACAAGGCGAATGGAGAGCCGTACCTTATATACAGTTTGGTCTATGGCGACCAAAAATGTGTTTTGGTCAACGGCAAAGATTTTGGCATTTATGCTCCCGACGAGGAAATTGCTTTTTGGACGGAGAAATGCAAGGGAGAACGAGCGTCGTTTTTGGCTGATCTTGCCAAGGACTACGGCCTTGTCATCCCCAGATAATAGCCATCCAGCTTAAAACAGCAACCCCGCCGCGCTCGTGCGGCGGGGCATTTTCTTTTTCTTGATAAAATTCCCCAAAAACGCGTATGTCTTGAAAATTTGCCATAAAAGCGCTATAATTACTCCATTATCTCTATTTTTATGTAGTAAAGAGGCGCGCCGTGAAGACTTTTGCCTTAGCCTTAAAAAGCGTTTTTGAAAAATACTTTTGGATTCCGCCCCTGGACTTGGCCGACACCGCCGAGACCAACCGCCATCGCAATTGCGTTTGGAGTTTGGTTTGCGTTTGTCTAATCTTGCTTTGGGTTCCCTTTTGCCTGGTTGTTTTTAAGGGCGACATCCACTCCACCAGCGTTTATTTAGGCTTTATTTTAATCACCTTTGTGGACGCCGCGCTTTCTTTTTGCCTTTCGGTTTTGGTTAAAAATGTTTCCCGCCAAAAAGCCTGGATTATAAAAAACATCCCTATTTATGTTGTTTTTTGCTGGGGAATGGGCGGTTCCAGCTACATATTCTACGCCATTCAAAATCCTGCCAGCGGCGTCATTTGCTTTTTTATTTCGGTTTCAATCATGCTGGCTGTCTTTAGCTTGTCGCTGCCTTTTTTTTGCGCCATCATGCTGGCAGGAGCGGCGGCCCTGGCTCCAGGCGTATTAAAAGCGTTTGGAACTTTCAGTTTTACCACTTTTGTTTTGGCGGCCGTTTTTTTTGTTTTTCTTGCCTTTTACAAGAGAAGCGCTGAAAAACAATACTTTGCCCTTTTGAAAAACCAAAAGAAACTGCTTGAGGCAAAGACTTTTGGCAACTTTACCCTCTTGTACGAAAACAAGGTGGTCAAGTTTGCCCGCGTAAAGTCCTCCGAACTCTTGGCCTATCTTGTCTATAAGAACGGAAGCTCCGCCAACACAAAGGAATTGATTTCGGTCCTTTACGGAGATTTTGCCGATTCGGAGCGCTACGGCTCAAGCCTGCGCAGCCTTGTGTCGGACATAAAGCGCAGCCTTGCCGATCTGGGGATACAAAACTTTTTCATCGCCGAATACAACAACTTTCGCGTAAATCCGGAAGCCGTCCGCTGCGACTTTTACGACTTTTTGGCCGGAGACGCGGCCGCGCAAAAAAAGTTTGCCGGCGAGTTTATGAGCCAATACAGTTGGGCCGAAGGCGTGGCTGAATTTTTGGCCCGAAAAGTCCTTAAGCGCCAAGCCTAGCCAAAATTTTTGCGTTTTTGCGCTGATTTTGCGCGGTTTTTATGCTAGAATTATAATGGCAAGAGATTTTAGTGGAGGACCCATGAAAAAAATTGTTTTATTGTTGACGTCTCTTTGGGCGCTTTCGCTGTGCTCTTGCTTTAACTTGGGTGGCGATGTCGAGCAAAAAAATTCCGACTGGCTTTTTTTGCTCTACTTTGACGCGGACTCAAACCTTAACGATTCCCTTTATGTCAACTTGCGCCAGACGGAGGCTGGGCTGGCTTATGCAAGAAAGGCTGACGGCAGCCCCGAAGACGGCTATCCTTCGATAAACGTAGTTGTTCTGTGGGACGGAATCAGCGAGGAACTAAAAGGCGACTCTAAATTCATGCATCCCGACGGCGCCGTCTTTGAGTTGGGAGCCGATTATGAATTGCGCTCTCAAGCGGATAACAATCAGTTCGACCTTGGCGATAAATGGAAGATTGGCGCCAACACAAAGGACTTGACCTCCGCGGCCCGCGGCTGGCTAAAGACCGAGCCCGACATGGGCGACTATAAAACGCTCGAAGGCTTTTTAAAATGGGCCAAGCAGCGCTACAGCGCAAAAAATGTTGTTGTCTGCTTGGACGACCACGGAGCGGGAACCCACAAGGAAACTTACGACGATTCAACCGCCACCTCAAAATCTTTGTGCAGCGACGAGACCAATTCCGCGTTGACTAAAAAAGACAGGCTTTTGACTTGCAAAAACATTAAGGACGCGCTAAAAAGCGCGGGCTACACGGGCGCCGACAAGCCCAAAATTTTATGGAACGACCTTTGCTCGCAGGCCACCGCCGAGATTGTCTATAATTTTGCCGGCTGCGCGGACTACTTTAGCGCATCTCCAAATCTAAGTTTTTCAAACAACTTTATGTATCTAATTGGATACTTAAAAAGTTCCTATACCGCGCGAGACTTTGGAAAGCTTATTTCAAGCATTTATTACAACATGTTTTACAAGTATAATCAAACGCATTGTACAGGCAATAATGCAATATCAAGCAGATCCAGCGGATGCTCAATGATCACTTGGTCCCTTTTTAGCCTTGACGAGTCAAAGGCGGAGGCCCTTAAAACCGCCGTCGACAATTTTGCTGGGGCTTTGCTTGAAATAAAAGACAGCGGCCAAACTGTGGCAGGCGGCTCGGAAACTTTGTTTAACGCCGTTTATTCGAGATATATAAAGCAAAACCCAAAAGATTTGTCCGACTGCAAGGGCCTTGCGTATTGCGGAACCTTCGCTTTTTTGAACGACCTTGGTTGGCTTACAAAAGAAGTTTTGGCCGACGACGAATTGTCCGCCGCGCATTGCGCCGCCCAAACGCTTCAAAATTTGCTAAAGCATGGCGACGACAATCTGATTGTCCACGCTTGGGGCGGCAAGCGCGCCCAAGGCGATAACGGCGTCGAATGGACTAACATCACCGCAAACCAAATGTATCATACTAATCAACCGGATTTATATAGCGGCGAAGCTGTCAGCGTGGAATTCTCCGAAGACATTTACGGAATGACAATTGCCGCAAGCAGAAAGTGGGGCTTTAATAAATCGGGCCAGCTTGTGCCTTATCCCGCAAACATGGACACTGTAAAAAATTACTACGATTGGACCGGCTTTTCGCAAAAGTGGGGTCAAGTCATAAACTATTGGTTGGAGGATGATCAATGAAAAAAATTGCAATGATGGCGGTTGCGCTTGCGTTTGCTTGCGCGGCGTCTCTCTCGGCATGGGAACACTCGGCCGGCCTTGAGCTTTCGGCGCCTTACTTTTGCGCAAATGCAAAGGGCGACGGAACAAAAAACGTAATCGAGCCGCAGCTTTCGGCGCGATATTTTGGCAAGGCCCAAAACGGCTTTTGCGTTTCGGCCGCTTTGGCGGCGGGACTTCCGTTAAGCAAGAATTTTGCGCTTGACGGCGAAAGCAAAACCAAAATTGGTTTTGGCATGGGCCTTTGCTTGGGCGCCGGTTACGCCTTTGAAATCAACGAGCGCTTTACGCTGGCTGCGCTTGGTTCCGTTTCTTTGGATTGGATTCGCTTTAAGTATAAAAAGGAGTTTCCTGCGCGGACTTCCACCGGCAGCTATAGCTCTGAATGGACTCAAACCGACAACGCTCTTTTTGTCGGCTTGGGCGCCGAACTTTTGGCGATGTTCAAGTTGACAAAACACATTTCGCTTGTGGGCTCTTGCGCCATCCGATTCTTGGACGGCGGAACTTTGTGGAAAAAAGGAACAAAGCAAGGCAAAAGCTACGACGCGACTTATGACTTGCGCGGAAATGTCATAGTGTCGCCGTCTTTTGGAGCCAGTTGGACGTTTTAGGAGGAGTAGATGAAATTCAATCTTAAAAAGAAAAATATTTTTGCAGTTTTGGCTCTTTGCGCGGCTTTTGCCCTTGCGTCTTGCGCCAACGAGGTTGGAGACAGCGCCAGCGGCGGAACGGTTGTAGGCGATGGCTACAAATTCCCCGAGACGACAAAGATTGTAAGCCGCATGCAGTCGCAGGTTTTCAATGCTGAAGGAAAATCCATTGTAGCGAATCTCACCCCGAGTTATGTTGTCACATGGTTTTTGGAAGGTTACGAAAAGGTTCCCTTTTTGCGGCTTAGCGACGTTGCTGCCATTATTAGCAGTCTCAACGGCAGGGGCTATCAGTTGAACGCCAAGAAAGGCCAAGACGGCCTTTGGTATTACGAAAATTATGATTGCAAAAATTCTAAAGGGTCCTACTTAAGCGACACGCTTAGCTTTGATGTAAGCAAACAAACTATTCGCAGCGACGACTTTATCCGCTTTATCGCGGCAGACAGCAATATAAACAATGGAATCGGCTACTGTTATTATAATGCCACAGACGCTGCTTCGACCCAAAAACCCGCAATAACTATGAACAACGCGTCAAACCCAACGGCATATGTCAAAAACAAAGAAACAACTGAAATCAAACTTGACGACTACGGAATAAAGATGTTCGTCTTTGACACAACTCAATATAATTCCGCAAGCTTTACGGGCCTTAAAAACGACCTTTTGATTCCCTTCCAAGCGCTTTCAAGCGCCTTCTTCTTTTTTTCCATCGCAACCTTTAACGGAAGCGATTATTATTTTTGTCTTGACGATGGGCTTGCCAACGCCAACACGGCGTTCAGGGCGTATGATTCAGGCCGCGAGGGCCGCTCCACAAGAAGCCGCTTTTCGGCGGAATGGAACTACAGAAATCTTTGCATGTTCTTTGACCTAAACTACAGCCTAAAGACTAAAAGGGATTTGGTCGGCAAGGACAACATCGGCCCCCGCATAAACGACAGCATTTTTGCCAATGGCTTGGGCTTTGACTTGCTTTCGCAAGACACCGCAATTTACGACACGGCGCTTGTCAAATTTTTAATGTCATACATTGACGACGGCCACACCAGCTACATCGAGCCGTCCCTTTACCAGTCAAAAAAAGACGCTGGCAACTACATCCTTTTGCCCGGCAAATTGGCAGGTCCTAGAAGAGCCCAGATCGGAAAAATTTTGAATGACCTTAGCGCGCGCCGTGAGAAAGCTGGCGGCGGGGAAGGCGTCTTTTACGTTGAGGAAGGCGGCCAAAAAAAGATGGCCGTCATAGTCTTTGACGGCTTTGTCGGCGGCAATCCGGGCGACGGCCCATGGACTAAAGATGACTTGCCGACGCTTGCCGCCACCAACACATACCAGTTTTTTAAACAGGCTTTTATAGACATCGCCAAATATCCGTCTGTCGAAAACGTTGTAATCGATCTTTCTTGCAACGGCGGCGGCTCTTGCGACCAGTGCTTTTTGGCCCTGTGCTTTTTGGAAGACCCGGAAAATTTTTACATGGGCCAGTGGAACGTCTTGGACAATTCAATGACAAAATTTACCGCCAGCATAAAGGACGAAAACAACGCGACGTCGCTAAAAAAGAGCTACAATTTTTATGTTCTGACAAGCGGCTTCTCCTTTTCTTGCGGAAACTATTTCCCGGCCGTGTGCAAGTATCAGTTCCACAAGAATTCGCTGTTCGTTCAAAATGTGGGAAAGCAAAGCGGCGGAGGAGCGGCCAACGTAAAGAGCGCTCAAACTTCCGACGGCGCCTTGTTCAAAACATCATGCGCCACGCAAATGTGCGAGTTTGACGCAAACAATAATTACATTTGCATTGACGCCGGCATTCCTGTCGACTATGGGATTGAATACGACGACTTTTACAGCGGCGACAAGATTTACCAAAATTTGTACAACAAGCTAAAGCAAAAGTATCCCAGCAAATTTTAATGGAGATTGAACTATGAAAAAAATTACTGTAATCTTTGCCGCGCTTTTTGCGTTGGCGCTTGTCTCTTGCATCTCTTTCCAATCGTCGTTCCAAAACAATGACGACATAAAAGTTGGCGGAGTGGTGCAAGTCAATGACAGGAATAGTTACTTTATAATCGTCGGCGCCGAATCAAAGAGCGCGCAAACCTATTTTTTGGTCAAGGACTCCAAAAACGCCGACGCTTGGAAGACAATTGTTTCGAGCGTTGGAAGAACTGTCTTTGTTCACGGAAAAGTTGTGGAAGAAGCAAGCCTTTGGTGCAAGACTGTAGCCGTCACAAGCGTTTCGTTCCCGGAATAGCAATTTGCCGGCGCGCGATTGGCGCTTACTTTTTGGCCGCGTCGCTGTAGAACTTGCAATATTTGTCAAAGCAAGCCTCATAGACGGCCAAAAAGTCCGCCGCTCCGGCTTTTGTGACTGTTTGGTAGTCGCCCGCGATCGCCTCGCGAATGTCAAAGCTTTGGTAGCTGACGCGCGCGGCGTCTATTTTTTGCGATAGGCGCCTTGCGGCTTCCAAGTTTTTGTCCGCGCCCTCAAAGTTTTTCTTTAGCCACAAACTTTTTATTGCGTCCAAAGCCGCGTTGCCGCCAGTTTTGTCTCCGTTTTCGGCGTCAGCGCTTTCTTCAAGCAAAAGTTCTTTCCTCAACTGTTCCAGCGCGCCTTGCATTATCGCGTCCGCGTCCGAAACATACTGCACGTTAAAAATGGTCAGCGCGCCAAAATCCACCAAGGGGCTTGGCTCTTCGATTCGCAACGACATTTTTTTATACCGCTCGGAGCTTGCAAATGCCTTTTGGCAGAGGTCGCTCAATTCCAAAAAGAGCGTGTCAAAAATCGCCCTTTGATTTTTGTCGCTAGGCAAGTGGAACCAGTATTGGACTGGGTCTGCAAAGTCGGTGGTTGGAACCAAGACGGCGGGGCGGGGGCCTGCCTTGTCGGCGCTTATGTCGGTCAAAAATGTGTGGGTGATTTTTACTTTTTGGGACGGCTTGGTGATTCCCTTTGTTTGCGCCTTGATGGCCTTTTCTTTTTTGTCGCAAGAAAGCGTTCCAAAAATTTCTTGCGTCTTTTGCGTCAAAAGGTCAAAGTCAATGTCTCCTATGGCGATTATTTCAAGCCGGCCAGAGTCCAGAAAATTTCCGTAGGCTTCCAAAATTTGGGTAAAGCTTACGTTCCCCAAAATGTCCTGGCTTCCGGCAAACAGGGCCTTGTACAAGGGCGCTTTGTAAAAGTGCTTTATGGCGGCGGAATACAGCTGCCTTGGCATCGCCTGGCTTTTAATTATTTGCGCGCTCTTTCTGCTCGAAAGCCAAACGTCAACTTCGGACGGAACGATGTCCAGCGCGAACAAGGCCTCGCCAAGCGCTTCAAGGGCGGCCTGTTCGTCTCCCTTGACGCATTCGACAGCGACAAGCGAGCTTACGTCTTGGCAAGTCGCGCTGGCGTTTGCGGCGCCCTTGATTTGGCCTAAAAGAATTTTTTGCGCCAATGCCTTTCTTGTGTTTTGCGCCAAGACGCTGGCCAAAACCGATTCAAGGCCAGGCTGTCTTTGAGCGCTTTCGGCCTCTCCGCCCTTTATGTAAAGGCAGACGGCGCTTGTGGAGCGGTCGGGATGAATCGCCGCGTGGATTCCGATTCCGTTTTGCAAGCGGACGCTGTAGCCGCTTTGCATGGCCCGCTCAAAAAATGTCGGGTCAAAAATTTGCGGCGCCGTTTTTTCTTGGCCGTCGGCGTCGCTTTTTTGGATGGAACTTTTTATCGCGGAAAACATTTCTTGCGTGTGCCAAGAGGCGTTCTTTGCGGTTACGTTTTGCCAGCCGTCTTTGTCAAAAGCGGCCGCGCAGTTTTTGTAGTTCTTTGCGTTCAAGAGGACAAAGACGTATGGATCTTCGTTTTGCAGCGCAAACTTAAGTTCCAGATAGTCTTGCGCCATAATTCTTTGCGGCCTGGCCAAAAATCTTTGTATTAAGCTTGAGGCGTCTCCCTCCTGGCCGCTTTGTTCGTAGGATTTTTTGGCCCTTCCGTCAACCGCCCAAAATTGCGAAAGCAAGTCCATAAAGCCGCGCGGATTTCCTGCCGCCATCTCAAAGTCAAGGCAAAGAAAATTTTGCGCGGCCTCAAATTCTTGCTGCGAAAAATCCGCCGCTTTTTCTTTTAGAATTTTTTCGAACAGCGCGGCTTTTTGGCAATCGTCCGCGCCTGATTTTTCCAAAAGGCTTTGGATTATCAAGCGGCTGCTGGAATTTTTGTGGGCCGCGTCCGCGTTTATGTAGTCGCTTCCGCGAATGTTTAGGTCCGCCTGGGCTGTGAGCGCTTGCTTGAGCGCCGAGTCCCGCGCGTTTAAAACAAGGGCCGCTATGTCCGCTTGTTCCATCGAAAGGCTTGTGTATTGGCAAACCATTTGAGCCATGTCGGGCGAAAGCTCCTGGTCTGACAAAACAAATTTTTTAGCGCTGTCCTTTGCCGCGCTTTCTGTTTGGGGCGGAACAATGGTAGGCCTGGGAGCGAATTGGCCAAAAGTTTTTTCGGCCAACAAGAGCGCCGCCTGCTTTGTAACCGCTCCCGTGATGAACAGCGCCGAGTTTTGCGGAGTGTAAAAGTTTTGGGCTATTTCGCTAAGGACGGCGCGGGCTTCCGAAAGGCTTTGCTTTTGAAAAAGGGCGGGGTAGATTCCGCTGTCGTGCTTCCAAGGAGCGGCGCTAAAAACGCGCGAGTCTATGGCGCTGTTGATAAAGCCTTCGACGCTAAAGGCGCTTTGGGCGGCCTCGTCCTTGGCTTGTTGCAATTTTTGCGACAGTTCTTGGTCCTGAAAAATCGGAGCGAAGGCGCAAAGGCTAAGCTCCTTTAAAATTTCTTCAAGCTGGTTTGGGCTTATGTCAATTGTGTAGCGGGCGCTGTCGGAACGGCATTCGCTTTGCAGTTCGTCCAAAAGCCAATCGCCCGAGTCGTTTGAATAAAGGCCCGCTTTTGAAAAAAGCGCCGCGTAAAGGGGAGCGTAGCCTGCCGTCGCCGCGCTTTGGGCCGAAAAGCCGGCCTTGGCCGTGTATTCAACCCTGGCTGTCGGCGCCGAAAAATCCTCGTAGACGCAAACTGTCATTCCGTTTGACAAAACGAATCTGGAAAAACCTTGAGGCATTTCAAGCCCAAAAAGGCCGCTCGGCAATAGAAATGCAAGCGCGAACAGCAAGTTTTTTAACGCAGTTTTTTTCATTTCTTCTATAATAAACCAACTTGCCGTTGAAATCAATGCAAAACTGCGCTAAAATTGCATTATGGTAAAAATAACTTACGCGCAAAAAAAAGCCTCGCGGCCGCTGTTCCCAAAAGAATGCCTTAAAAAGCGCCGCGCCTTGACGCAGGCCGAAATACAAGTTCTTGAGCAAAACCTCAACAGTTCCGAAAGAGCGGACTGGAGCAACGTAATGGTCTCGTCCGAAGCCTTTGACCCCAGCTTGGTCCACGGCTCTTTTTTTGGAGGCTTTGTAATTTTGGGAGCCTTGCGTCCCGCCAAAGTTAAATACCACGACTTGGAGTTGGAGTGCGGAATCTACAATTCCAAATTGCGCGACGTTGTCACTGGCGACGACAACGCGATTCACAATGTGGCCTACCTTGACAATTACCGCCTTGGAAAGGGCGTGATTCTTTTTAACATTCAGGAAATGTCTTGCACCAAGCATTCCAAATTTGGAAACGGAATCTTAAAGCAGGGCGAAAGCGAGGACGTGCGCGTTTGGATTGGCGTGGCCAACGAAAACGACGGCCGCGCTGTTCTTCCCTTTGAGTCTATGACAACCGCCGACGCCTACTTGTGGTCGCGCAAGCGGGGCGACAAGGCTCTTCTAAAGCGCTTTGTGGAGCTGACCGAAAAAGGCAACACAAAAAAGAACGACACCTATGGAATTGTCGGAGACGAAAGCGTAATCAAGAACACCACGCTCCTCAAGGACGTAAAGATTGGCCAATGCGCCTACATCAAGGGCGCCTTTAAGCTTAAGAACATAACCGTTTTGTCCAGCGCGCAGGAAGAAAGCCAAATAGGCGAGGGCGTCGAGATGGTCAACGGAATCATGGGCTACGGTTGCCGAGTCTTTTACCAAGCCGTCGCCGTCCGCTTTGTCCTTGGCCGCAATTGCCAGCTCAAGTACGGCGCCCGCCTTTTGAATTCAATTTTGGGCGACAACTCCACCGTGTCTTGCTGCGAACTTTTGAACAATTTGATTTTTCCCTTCCACGAGCAGCACCACAATTCTTCGTTCTTGATTGCCACAACAATAATGGGCCAGTCCAACATCGCGGCGGGCGCCACTATTGGTTCTAACCACAATTCCCGCAGCCCCGACGGAGAGATTATCGCCGGCCGAGGCTTTTGGCCAGGCTTGTGCTCGGACTTTAAGCACAACTCAAAGTTCGCGTCCTTTGTTTTGGCCAGCAAGGGCTCCTACCAGCGCGAGTTAAACATAAGCTATCCATTCTCGCTCATCGCCGCGGCAGGGGAGAACGAGCCGATTCAAATAATGCCGGCTTATTGGTTTATGTTCAACATGTTCGCAATCGCGCGCAACAACTACAAGTTTAAAAAGCGCGACCGCCGCGTCATAAAAGTCCAGCACATAGAGACCGACCCTTTGGCTCCCGACACGATGCAGCAAATCTTGCCCGCGTTGGAGCGTCTTATAGAATTGACCAAAAATTATTTGACGGATCTTGGCTTGGACGCGATAAACGGCGCCAAAAGCGACGCGCAAAAATTGCAGGCCGCCAAAGACTTTTTGCACCAAAACCCCAACTCGGACTTTGTCTTGCATGACGAGCTTTGCCAAAAAAAGTGCGGCGCCACAATCCTAAAGCCGGTCAAGGCCTACAAGGAATACCGCAAAATCGTAAAATACTTTGCCGCCCGCTCCCTTATGGAATTTTGCGCGGCCCACAAATTAAAGAAGCTTTCGGCCGCCGCGATTCAAAAAATCATGGCGATTCCGCTTTACGCAAAGTGGACCAACGCCGGCGGCCAAATCATTCCTTCGCAAAAAGTTGACGAGCTTTGCGCCAAAATCAAGGCGCGCAAAATCAACGATTGGCAGGCCGTCCACAAATTTTACGACAAGTGCCAAGAAAGTTACGGCGACTACAAGGCCCGCTATTCGATTTATTTGCTTGAAGAGTTGTACTCGCGCAAAATTGGCGACTTTACAAAAGAAATCTTTGAGGACATCGTGGCCGACGTCACAGTCGTTTCAAACGACATGCTGTCTGACTCTTACTACTCGCGCAAAAAAGACTACGACGATCCTTTCCGCCAAATGACTTACGGCGACACCGAAGAGATGACCGCAGTTCTTGGCTCGCTCAACGACAACGCCTTTTTGCGCGACCTCAAGTCGCAGACGGCGGACTTCAACCAGCGCCTTGCCGGGCTCTTTTAAGCGGCAATAAAAGCGGTGGCAAGCCTAAAAGCGTTTGTTGGCCGCATAAGCCGCAACATTCGCGCTCGCAACCAAGCTCGCGCGAACAGCGGTAATCTTTGGGAGGAACTATGAAGCGCATCGCAATCATTACAGGAGCGTCCAGCGGAATGGGCGCGGAATTTGCCCGCCAGCTGGGAGAGGAGCCTTGCGCCGACGAGCTTTGGCTTTTGGCGCGGTGCGTTGACCGCCTTAAGGAATTGGAAGCCTCGCAAAACGCCGCCCGCAAGGAAAATCCCTCGCTTCCGCTTGCCCGCGCCTTTCAAATAGACTTGTCGGGCCGCTCAGGCGTTTCGGCCTTTAAGGCCTTGCTTGACGCCGAAAAATTAATCGACAAAGAACAGGGCTTTGAAATCCGCATTCTTGTAAACAACGCGGGCTTTGGAACATACGGCCCCTTTTTGGAAACGCCGCTTGAGACCCAGCTTGACATGGTAGAATTAAATTGCGTGAGCCTTACTGGAATCGCGGGCCTGGCCCTTCCATTTATGAACAAGGGTTCGGTCTTGATAAACACCGCAAGCCTCGCCGCCTTTTTGCCGCTGGGAAACTTTAGCGTTTACGCCGCCACAAAGGCTTATGTCCTAAGCTTTAGCGAATCGCTTGCGGCCGAGGTTGCCGACAGGGGAATAAAGGTTTGCGCCTTGTGCCCCGGCTCGGTTAGCACAGAGTTTGCCCAGGTGGCCTCAAACGGCGCGCGCAAGGAAGTCTTGGGCGGAAAGAGCGTTCAAAAGACTGTGGCGCACTGCATCAAGGCGGCCAGGCGGGGTAGGAAGACCGCGCTTTGGGCGCTCAAATGGAAAGTCACGGCCTTTATGTCCCGCTTTATCGGCCGCTACTTTGGCGCCCGCTGGACCTACATCCACTGCCCGCGTCCTCGCAAGGACTAACGCGCAGCGCGCCTTGACCGTTCCTACTTTTTACCCGCTTTTCTGTCTTCGATTTTTCTAATCATTTGCCGCGCCGTGTAGTTTTGCGGATACAGCTCAAAAATCTTGTTGTACCATTCAATCGCCTTGTCCCACTTTTTTTGCTTGTAAAAAGTGTAGCCGATTGCGGCGTAAATCATTTGCGCGTCGGCGCGCTCTATCCTTATGTACTTGTCGTCCAAAACTTTAAGCAAGGCTTTGCGGCTTGACTTAAGCTTGCAAAAGGGCCAGGGCGCGTAGGCGTCTTGCGCGATGACCATAAACTGTCCAAGTCCGTTGGAATAGTCGAGCGCCACGGCCTTTTTTGCGTTGGCCCTGACCTTGAGTCCGTTGGCCAAAACGTAGGCCACGTTCTTTGCGGTGCAGTTCATAGAAATCGCCTGCGCCAGCGTGGAGTAGGCGTCGCTTCCTTTTTTAATTTTGAGCGCGTCGTTGCATTCGCTTATGGCCTTGTCAAAATAAGAGCCGGCCGTGTCGTTTATGTTGACCGCCGAGCTGGAGTCGCCCAAGTCAATTTTGTCAAGCGAGGTAAGGTCAAAGCTTTCCATTAACGAAAGGCCGTAGTAGTAGTCCGCGCGGGCCAGCGAAATCAATTTTGAGTATTCGTCGCTAAGGGCGTTGGCCGCGTCAAGGCTGGCGTAGTAATAGCTTTTTCGTACAATGTCGTTTATGATTTTGTGGCCGTAGTGGGCTTCGCAAAAATCGATTCCGGCCTTTGTGTAGGGAACGTCGCGGGGGAATGTCGAAGGCAGGCGCTTTTGTCCGCTCTTTGAATCGCCGCCCTTGTCCGTGTCGTCGTCCCCGGCCATTATCTCAGCCGCGCTTTCTCCCGAAAGGTCCGCGGTGGAAAGAATCCTTTTTTTCATCTCTTCTTCTGTTTCGCAAAAGACAAGGCTGCCCAATAGCAGCAAAAGCGCCGCAGAAAGAGCCTTTTTTACGTTAAAAATGCGGTTTGCCATAGTTTTTTAGCCTCCTTGACTTTTTGTGGCGATTAAATTATTCTATTGAAATGCTTAATTCTTTTCAAGCGGAATTTTTGTTCAACGCCTTTGTTTTTATCTGCGTTCTCTCTTTTATTTTGTACGCGCCGCGGATTCGCTATTACATAGCCGGCCTAAAGAGGCCTAAGCATTTTTCAAATCCCCAAAAAAATAATTTGGCGGTAATCGTTCCCGCCAAAAACGAAAAAGGCCTGCGCGTTTTGCTCGACAGCCTTGCCGCGCAAACTTACGACAAGGATTTTTACGACACATATGTCGTTGTAGGCGACCAAGACGACCCCAACATAGAGCTTTGCAAAAAATACAAGAACACCTTTACAAAAGTTATAGAAAACCAAACTTGCAAGGGCGAGGCCTTGGACGGAATTTTGACCGACCTCTTGCAAGGCGGCAAAAAAGATTACGCGGCCTTTGTCATAGTTGACGCGGACAACATCGTAGACGCCAACTTTGTGATGGAAATGAACAACGCGCTTGTCTTGGACAAGCAAATCATTTTGGGAAAGCGCTGCGTCAAAAATTACTTGTACGGAAAAAAATACCGCTCTTGGGCGGTCAACTGCAACGCGCTCACATACACCTTTCTTGACAAAATGGGCAACTGCTTTAGAAGCGAGCGCAACATGTCCAACACGATTTGCGGAACAGGCCTTATGGTCCGCCGCGACTTGGTCCAAGAGATGGGCGGCTGGCCTTATCGTTCTATGACCGAAGACTTTGAGCTTACGGTGAACGCGCTGCTCAACAATTGGACCAGCTACTATTACGAATATGCCGTGACTTATACCGAAGAGGGAATCTCTTTAAGAAGCTGCAACGCCCGCCGCCGCCGCTGGCTTATGGGCTACGCGCAAGTCGGAACAAAATACGGAAAGGAAGTCTCCAAAAAATTTTGGAACTATGTCCGCGACTTTTTTAACGGAAGCAAAAATTCGGTCGAGCAAGACCCCAAGCGCGCCGAGCTTGTTTCGGGAAATTTCTGGGGCTGCTTTGACTACCTCTTTTCTTTTGTTCCCCTTTACATTTATTTTTCGGGAACGGCTGTCTGCGCCTTGGCCTTTCTTGCTGACGCGGCCTACAAGTTTTTTGCGCTGCAAATGATTGACTGGTTTTCAATCCATTCCGCGATAAAGATTGTTTTGGTTTTGTACGGAACGCTTTTCTTTTACACGGCCATCGCCTTTTACGAAGACCGGGCGATGTACACGATTGGCATCGGCGAAAAAATATTCGCGCTCTTTGTCAATCCGTTCTATATCGCGCAGTACGCCCAATTTTACATTGACTCGTACTACTTGCTTTTGACAAAAAAGAAGGCCAAGCAAAGCTGGATTCAAGTGGAGCGAATGGAGTCGTAGGCCATTAGGAGAACGTATGAAATACGCAGGCGTTGAGCAGCTTCCTTACGAGGAGCAGCAAAAAAACATAAAGATTGCCGAAAGCCGCGGCAACTTCAATTGCGAAATTCAAGAGCCCGACTGGCGTCTGATGCAGCGGGTTGACGAAAACTTTCAATACAAGCGAAAGGGCTTTTTAAACGCTCTTGCCACAATCGCCATACGGTCAAGTTTTTTTGCTTTGGCAAAAATCGGCTGCTGGTTTTTGATTGGAAGCGGCTTTAGAGGGCGCAAGAATTTGCGCGGAGTCAAGAACGCGGTCTTTGTCTGCAACCATGTCCACAACCTTGACAACGAGATGGCGCGCTGGATGTGCTGGGGCCACAAGCTTTACATCGTCGTAGCCGAGTTCAACAACATGAACACTTTTTTGGGGAGCGTGATGCGCGCCGGCGGCATATTCCCCCTGAGCGGAAATTTTAGCGCGATGAAAAAGTTCACCGCCGCGGTCAACGAAGTTTTGCACACTAGGCGCGGGTCGGTTTTGTTCTTTCCCGAAAAATCGATGTGGCCTTACTACGAGCAGCCCAGGCCCTTTATGGACGGAGCCTTTCACGCCGCGGCCTTGAACAACGTTCCTGTCGTGCCCCTTTTTATCGTATGGCATGAACCTCGCGGCCTTGACAAGCTTTTCTTTAAACGAAAGCGCGCCGAGATGCGGGCCCTTAAGCCCATTTACCCCAAGGCCGAGCTTAGCCGCAAGGAAAACATCGCCTACCTTCGCGACGAGGCCTTTAAGGAACAGTGCGAATGTTACAAAGAGTATTACGGCCGCGAGCCTGACACGAAAAACGCCAAGTTCACTTTGGAAGAAATTTTCCAAAAGGGATACGAGGCCTATTTGGCAAGCGGCAATAAAAGCGAATGAAAGCCCAAAAGCGGATGATTGCCGCATAAGCCGCAACAAACGCTTTCGCGAAGGCTCAGCGTTCAGCGGTAATTTTTGAAAACGAGGTTGGAATGTCAATAAAGCTTGAAAACTTAAAAAAGGAATACACGCTGGCCGACGGAACGCGGGTCAACGCGGTAAACGGCGTCAGCCTTGAGATTCCTTCAAACACGATTTATGGAATCATAGGAAAAAGCGGCGCGGGAAAGTCAACCCTTGTCCGCCTTGTAAGCTTGTTGGAGCGGCCCGACAGCGGAGCCGTCTATTATGACGACAAGCGCGTGGACGACCTAAAAAAATACGAGCTTATCGAGCAGCGCCGCCACGCCGGAATGATTTTCCAAAACTTCAACTTGTTCAGCTCCCGCAGCGCCGCGGGCAACATCGCGTACCCCTTGGAGATTTGCAAAACGCCAAAGGATCAAATCAAAAAGCGCGTTGAGGAACTCTTGGCGCTTGTAGGCTTGGAAGGCCGCGGCGACGCAAAAATCAGTTCCCTCTCAGGCGGACAAAAGCAGCGAGTGGCCATAGCCCGCGCGCTTGCAAACTATCCCAGCATTCTTTTTTGCGACGAGGCCACAAGCGCGCTTGACCCGCAAACGACGCGCGCGATTTTGGAATTGATTAAAGACTTGCAAAAAAAGATGAGCCTTACCGTCGTTATGATTACCCACCAAATGGAAGTCGTGCGCGACGCTTGCTCATTGGTCAGCGTCCTTGACGAAGGCCGGGTAGTGGAAGAGGGAAGCGTCTCCGACATTTTTACCAGGCCCAAAGCCGCCATTACAAAAGAGTTCATGGCCAACATTCGCGCCGCGAACTTTGTGCAGTGGTCGGACCAAAAGGGCGGCTACGTCTTGCGCTTTGAGGGCGACCTTACCGACAAGACCCTTGTGAGCGAATTGATTAAAAAGTTTGACATCGAAGTCAACATTCGCGGCGGCGGCATTCAAAACGTACAGGACAAAAAAGTCGGAGTCTTGCGCGCCGACATCAGCGGAGCCGAATTGCAAAAGGCGATTGCCTTTTTAAAGGACAACGGCGTGATTGTTCAAGAGGAGAGGGGGGAATAAAATGCAAATATTCACTCTTGTGGCGCAGGCCACAGTTCAAACTTTGGAAATGGTAATCTTTAGCACACTGTTCTCAACCTTGCTGGGCTTTCCGCTTGGAATCCTTTTGTGCATGACTGGCCCTTCGGGCATCACTCCAAAGAAAAAGCTCAACGCGGTCATCAGCCGAATCGTAAACGTCTTGCGCTCGTTTCCGTTCATCATCTTGATGATACTTTTGTTCCCGCTGTCGCGCTTGATTTTGGGAACCAGCATCGGAACCGTCGCTACAATCGTTCCCCTTAGCATCGCCGCCGCTCCCTTTGTTGCCCGCGTCATAGAGACCGCGCTTAACGAAGTGGACCCCGAAGTTGTCAAGGCCGCCCGCGCGATGGGAAGCCAAAACCGCCAGATAATCTTTAAAGTCTTGGTCCCCGAGGCCATGCCTTCGATTGTGTCCGGCATCACGCTTACGATAATCAACTTGATTGGATACTCGGCCATGGCGGGAGCCATCGGCGGCGGCGGCTTGGGAGACCTTGCCATCCGCTACGGCTACCAGCGCTTTAGGACCGACGTAATGTTCTGGTCGGTGGTGGTCATTTTGGTTTTGGTCGAACTGATTCAGTTTGTGGGAACCCGCATTTCCAACAAAATGCTGGCTTCCCGGTAGCGTCCGCCGCGGCTTGTTACCAGAATAAAAAAAATTTGTTTTTTTTTCAAAACCCGCTTGACACTTTTTGTGAAAGACGGTATAAAATGAGCATAACCTAGTTTACCGCTAGGAAATGGAGGTAATAACATGAAAAAGATTATTTTGACAGCATTGGCTCTTTTGGCCGCGACATCAACATTCGCCAAAAAGAACAATAAGAACGGCCCGCTCGTAATCGGCGCGACACCCGTTCCCCACGTGCAGTTGCTTGAATTGGTCAAGGCCGACGTTGAGGCCAAGGGCTACAAGCTCGAGATTCGCGAAATGACAGACTATGTCATTCTTAACGACGCTCTTGAGACAGGCGAATTGGACGCCAACTTTGACCAGCACATTCCTTACATGAACGCGACAAACAAGGACAAGGGCTACCACCTTGTTAACGCAGGCGGAGTTCACATCGAGCCTTTCGCCTTGTATTCAAAGAAGTACAAGAGCTTGGCCGACATTCCCGCCAAGGCCAAAATCGCCATTCCCAACGACCCGACAAACGGCGGACGCGCCTTGCTCTTGCTCCAGGCCGCCGGCTTGATCACTCTTGACAAAAAGGCCGGAATCACAGCCACTCCGCTTGACGTTACAAGCAACCCCAAAAAGTTGCAGTTTGTAGAGACTGACGCCGCCAGCCTTCCTCGCGTTTTGGCCGACGTTGACGCCGCCACAATCAACGGAAACTACGCCATTCCCGCGGGCCTCAGCGCCGCCAAGGACGGACTTTATGTCGAAGGCAAAGACTCTCCTTACGTGAACATCATCGCGGTAAAGAAGGGCAACGAAAAGGACCCCCGCGTGGTCGCGCTTGTTCAGGCCTTGCAGAGCCAGAAGGTAAAGGACTGGATTAAAAAGAGCTTCCCCAACGGCGAAGTTGTAGCCGCCTTCTAATTGATGAAGCTAAAGCTTAAGTTCATAATTCCGCTTGCCATCTTGTTGGCGGGCGGATATTTTTTCTACGATTACTATTCCTCTGCCCAAACAAAGGAAATTCCTTACGCAAACTTTTGCCAGCTTGTTGAGGCTGGAAAGGTTGCCAGCGCCAAAATAGGCGAGGGCGCGATTTTTTTTGAAAGCGACGGAATGGAGCTAAAGACGCAAAATCCCGATTCGCCGACGCTCAAGGAATTCTTGCTTAGGAACGGAGTCCAAGTCCAAACCGAAAAATCTTATGCCGATATAATTTCGCTTGCGCTTGACGTTTTGTTTTACGGAATCTTCTTTGCCATAATTTTTGGCGTGTTCAAAAAATTCATTTCGCCCAACACATTCAAGGTTGTAAAAAAGACCGGCGTCAAGTTTGGCGACGTTGTCGGAATGGAAGACCTCAAGCGCGACATGGCGCAAGTGATGGAGATAATGAAAAACCCCCGCGAATGGCAAAAGCGGGGAGTGCGAATGCCCAAGGGCATATTGCTGGAAGGCGATCCCGGAAACGGAAAAACTCTTTTTGCAAAAGCGTTGGCAGGCGAGGCCAGCGTAAACTTTATCCCGGCCAAGGCCACAGATTTTGAGTCGATGTTCATGGCAATCGGACCTTTAAAAGTAAAATTGCTTTTTGCCAAAGCCCGCCGCCGCGCGCCCTGCATTGTCTTTATCGACGAGTTTGACGGAATCGGAACAAGGCGCAATTATTCTGGAAGCGCGATAGAGACCGAGAACACCCGCATCGTCACCGCGCTCCTTAACGAGCTTGACGGCTTTGAGCCTACCAAGGGCGTTTTGGTCGTGGCCGCCACAAACAGCGTCGCAGCGCTCGACCCGGCTTTGATTCGCCCAGGCCGCTTTGACGCGCGCTTTAAGGTTCCTTACCCTGACGCAAAGGCCCGTGTCGAGCTTGTCCAAAAATACACCAAGGCCAAGCGCCGGGCAGATGAATGTTCCGACCAAAAATTGGCCGCCCTATTCGAAGGGTTCTCTTGTTCAAAAATCGAAAGCGTCCTAAACAAGGCCGCCCTAATCGCCGCCCAATCCTCCCGCGCGGAATTTACGCTGGACGACGTAAACGCCGCGATCCGCGCTTTATAATTCCGCAACCAGTACCGCTGTTCGCGCGAGCTTTGCTGCGAGCGCGAATGTTGCGGTTTATGCGGTAATCGAGCGTTTTTGGGCTTACGATGATTTTTTTTTGCCGCTTTAAAACCTTTCTCTGCGCAGGGCCTTTATTTTTGACCGCAGCTTTTTGCGCAAAAGGCGCTCCTCTTTTGACGCGGCGGTGGGCTTGGTCTTTTTGCGCTTTTTGGGCAAGACGGCGGCGGCCGCGATTTTTGCCTTGAGCCGTTCCACAGCGATCGCCCGGTTGCGCTCCTGAAAGCGCTCATCCTCCGCCTCCACAAAAACTTTTCCTTCTATATTTGTGCAGTTCTTTAGCCGCGACTTTGCCTGCTCCCGCTCAGGCTGCGTCAAGCCCGCCAGGCTTTCAAAGGCCACGGCGGCGCGAACCTTGGTGTTGACCTTGTTCACATTCTGCCCGCCCGCTCCCCCAGACCGCGCAAAGCTCAACTCGAGATTCTTATCTATTGATTCAAACAGCGCCGTTTTGTCCATACAATCTCCATATAGTTCTGGGCAAACATATTGCAAACAATAACAAAAAAATGCTCCCAGTCACGTCTGCGGCCGGTCGGCACCGCTCGATATCGTCGCTTCACACATATTGCGCCTTGAAACTATTTTACTTCGCCGCTATCGCGGCGAGCGCAATATGAGTGCTGCCGCCGGTCGCAGCCGTTCCTTCGCGCATTTTTTTTACTGTTCGTCATGCGTTTGCCCAGAACAAACGGATGACAAGCAATTAAAACGCGGCGCGAAGGCGCGGGCGGCATTGCGGAAACATTCTGTTCGCGCCTGCCGCGATAGCGGCAGCGTTAATAGTTTCAAGGCGCGAACAGTATGTAGCGACGATATCGAGCGGTTTCGCGATGCCGACCGCAACTGGGAGCCGCGTTTTGTTTTTCCATATAATCCGTTTGTTCTGGGCAATTCTAGCGCTAATATTGAAAAAAATCAAATTCTGCGCTACAATGATGTGTCCTTTTTTATGCGGAAGGAGGCGGATTGTGAAAAAGTTTGAATGCGTTAAAAAGTCTTTATTTTTGTCGGCTTTTGCGCTTGCGGCTTGTTTTGTTGCCGCGGCGGGCTTTTTTTCGTGCGACAATATGTTTGACAACGGCCCCAATTCTGGTTCTCAGGCCGCTCCCGCTCAAACCGCTACAACCACAACGTCCAATCCAACCGCTCCTGCCTCAAATGGCCAAGATATTTATGTAATCGTTAGAGGATCAGTGGGAGTGGGCAACGCGCTTCCGCAAGAAGTGTCAAAAAATGTCCAAGCCCTTGACGATTCCCTTGCGGCCGGCCCCGGTTCCGCTTTGCAAGAAGTGGCCAAGTCGGCCGACCCCCAGCTTGATGTGGGCAAGACCGCGGAGTACTACTACTATGTAATCGCCACGCCGCAAGATTCCATAGGCAACACTCCTGTCGAATATGGAAGGGAACAAAACAGCCTGGAAGTTGACGACGGAATTTTCAAGCGCGGCGAAAACGGAATAACCTACGACCTTCCGCTCAAAATAGGAAAATGGAAAATTGAGTGCGGCATAAAAAATTCCAGCGACGAGCCTGTCCTTAGGGACATTACCGACGTGATTGAGCTTACGGCTGACGATTCTGTGGTCAACAAAAGCTTTGTGGCAGCTCCTGTGGACCAAACTGGCAAAAAAGGAAAAATCGACCTTAAGATAAAAAAGTCTGCCAACTTCTCTTATGTAAAGCCTTTTTGCGTTGCCTTGTGGGGCCAAGATATGGACTCAACGCTGTTGGATTACACAGGAGACGATACGAGTTTTGGACTGGTTGTTCCCGACGTTCCCGCAGCCTCTTACGAAATGACTCTTTGCTTTTACAACGAGAATGACGTGATGCTTTACGAGACCGTGCAGACAGTCAACGTCTTTGCCGGAATGACAACAAACACTTGGGTTTGCGGCGGAGGAGAAGACGACAAGCTGATTAAAACCGTAGACGGTAAAATTGTCTTTGATGTCGGAACGGACGCTTTGGCTTCGTACAAAAGAACTGCCTTTTATGTAAGCGCCAGCGGAAAAGACACCAACGACGGAAGCCGCTTGTCGCCGCTGCCTTCGGTCCAAGCCGCGGTCAACGTGATAGAGGCCACAGGAAGCGGCGACAAGGACTACACAATTTATGTCAGCGGAACGCTAACGGGAAAGAACGTCTTGTTTTCCAGCGCGCTTGGCAGTTCAACGTCGGATACAAAAAAAGCGCGCTCTATAGTTTTGTCCAAACCCGAAGGAGCCACGGAAGACAGCGTCATCGCAGGCGGATTGTATTCTGAAACTGATGAAACCTACTGCAACGTCCTTTGTGTTGAGACAAGCGTTCCTATAACTGTAAAGGGCGTTAAGATTACAAGGGATCCATCTTTGGTTGCGCAAGGAAAAAAATCTCGTGGAATTTTAGTTAGCGCGGAAAAAGCCAATGTCACCCTGTTGGAAGGAACGGAAGTGTTTGGCAACAATGCTGGAGACGACACTGGCGGCGGCGGCGTTTATGTTTTAAGCGGAACGCTTTTAATAAAGGGCGCGAAAATTTGCAATAATCATGCGAATGACGGCGGCGGAATTGCAATGGTTGATGGCGGAACTGTCAAGATGAGTTCTGGCGAGATAAGCGAAAACGATGGTTCATGCGGCGGCGGAATAAGCGTCTTGGGCGGCGAATTTACGATGACAGGCGGCGCGATAAGCAAAAACACTGCTTCGGACCGGGGCGGCGCTGTCTACAACCAAGCAAAGTTTGAAATCAGCGGCGGGGCTTACATTCCTTACGGCGACGCGGCCGGAAACAAGGGCGCTGGAAAGAACGACGTTTGCCTTGACTATGACAATACAAACAAAGTTTACAAATGCATGACTGTCGCCGGCTGGCTCAACCCGCCCGCCGAGGCAGGAAGCGACAAGACGGTGGCCACTATCACCGCTTTTGGTTGGCACCGTGGCCAGCAAATTTTATCCGCAAAAAGCGGCGTAAACTTGCAGCAATTTGCCGGCGCGGACAAAAAATATTTTGCCTTTACCGACAAGGACGCGTTCACAACGTGCAAAGCCTCGGCCCCGACGGTGGCCAAATTGCAGGCGCCGCTTTATGTAAGCCCAACAGGAGCGGAAGACAACACCGGCTCCAAAGACTCGCCCTACAACAGCATCGCCACAGCGCTTAGCCATTTTAACGACCCCGAAGAAGACTGCGTCATAAACATCGACGGCGAGGTCAAAGGAACCAATGCGCTCGGAAACGGAGCGGACGGATCCTCACCTGTGCGTTGTTCAAAGCTTGTGCTGCAGGGCGCCAACGGCCTTTACGCGGCCGACACTGTTGTTGAAGGAAAGACGATAGCAAAAGGAACGCCCAAGGACAGCCTTAACGGAAACAAGGCGGATAATATCAGCGTCTTGTACATAAGCACGCCAGTTCCTGTTGTGATAAGAAACCTAAAAATTTTTGGCGGAACAGGCTTTTCTGCCGGCGGCATCACTCTGGGGGGCGGCATTTGTCAGTCAAACGCCAACGTAACGCTGGACAGCGGAACACTGATAGGCGATGTCCTTAATCCTTCCGCGGCGGCCACAAGCGTTGACGACTGCGGAAACAAGGCGCAATTTGGAGGCGGCGTTTGCGTAAGCGGCGGAACACTTACCGTAAAAAGCGGCGCCGTCATAAGCCATAATTACGCCACGACGACGTCATACGCGAGGGGCGGCGGAATCTGCGTCGACACCAGCGGAAAACTTTTTATAGAAGACGGCGCCAAAATCATAGGCAACGCTTCCGCCAAACACGGCGGCGCGGTTTACAGCGAAGGACAAGTGACCATGACCGGCGGCGAAATCAGCCAAAACAAAGCCGATGCCAACGGCGGCGCGATTTACAACAACGGAACTTTTGAAATGAGCGGAAAGGCTTGGATTCCCTGGGGCGCCGACAAAAATAACGACGTATACCTTTCTAGCGACAAATACATAACGATTGCCAGCGCTTTGTCTTTGCCAAGCGGCATAACAAGCGGAGCCAACGCCACAATAACGCCGCAAGGTTGGACGCGCGGAAAGCAGGTCTTGGAGGCCAGCTCGACCATCGCGGACGAAGACGCCAAAAAGACGCTGATTGCAAACAACTGCGGCCGCTTTGCCACGATCGATCCAGAATTTGACGTTGAAGAAGAGGGCACAATCAACGCGCCGCTGTGCGTCGCGGCCTTAAACGCCACAGGAGCCGGCGCAAGAACTGCGAAGGACGCGGAAGGAAAGGATTGGGGCGCTCCAAGCGCGGAAACGACCGCCCGAGGAACGCGAAGCCAGCCCTTTGCCAAGATGAGCCAGGCCGCGGCGCAGCTTTCGGGAAGAACCTCTCCTTACGTGATTTACATAAACGGAAAGATAACAGGCTCCGACTACGCTTGCGCAACATTTGACGGCTCGAATGTGGCCGACATTACGATAAAGGGCGCCAACAAAAACAACGCTGTCGACGTTCTTGACGCGGCCAGCCTTGAAAAAGGCAGCAGCTCTAAAATCATCGACCTCGTGTTCAAAGGAACATCATCAAATAGAATAAGCGTCAAAATCCAAGACCTAAAGATAACGGGCGCCAACAATCTTGGCAAGGGATATTCTGACGCAGGCGGCGGAGGAATCAGCGCATCCTATTGTGACATAAGCCTTGTCAAGGGTGTCTTGATTGCGGGAAACAAGGCGTCTTATGGCGGCGGCGTTTATGCTGACAACAGCAATCTTTATGTTTACTCGGACGCTTGCATAGGATATAAGGACGCGGCCGGAGTCGCTGCAGGCAACGATCCAACGCCGACAGGCGAAAAGCCGTACGGCGAATGTTCAAACTATGCGTCCAGCGGCGGCGGCGGCATTTATTCCATTAAGAGCGGAGTTTACCTTGGCTACACGAGCGCCACGACCCCAGCGGCGGACGACGACAAGTGGACTGGCGGAATTTACCGCAACTGCTCATACGACGGCGGTGGAATTCGAATTGGCAATGGAAGTGAACTCAAAATTGCGGCTGGAAACATAAGCCGCAATTTGGCAACGTCTGAGGGCGGCGGCATTTACATACATGATGCGGGAGCAAACAGCGCCGTTATATCAGGCGGAAAAGTTGAAGCTAATCAATCTAACGCAACTGGACTTTATGACGGCGGCGGCGGCATTTGCAATTTGGGTTCTCTTGTCATAAAAGAGGACGCTGAAATCTTGGGCAACAAAGCAAATCAGGGCGGCGGCGTTTACAATGGCTCCGGCACAGGCTCGCTTTCTGTTCTAGGCGGAAAAATCCATGACAACACGGCGGACGCCTCGGGCGGCGCCGTATACCAAGTGGCCGGAACGTTCTCTATGGGTGGAACTGCTTGGATTCCCTACGGCGTGAAAACCACCAGCGGCGGAACGACAACGATAGAAAAGGGAGCTGGCAAAAATGACGTTTACCTTTCTAGCGACAAATACATAACGATAGACGGCACTTTGTCCGCACCTTCTGGCGCAAGCGGATCCAACGCAACAATCGCTTTGGAAAATCCTTCAAGAAATCTTAAGGTTCTTAGCGGTTCGGCCACTGTCGCGAATGTCGGTAAATTTGATTTGAACGCGCCAGGCTTTAAACTTGACCAAATGACGGAATCTGGTTCGGACTATGGCGTCTTGTCCTTAAAGAACATAATCACGGACATTTACGTTTCTTCTTCCGCCTCGGCGACCGATCCAACCGGCAAAACAAAAGACGGTTCCACTTGGAACAATTCGACATACGCGTACAATGAATATGCGGACAACTCAGCAAAGCCGTTCGCTACAATCCAAAAAGCCTTGCAGTTCATCACATGGCAGCAGAGCGCGTCTTCGTATACAATTTTTATTGACGGAACGCTGGCGGGCGCTCAAAGCATTGCCAACAACTCCGACACGGACAATCCCATAAGGCTCGCCAACACCGCTTCGAGTAGCCAGCCCGCCACGGCCACAAAAATTATTCTCAGTGGCATAAACGGCCTGGACCCCCACGACATTCCGCAAGACACTATAGATCGAAATCTTTCGGGCGGGACGGCTTCGGACGACGGCTCCGCGCTTACAATTAATACAGCGGTTCCTGTTGAGATTACGGACATCGGCATCACAGGCGGAAACACGACAGGCTCCGGCGGCGGAATCAACATTACGGGCGACACAACCGACGTCACTTTGAAAGGCTACACAAGCGTTTACGGCAATGCAGCCGCGGAGAGTGGCGGCGGAATCAATTTTGATCCCGGCTCAACTGGCACGCGCCGCTTGTATGTTCAAGGAAATGCAAGCGTTTATTTAAACACTGCCAAAGACGGAGCCGGAATTTATACAGGCGCCGACGCCAGTTATTTGTATCTTAACGAATACGCCCATATCTACGGCAACACCGCTTCGGCAAACGGCGGCGGAATTTATCATGGCGGAAACTTTTTGTTTGTAAACGGCAACGTCGTTATTGGACAGAGCGGCGTCGCTTCCACCGTGGCTGCGGACGCTGCGGCTTCGACAGGCCGAAACAAGGCGGAAAAGGGCGGCGGCATTTATCAAAACGCCGGACTTATATGGCTTGGCTTTAAAAACAATTACAATACCTATAGCGGCACGGACACATGGAACGGAGGAATCAATTACAATTTGGCGACAGATTCCGGCGGCGGCATTTATACCGAGAATGCCACTTCGAACGGCGTCATCATGTCCGGCGGCGCGATTGCTTATAACAGGGCGTGCGGCACGGGAGACGAAAGCGGCGGCGGCGGAATTTATTCAAAGAAAACTATTGTATTGATTAACGACGCGATGATAGGAACTGCCACAGCCGACGGCGCTCCTGCGACAACCTCCACGGCGTCCAACCAAGCGACAAACGGCGGCGGCATTTATTGCACTAACTATATAAATCTTGGACAAACCTCTGGTAGCCACACTTATACTTTGAACGCGGGCAAAGGCATTGTAGGAAACTACGCGTCCTCTAGGGGTGGCGGCGTATACACCAACAGCTACACATATATGATAAGCGGAGTCATTAAAAGCAACGCGACGGCCAGCGTTGGCGGCGGAATTTACAACGCTCTCAACCCCCTTTGGCTTTCAGGCACAGTGGAAATATCCAACAATTATGCAGGCTCTTCTGGAGGCGCGATTTGGAATAAAGGCGGCGTAAAAATTCAAGACAACATAACTATGCCATACGGCGTTACCACTATCAGCGGCGGAACGGCGACGACGACAAAAGGCAATGGCAAAAACGATATTTATTTGATGAACTATCTTTATTCCGGCGCCACGACATTGTACCAAATAACGGTCACAGGAAACATCACCATTCCGACAGGCGGAGAAATCGCGGTCACTCCTGGCGCTTACGAGCGCAAGGTGGACGCTATCAAAGTCTCAGGCACAGACTCGGAGGCGAGCTGGCATCAAGGCAAGTTTATCGTTACAGACTCGGATTGGCATTTCACTACTTACGGCTCAACCGACAGCAAAACGTCAAGGCTTGAATCTGAAAAGATTTATGTTGCGGCAAAAGACTCAACCCGCGCGACCGGTTTAGGGGCCGGTTCCTCATCAGGCAAAGGTTCAAAATCCAGTCCTTGCTTGACAATCGCCGGAGCCGCCGCCCAGTGCTGGAATCCTAACACAGAATATTATATTATGGTTTCGGGCGAAGTAAAAAATAACGCTCCGGAAGAAGTTCCCGCAAGCGTAACCTCAAGCGTTGCGTACAAAAAGCTTCATATTGTGGGCTACACCGGCAGCGCTTCGGATAAAATCAACAGAAACCTTACCGCTGAGGCAAGCAATGGAAGCGCTCTTATAATAAACACGACGTTCCCTGTCATGATACAAAACCTTGCGATAACGGGCGGAAACACAAGCGGAGACGGCGGCGGCATAAACATTGCCGCTGCCGGAACGGTGCAATTGTACAGATGCGAAATTACGGGCAACAAGGCGGAGCATGCAAGTCCAGAGGGCAAAGGTGGCGGAATATATGTGTGCAGCGGCGCGACGCTTGAATTCTTTACCAACAGTTTAAATTACTCTACAGTTCATGGCAACTCAGCTAAATTGGGCGGCGGAATCTATAACGAAGGAAAGCTGGATGTTCAGGAATGCCATATTTATGAAAACACAGCAACTGGATACGGCGGCGGAATTTACAACAACGCAGGCGAGTGTTATTTGGGAAGAAGAAACTCTACGTCAACTTCCGCCGCGCAAGTAAGCTCAAATACAGCCCAATACGGCGGCGGCATTTATAATAAAGACGGCATAGTTAGAATTGGATACAGGCTGACATCAACAAGCTACGCTTTGGCGGCTTTCAAATCTGACGATTATTGCGTCACTCAAAATAAAACCTCAAGCGACTGCACCTGGGGAAGGGGTGGCGGCATCTACTCCTATGGCAACAGTTCTGTGCTTGACATCGCCAGCGGCATTATCGGCGGAAGCGACGAAGAACACGGAAACCAGGCACAACAATTTGGCGGCGGCATTTATGTTGAAAGCAGCAATGACACTGCGACAGTAACAATTACTGGTGGTTCAATACAATACAATTCGGCAAAAGATATAAATGGAAGCGGCGCCAGTTACGGCGCTTATGATGGCAAGGGCGGTGGCATCTTCTTAGGCGACGGCATTCTTGAAATGACAGGCGGCTCTATCAAAAATAATTACGCGCAACTATACGGCGGCGGCATCTGTGTTGGTGAAGGTAGCAACGCAACATTGAAATCCCAATCTAATACAGTTTACGCTAATTTAGTTAACAATACCGCCGGTTCGCGCGGAGGCGCTGTGTACAGCGAGGCTAAAACTACAGATGGAGTTGTCCATCAGTTGACGCTGGGCGGCTATGTACGGATTATGCTTCCCGGCACAACCGCGCAGACAAAAGAGAACGGCGTATATTTGTATAAAGGCGCCATCAATATTGAAAGCGTGCTTAGCAATCATGACACATCACTGCAAAGCCAGATTCCTTTGACGTTTTATAGCAGCAATTTTAACAACGGTGATGTTGTCTTGACTGGAACTACTTCGCAAAGAACTAAGTTCGCCATTACCAATTCCACTTTGTCTATCAATGCCGATGGAACGCTGAAGAAGAATTGATTGGCGGGAGTGGCTAGGCTTGCGCTGGGATTGGCTGGGCGGCAAGCGCTTCCAGCACTTTGTCAAGCGGGGCGCTAGGCTTGCGCGGGCGCGGGCTATGCTTGCACGGGGGCTGGCTCGGCGGCTAGCGCTTCCAGCACTTTGTCCAATGGGGCGCCGGCATCTTGCGCCGCCGTTTCGGGCGTCGCTTTGTACTTGCGGACAATCATTACAGCGTTTTCAATGGCTTTTTGCTGGGCGCCAGCTTCTTTTCCCGCGTCAAAATCGTATGCCCTTTGTCGTTCCCATTCCATAAATTCCTTCCTTGTTTGCGCGTTCCGCTTTGCGTCGACGACATAGCTCTTGAGGTTGTCGGTGTAGCCGTTGGACGCTTGGTTTGAAATCAAGAATTCAAAGAACGCCTTGACTTCCTTATCTTTTATCATTATAGCGCAAAGCGGCGCAAAAAAGAAGTGTTTGAAGGCTCTGTCGTCCAATTTTGTCTTTCTGTCCTCTATACAAATATTTTGGAAAGTGTTCACAGGCAGGCCGTTGGCAAAGATGTCCTCCATGCAGATGAAAATCACGTGGCTGTCCGGCAGGTACTTGTACTTTTGTAAAAGATGAAGTTGTTGGAAAGCGTCGCGCGCTTCCATTTTTTTTCTAGGATGAGAGTTTCTTGATTTGAGTTTTCCATATTTTATCCTCCGCCTATAAGGTAGCGACGATGCGGGGGTAAATTTTACTTTTTTGGGAAAATTCGCAAATTTTTTGCGGAATAACGATTTTTTTGCTTTGAAGCGAGAAGTATTGTAGCCACGCCATAGGCGTCCACTGGACTAAGCGCGGCTGTGAGGGGTGGCGCGCTAGGCTTGCGCTGGGGCGGGCTGGGCGGCAAGTCGTTCCGCGAGTTCCCGCACTTGTTCCAGCGGAAGACCGGTTATTTTTGACACTTGCTCCGCAGTAAGATTCATGCCAAGCGCGTTTTTTGCGTTTTCAATGGCGTTTTGCTGGGCGCCAGCCTCTTTTCCCGCGTCAAAATCGTATGCCCTTTGTCGTTCCCATTCCATAAATTCCTTCCTTGTTTGCGCGTTCCGCTTCGCGTCGACGACATAGCTCTTGAGGTTGTCGGTGTAGCCGTTGGACGCTTGGTTTGAGATGAGGAATTCAAAAAAAGCCTTGACTTCCTCATCCTCAATCATTGTAGCGCAAATCGGCGCGATGTAAAAGTGTTTCCACGCCCTGTCGCCCAATTTTGTTTTGCCGTCCTCCTCGCAAATATTTTGGAAAGTGTTCACGGGCAGGCCGTTCTTGAATATGTCTTCCATGCAAATGAAAATCACGTGGCTGTCCGGAAGCTCCTTGTACTTTTGTCCCGACTTGAGCGCGTCAATGTCCATGACGCCAGCGTAGTACCTTGCCCGCTCGGGCAGTTCCGTTGTGTTGGCCACTTGCAGCTCCACGTCGAACATTTGCCCCGTGTCCTTTAAAAAAACGTCCAGTCGGACGCTCTTTGAGTCGGGGTCGACGGCTATTGTTTCCTCTTGGCTCATTTTCATCTCTTTGATTTTTACGCCCAAAAGCATTTCAATCAGACGCTGGCAGGCTTCTGGGTGCGACCTCATTACCTTGTAAAAGATGAAGTTGTTTGAAAGCGTCGCCTGTTCCCACTTTTCCTGCGGCGTGAGCTCCGTTTGGCTTATTTCCATAGTGAACCTCCGAATAAGTTTTGTATGACTATATCATTGAGGCGTTTGCGGATTTTTTTGCATTTTTTTGTAAAAACTCGCAGGAATTTTGCGAAATATTTGTCGGATTTTTAGTTTGTTGAATATGTGCCCGTAACTACGACGTTAAATTTTTCAGTTTGACAAGAGAACGACGTATATTTGTATAAAAGCGCCATCAATATTGAAAGCGTACTTAGGAACGCTGAAGAAGAATTGATTGGCGGGGGCTAGGCTACGCTTGCGTTGGGGCTGGCTGGGCGAATGCTTCCACAGGAATTCCCAGCAAGTTAGAAATTTCTTCCGCGGTGTATTTGCCGTCGGCAAGAAACTTCTTGGCGTTTTCAATGGCCTTTTGCAGGGCGCTAGTAGTCTACGGCGAGTTCGACTACCGCTTCCACCAGTTTTTCCAGCGGGGCATTGGGGTCTTCGGCCAATTGTTTTTGCAATTCTTGCGCTTGATCCAAGGAAAGTCCGGTGATTTCAGCTATTTGCTCAAGAGTGCCAACTTTTTTCGTTAGCATATTTTTTGCGGTTTCTACCGCTTTTTCTTCCTTTGCGTCGTCTATTAAATCTTGGTCGTGTATATTCATGCCGGCGTAGTCCTCCTTGAATTTTTCGTTTTCTTTTAGTCTTTCAACGATGGCCGACAGTCGGCTGGAAAAGTCGTCAGTTCCCGGCTCGTTGGTCTGTACAAAGCGGAGAAGGGAGCGAATCTTTTCGTCCTTTTCATCTTCGTACGCGCTTGCATTATACACGACTTTGACGCTTTTGTCATTTAAATTTACAAGATTTTCTTCTCCGCATACATTTTTGAACGTGTAGCGTGGCAGCCCGAACGGCTTTCCATTTTTGTCCTTGAAAGGGTCGTACTTGCAGATAAAAAGAATGTAGCTCTCTTTTAGCTTTTTATAGCTTTCGCCCTTCATCAAAGAATCCATGTCAATCATCGACTGGTAGTAGCGCGTCCTTTTGCCCAAAGCTCTTTGGGTGTAGGATTGAAGCTCAATGTCAATCACCTTGTTTTTGTCCTTGATGTAAACGTCCAGCCGCACGCCTTTTGTGTTGTAAAAAGGCTTTATCGCCTTTTCCAGCTCAGGGTATTCCACGCGTTCGATTTGGATTCCCAACAATCTTTCCACCAACTCCGCGCAGATTTGCGGGTCGCTCAGCACCGCCTGAAACATCCCGTTGTCGGCAAACGTCAAGTCTTCAAGCTTTTTTTTCATATATTTTCTCCTTGATAAAAAAAATCGGGAACCGCGTCTTTTGCGATTCCCTTGCATATAAGATATACTTTTTTTTCGAAAGTTTGTAATATTTTTGAAAAAAATCGTAATTTTATTGCGCCAAAGTCTGAATTTATTTGTTGACAAAACATTTCTTGTATACTATAAATAAATATTGGTGAATAAAATGATAAATGAAGAATACGACAATTATGGAAAAGAGTGTTCCGTTCCCAAAATAATTCCCCAAACAAAAGAAGCTGAGCTAAAGCGCAAGGCCTTTATTCAAAAGATTCGCCAAAACGTTCCGCCGCCGATTCCGGCGTCCTTGGACCGCAAGGAAGTCATGGACAGAATCGGTCCTATTTACAAAGATGACCAAAGCGCCGAGGAAGCGCAAAGCATGGCATGGAATTTGAGAATGCTTTACCAAGAGAACGACGCTTGATAAAAGCGCGTTACGCTTGCAAAATGGCCCAAAAAGCGCTAGAATGGATGCCAAAATTGGAGGAAACAAAATGAAAAAAATCATTTTGGCCGCTTTGAGCGGTTTCGCGCTTTTTGCGCTCTCTTCTTGCGGCGGAAGCAAAGATGCCGTAGTAAAAATTGGAATCTACGAACCTGCTTCCGGCGACAACGGAGCGGGCGGAAAACAGGAAACTTTGGGAGCCATCTACGCTAACGAAGTTCAGTCAAAAGTCAACGTAGGCGGAAAAGAGTGCAGGGTCGAGTTGGTTCGCGTCGACAACGAATCTTCAAACGACAAGGCCGTCACAGCCGCAAGCGAATTGGTGTCCAAGGGCGTTTCAGTCGTTCTCGGTTCTTACGGTTCGGGCGTTTCAATCGCGGCCAGCGACACCTTTGCCGCGGCCGACATTCCGGCCATCGGAATCACTTGCACAAACCCGCAGGTAACTTTGGGCAACGACCACTACTTCCGCATTTGCTTCTTGGATCCTTTCCAGGGAACGGTTTTGGCCAACTTTGCCGTCGACAAGTTCAAGGCAAAAAAAGCCTATGTTTTGGCCAAGCTGGGAGACGACTACTCTGTAGGCCTTTCCAACTACTTTACAGAGGCCTTTAAAAAGCTCGGCGGAGACGTTGTTTTTGAAACGTTCCCCGAAGGAACAAGCGACTTTGCCGCTTACGTAACCAACGCCAAAAACCAAAAGGCCGACGTTTTCTGCGCTCCGGTTTCTACCGAAGCCGCCGCCCTCATCATCGAGCAGGCCAACACTCAAAACCTTGGCATCCCGATTTTGGCCGGCGACACATGGGACTCTAACGTAATCTTGGGAGCCGTTAAGGGAACAAACGTTGACATCAACGTGACAACCTTCTTTGCCGAAGGAGCCGAGGACGCCGACATCGCCACATTCGTCTCCAACTTCCGCGAATGGCTCAACGCCGACCCGTCGCGCTTGACTGACAACGGCGGAAACGACATCGTGGCCGCAAACCCTGTAATGGCTTACGACGCTTACTTTGTAGCGCTTGAGGCCATCAAGATTGCCGGCAGCGCAAAAGGCGCCGACATCAAAAAGGCCCTTCCCAAAGTTCGCCACGCCGGCGTTACTGGCATGATCGAGTTCAACGAAACTGGAGACGCCAAGCGCGACGTAGCTTACGTTAAGCACGCCAACAACAAGACTGGCCAGTGGGAATTCGTAGCCATTCAGTCTGTAAAGTAAGATGAACTTCTTTAGCGCCAATCTTCCTTACATTCTCGCCGGCATTTCGACCGGCGGGCAGTACGCCCTTATCGCCATAGGCTACACGATGGTCTATGGCATCCTGCGCCTTATCAACTTCGCTCATGGCGACGTTTTTATGGCCGCGGGCTTGGTGTTGATTTACGCTTCCACGGTTTTGCCTCTTTATGTTTCAATACCGTTGATGATTGCGATAACTGTCTTGATTGGCTTTGCCATCGAGCGCGCGGCTTACAAGCCTTTGAGAAACGCGCCCAGAATGTCGGTCATGATTAGCGCTATCGGAGTTTCGTACTTGATTCAAAATTTGGCGCTCTATGTAACGGGCGGCCTTACCAAATACTATCCGCCCATTCCATGGATTAGCGACTCAATACAAATCTTTGGAGCGATGACAAAGCGCGTTACGGTAATCACTCCGTTCCTTACAATCGCGCTTGTCGTGGCCCTTGTTCTTTTGATCCGCTACACCAAAATCGGAATGGCGATGCGGGCAGTCTCGCGCGACTTTGAGACCGCCCAGCTTATGGGAATCAAGTTGGACGCGGTGATTTCGACCACTTTTGTAATCGGAACTTTCTTGGCCGCGATCGGCTCGCTTTTGTTCTTTTCCAACTATACCGGAGTCACTCCCACGGTCGGAGCGATGCCAGGCCTTAAAGCCTTTGTGGCCGCTGTCTTTGGCGGAATCGGTTCCATCCCCGGAGCGGTTATCGGAGCCTTTGTCATAGGCATTTGCGAAAACATAATCAAGGGCTTGGGGTGGACTACCTTTAGCGACGCCTTTACTTTTGTTCTTTTGATATTCGTTCTTATGTTCATGCCAACAGGAATCTTTGGCGAAAAGTCCACGGACAAGGTGTAAGGCATGAAAGACATTTCTAAAAATTTGCAAAAACAAAAACTTGTTGACTGGATGATTTCGGCTCTTGTCATAGCCTTTATCTTTGTCTTGATTTTTGTCTTGGAACAAATTCTTCCAAGAACTTCGATGCTTTTTACGGTGCTCAAAAAGGGCGCCATTTACGCGCTGGTCGCCGTCTCGATGAATTTGCTCAACGGCTTTACCGGCCTCTTTTCTTTGGGGCAGGCGGGCTTTATGATGATTGGCGCCTACACTTACGCAGTCTTTACGATACCCGTCGCGCTCAGGCCGGCGGTTTACCAATATTTTGACGGAGGGGCGATTCAGTTTGCCATTCCGGTCTTTGCCGCGCTTTTGCTTGCGGGGCTTGTGGCGGCGCTTTTTGCCTTTTTGATTGGCCTTCCTGTCCTCCACTTAAAGAGCGACTATCTTGCAATCGCAACTCTTGGCTTTGCCGAGATTATGCGCGCCCTTTTTCAGTGGGACAAGCTTGGAGTAATCACAAACGGCTCCAACCTTTTGCGAAAGTATCCTGTATTTAGGTCCACGGTTTTTCCATTCGCCGTTTCGGGCGTGTGCATAGCGCTGATAGTGCTGTTGATAAACTCAACCTACGGGCGCGCCTTTAAGGCCATCCGCGACGACGAGGTTGCGGCCGAGGCCATGGGAATCAACTTGGCCAGCCACAAGCGCCTTGCCTTTACCATTTCTTCTTTCTTTGCGGGAATCTCGGGCGCGCTTTTGGCCATGTTCCAAACCACGATTCAAGCCAACCAATTCAAGTCGGCGATGACCTACGAGATTTTGCTTATCGTCGTAATCGGAGGAATCGGTTCCGTCAGCGGAAGCGTGATTTCTTCGATGCTTTTTGTGGCTTGCTCGGAATGGTGGCTGCGCTTTTTGGACAACAACAACTTGATGATAGGCGACTTCCACGTTCCCCTTTTAAAGCCCGGCTTTAGAAAGGTTGTCTTTGCGATTGTAATCATGCTCATCGTAATTTTCTGGCAGCGGGGAATTATGGGCGAAAGCGAATTTTCCATCGCAGGAATCAGGCGCTGGGTCCGCAAACTGTTTGGCAAGAAAAAAACTGGAGGCGCAAAATGAGCGAGCAAAACCAAAACGTCCTGCGCCTCAGCGACATAACGATGCAATTTGGCGGCGTCGTTGCCGTCAACTCCCTTTCGCTTGAGATTAACAAAAACGAAATCGTCTCCCTCATCGGCCCAAACGGCGCCGGAAAGACCACAGCCTTTAACGTTGTCACGGGCGTTTACGCTCCCACAAACGGCGCGGTCTACTTTAACGGAGAGGAGATTGTAGAAAACTATCCGCGCGGCAAAATGAAAAAGCTTTACGCGGGAACGGAGCGGGGCAAGTACTCCAAAGTCATCGAGCCCACTCCCGACAAAATCACCCGCATGGGAATCGCGCGCACTTTCCAGAACATCCGCTTGTGGAAAAGCCAAAGCGTCTTTGACAACATTCTTATCGCAAAGCACTGCCGCCGCAGCTCAAACTTTTTGACCGCCACCTTCCGCCTGAACCGCGCGGAAGAAAGGCGCCAGCGCGAGGAAGTTTCGGAATTGCTAAACATGTTTGGCCTTTACGACGCGCGCAACGAGCTTTGCGCATCGCTCCCATACGGCCAGCAGCGCAGGCTTGAAATAGCGCGCGCCTTGGCCACAAAGCCCCAGCTTTTGTTGCTTGACGAGCCGGCCGCCGGAATGAATCCGCAGGAAACTTTGGAGCTTACCGACTTTATCCAGCAAATCCGCGACGACTTTAGGCTAACCGTCTTTATGATTGAGCACCACATGGACTTGGTCATGAACATCTCGGACAGAATCTACGTCCTCAACTTTGGCGCCTTGATTTCAAAGGGAACGCCCGCGCAAGTCCAAAGCGACCCTGCCGTAATTTCCGCTTATTTGGGAGAAGACAAAAATGCTTGAGATTAAAGACTTGTTCGTGTCATACGGCGGAATCAAAGCCCTGCGCGGAATCAACATGCAGGTTCCCGACAAAAAAATCGTCTCGCTGATTGGAGCCAACGGCGCCGGAAAGTCCACCTTGCTTAGAACAATCAGCGGCCTTGTCCGCTCCCAGTCCGGCTCGATAAAATTTGACGGCCAGGAAATTCTTGGCCTTTCAATCGACAAGATTTGCAAAAAAGGAATCGCGCTTGTGCCGGAAGGCCGCCGCGTCTTTACCGACCTTACTGTCGCAGAGAACCTTAAAATCGGCGCCTATTTGCGCGACGACAAAGACGGAATCGCCAAGGACCTTGAATGGGTTTACGAGCTTTTTCCGCGCCTCAAGGAGCGCAGCTGGCAGTTCGCCGGAACCCTTAGCGGCGGCGAGCAGCAAATGCTTGCCGTTGGCCGCGCGCTTATGAGCCGCCCAAATCTTTTGATGATGGACGAGCCTTCGCTGGGACTGGCCCCCTTGATTGTGCAGCAAATATTTTCGATCATCGAAGAAATCAACAAAAAGGGCGTCACTATTTTGCTTATCGAGCAAAACGCCAACATGGCGCTAAAGGCCGCCGACATGGCCTATGTTCTAGAAACCGGCGACATCACCCTTAGCGGAAGCGGCGAGTCCCTTTTGTCCAACGAGCGCGTCCGCGAAGCCTATTTGGGTAAAAAGAAAGACTAGCGCGTCAGTATACAATTTTAATGTCCTTGATTGCGTAGCCCTGCGGCGACTTGTGGTTGTTGTTTTGGAACACCAAGGCGTCTATCAAGGCCCAAGAAAATTGTCCTTCGGAATTTCTCCATTGGGTTTTTCCGGTCCATCCGCCCACGTCGTTGAAGTTCTTTAATGGAACCGAAATTTTGTGCCAGCTTCCGTCGGCGCTGGCGTTTTTTCCTGTGATTATTGTAGACGCTCTCCAAGGAAAAATCTTGGCTTCCATGTCCCTAAAGTAAACGGTTATGTCAAATCTTGGGTCCGCGCTCTTTACGTAAAATTCCAGCTTGGCGCCCCTGTCCTTGAGGCTTGTCAAATCGCACGCTTCCTTAAACTGGAACAAAAGCTCGTCGTAGGGCTTTAGCTCCTTTAGGTCGATGAACCTTTCTTTAGATCCGTTTTCGATTGCGGCCAAGGAGCCCATCGCGCTCCAGGACTGAACTTGTATGTAGTCCGCCCTGCCGTCCTTGTAAACCGTCCAGTCGCCGGTCTTTTTTGCGTTGCTGAACCAAGTTTCGCTTTTTGCGCCGGCTGGATATTTGTAGCCCATCGCTTCCAGCAAGGCTTTGTTCAAGTCGTCGGGAAAGCGGGATTCTTGCGGCGACTTGTAAAGGCCAAACTCTTGCGTGTAGTCCCAGCTTAGGCGGGCGATGTTGCGCTCGTCCATCCATTGGCACTTTTTTCTGTACCAGTCGGCCCTTTCTTTTGGATCGGCGTAAGTCATAAGCACGCCAAACTCGTTGCACATAAGGGCCGCGTTCCTCTTGTTTACAAATTCAACGGCCTTGTCCAAGGGGGCTACAAGCGCGCTCTCGGACGACGCTTTTTCGTAGTTGTTCAGTTCCCATTTTTCGGCGTCAGTCGCGTTGGGGGGCAGGGGAGGCATCTTTTCCTTTTTATATGGAAATGGAACGTTTGTAATGCGCTTTGAGAAAGTCCAGCTGGCGCCCTGATGGGTGAACAAAAAGGGCGTGTAGTCGTGGAAGTTGTAAATCAAGTTGTTGTCCTTGTAGTCGGGCAGCTTTAGCATCGAGTCAAGCGAGTCCCAGTAGCCGCCGCCGACAATTATCGCGTGCTTTTTGTCAATCGCCCTTATCGCCTCGATGACCTTTCCTTGTATTTTTCCCCATTTTGACATGTCGGCCTGCGTGTTTCCGCTTTCAAAGTGGGGCTCGTTCATTATCTCGTAAATCACAAAGTTGCCCTTGCCCTTGTAGCGCTCCGCGATTTGCGGCCATATTTTGAGCAGGATGAATTCTATCCTTGGGTTGGTTTGCGAGGCTCCGCTGCAGTCGTTGTGGAAGTCTATTAAAATGTACAGGCCCAATTCTTCGCACCAGCTTATGGCCTTGTCCAGCATGTCGAGGCATTCGGGGGCAAGCTTGAAGTCGTCGTTTTTGTCCGCCCAAACGTCAAACCATACGGGGACCCGCACGGCTTCCACGCCGATGCTTTTTATGTCTTCAAAATCCTTTTTTCCATACAGGAGCGTGTTGAAGCGGCCGTATTCCATCCAAACCGGCAGGTTTATTCCCTTGCTGAATTGAAGCTGTTTTTTGACTTTTGGAACGCCTCCGGCCGCGGCCATCGCGCAAAATAGGGCCAAAGCGAGCGAAAAGGACAAAAATTTCTTCATAAACGTCTCCAAAAACTTGAATTTCCCATTATTTTACCACTGTTTTTGTTTTTTTTAAAGAAAAAAAGATTAAAATTTCGTTTGACAAAAACGTTCAAATTGCGTTATAATATGAAAATAATTATATTATTGCGAATAAAACATTCCGATAAGTAAGATAAGGAGTACTGAATGAAAAAAGGCTTATTTGTCCTTGCCAGTCTGTCCCTCCTTTTGGCCTTCGGCTCTACGGCGTTCGCCCAGCCGAACACTAAAAGCGTAGTGACAATAACTATTGATAATTTTGACAAAATCGGCAGCCAGGAGTTGCCGATGATGGAACACGGAAAGTGGGTCAAGGAAAGTTGGGACTGGGGCTATCAGGCCAGCCGCTTCGTCACCGAAGGCTACCCGATCAAGCAAACTTTCGAGGCAATCCCCAATTCTTTGAAATATCTCCGCACGGAAGAAGACAAGGCCACTGTTTTGGGCCTCAAGACCAAGTTCAACCGCAAGGGAGACAACTGGTTCGAGCTTTATCCCACAAAGGACGGCAAGCCCTTTGAGATTCCTCTTGAAGGAACCGTAACTCACTTTGACTTCTGGGTGTGGGGCGCCCACTACTTGTATTTCTTGGACATGCTCGTTCGCGACGCGGACGGAACCGTTCACATCCTTCCGGCCGGAAACTTGGCCTTTGACGGATGGCGCAACGTAATCGTAAAGGTGCCCGGCTACATCCGCCAGCACTCGCGCCTTCGCAGCGGCCCCGCCAAGATGACATTCGTCGGCTTCCGCGTGACAACGGATCCCGCCGAGTACGTTGACGACTTTATGGTTTACTTTGACGACCTCAAGTACACTACATACACTCTTTCCAACATTTTCGACGGCTATGAGCTTCAGGACGCCGACTTTGGCGACGAGTCCAAGGGTTCGTCATCAGGAGATGAAAGATGAAAAAGATAATCTTTACAGCATTGACAGCATTTTTGGCCGCGGGCCTTGTTTTTGCCCAGGCCGACAGCCAAGGCAACTCAAGCTTGGCGGACCCCAACCCCAACAATGTTGGAGCTGACTCAGCCGCCAGCGCCTTGCGCGAAGTTTCTTTGGAAAAGTTTGAGCGCGACGGCGCTTGGAACATTCACATTTCTCCGGACGCCGGCTTGGCCAACATCCGCTTGTTTGAAGGCGCTCCCGCCGCCAAACAGCCTTTGGAAGGAGAAGAAGAGCAGACTGACACCCACGCTTTGGGCTGCAAAATCCAGTTCTATCGCCGCGGCGTCAACTCAATCTACATCACAGCCGTTCGCCCGATTCCGATCGAAGGAATTACAAAGACTGTAAGCGTTTGGATTGCCGGACGCAACCAGAACCACGACATTTTCCTCTTGGTCCAGGACTACTTTGGACACGACTATGAATTGTATCTCGGAAACCTCGGATTCAGCGGCTGGAAGCGCCTTTCAGTGGCCGTTCCGCCTAGCGAAGACGGAGAGCACGGAATCGTTCAGTCCAGCGCCTATCATGGAGACCGCCCTGGACTCCGCATCCGCGGCTTTAGAATCGACTGCAACCCGATGCTTGCCCGCGGAACATACTTTGTTTACTTTGACGACCTTCGCGCCGTGACCGACCTTTACGACATGGAAAACCGCGACGAAGACGACATGGTTGACAACTGGTAAAAAAAAGACGGCCGCGATTGCGGCCGCTTTTTTTTACGCGCGGATTAAACAGACGGCTTTGCGCCGCTGTTAAATCTGCTAACAAAAGCCGACTTGCTTGCACAAGCGGCTTTTTTTATTTTATGAGGTACCAATACCCGCGCCCCTTATGGGTGACGCGGACAATGAGGTCGGCCTCGCGCAAAAGCCAAAGCAAAATGTTGGCGTGTGGGGCGGCGGCGCGGTTCTTTTGCGCCAAGAATGCCTCGCGGATTGTGGCGGCGCTAAAGGGCTCCGAGTTTTTGCCGCGCCCTTTTGAGGCCTGCAGGACCTCTTTTGGCAAAAGGCCCAGCCAGTCTTTTTTGCCGCAAAGCTTGTGGCTGGTTCCGATTGTCAAAAGCGCCTTGCCTTCTTTTTGCCAGGTCTTCTTAAAGCGGCGGCGGCCATTCTTTGATTGGCTCGCTTGGTCCAAGACAATCCTTTTTTCTTCAATAGAAATTTCGGGGCAAATCACGCAAAGCTTTTTGCTTGCCAAAAAATCCTTTAGGCCGGTGAACTCCCTTAGCTCTGTGTAAAGGCTTTCTTTTTTGGGGCTCTTGCGGCGCGAGACAAGGCCGCCGTCCGGTCCGCGCGTTTCTATTATCTTTTCTTTTATTATCGGGTGAACTATTGTAACGCGGCGGCCGCAAGTTAGCAGGCCTTGGACTTTTTGCTTTAAGGCGCCTACGTTCTTTGTTTGAATTTCTACTACAGTTCCGTCAGGGCATACCAAATCGCATATCCAACGCTCCACTTGGACTTCCTCTTGGGCGCAAAATTGGACTGCGTAGAATGTCTTTAGGGCCTTGTGCAGCTGGCTTTCGTTGAGCGTGTTTATCATACAAAACTATACATATATTTTGCTATTTTTTGAAAATTTTCTTCTTTTTTTTCATTATCGGCGCTTTTTTTAGTTGACATTATCAAATTTTGGGGTAAAATAGTCATAAAGTGGATTTTTGTGGTAAAAAGTGGAAGTAAGTGGAATGAGCTTGTTGACTGGCGAGTATTCGACAACATTGGACGAAAAGGGAAGGATCTCTCTTCCGGCCAAAATTAAGGCCGCGATTGACTGCGGTTCCTTGGTTGTCACACGCGGCTTTGACAAGTGCCTTTGGCTTTTTACTCCCGACGAATGGGAAAAAATCAGCTCTTCAGTTATGGAAAAGGCGTCACCCTTCAATCCGCAGCACCGTTCGGTTTTGAGGCATTTGATTTCGCCCGCGACCGACATTGAGATTGACAAAAGCGGCCGCCTTTCTATTGGACAGACCTTGCGCGAGAGCGCCGGTTTGACAAAGGATTGCGTGCTTTTGGGCGTCAACAAGTATATGGAGCTTTGGGACGCAAAGACTTACGAAGAGTACTTGGAGGCCAACGCCTCTTCAATTGACGGAGCGGCCGAGGAATTGGGCGCGATTGTTTTTTGATAACTAGCCATCAGGCTTGATATATAGGGTGGGAAAATGACGCCGGTACATGTTCCGGTTCTCTTGGCGGAATGTTTGGAGGAGCTTTCGCCGGTTGGGGAACCGTTTGAAAAGGACGCTTTTATGATTGACTCGACCTTGGGGGAAGGCGGCCATAGCGAAGCGTTCTTAAAAATGTATCCGGGCGTGAAAATTTGCGGACTTGACGCTGACAAGGCGATTCAGGCCCGCGCTAGGGAAAGGCTTTCTGTCTTTGGCGACAGGATGTCTTTTTACAACGGGTGGTTCAACGATTTTTATTCTGACTATCCGCAAAATTTGCCTAAGCCGAACTTGATTTTGTTCGACCTGGGCATTTCGATTTTTCATTACGAATTGTCCGGCCGCGGCTTTTCGTTTAGGAATGACGAACCTTTGGACATGCGGATCGATCCGTCAAAGGGGAGGAGCGCGGCCGACATCGTGAACGAAAGTTCCGAGCGCGACTTGGCCGACTTGATTTACCTTTACGGCGAAGAAAAGTTGAGCCGCCGCATCGCAAAGGCGATTGTGGAGGCGCGGTCCTCGGCCAGGATTGAGTCGAGCGCCGCCCTTGCCCAAATCATTGAGGGCGCGGTTGGCGCAAGGTACGCGCGCGAAAAAATTCACCCGGCCACAAGGACTTTTCAAGCCTTGAGGATTGCGGTGAACGACGAGTTGGGGCATTTGCCTAGGGCGCTTTTTGACGCCTTTAATGCCTTGGCCGCCGGCGGAAAAATGGGCGTGATTACATTCCATTCCCTTGAGGACAGGATTGTAAAGAACTTTTTCCGCAATTTGGCAAAGGAATGTGTTTGCCCGCCCAACGCTCCAAAGTGCGTTTGCGGCGGAAAGGCCTGCGCCGAGCTTTTGACAAGAAAGCCGCTCGGGCCAAGCGACAAAGAGATAAAGGAAAATTCTCCTTCCCGCAGCGCCAAGCTTAGGGTGGTGAGAAAAATTATTGACGCGGGCGAAAATCGCCTGGCCGGTTTGGAGGCGGCGCAAAAATGAAAGGCAAGAATCTTGGCTGGAAAATATTTACTATTATTTGCGCCGCGCTGGTGCCGCTCTTGTTCGCGCTCAACGCGATGCAAGCCGCGCGCTATATGAAAGTTCAAAACGAGGTCAAGGCCCTTGAACAAAAGCAAGTGGAATTGGTCGAAGAAAACAAGCGCTTGATAACGGACATAAGCCTCTTGTCAAGCGGCGAACGGATAGGCAAGATTGCCGAAGAGGAGCTCGGAATGCGCAAAGCCGAGTCTGAAGAAATTGTGCGCGTTGAAATGCGGCGGTGAGCCGCAAGATGAGCGGCGCTCCGGCTAGGGACGCCGCTTAATGGGTTTAAAAATGGGTGGGGAAGATTTAAAGGCCAACAGCCTTTTGACATTTGACGAACTCTTGGAAAGCGTGTACGGAAGGTACATCGGCTTTGCGGGCGGCGGAGCCAAAGTTTTTGGCTTTACATCAGTCGCCACGGATTCCAGGAACGTCGAGCCCGGAAGCCTTTTTGTTCCCCTTGTCGGCGAAAAGCAGGACGGCCACCGCTTTATTCCAGAGGCGCTTGCCGCCGGAGCGACCGCGGTTTTTGTAACCGACTCTGTTTACCAAAACAACACAAAATATTTTATGGACTTGGCCGCCGAGGATTTGAACATAACCTTTATCGCGGTCGAAAACAATTTGACGGCCTTGCAAAACGCCGCCCGCGCCTACGTTCAAAAGTTCCCTAACTTGATTAAAATTGGAATCACCGGTTCCAGCGGAAAGACAACCACAAAAGAAATTTTGGCCTCGATTTTAAGAGAAAAATACAACGTAATCGCCACCGAAGGAAACTTCAATTCCGAGACGGGCCTTCCGTTGAGCGTGTTTAAAATTCGCGCCGAGCACCAGGTTGGCGTTTTTGAAATGGGCATGAACCGCAAGGACGAAATTGGCGAAATCGCCCGCGTCTTGGCTCCCAACTACGCCATCATCACCAACATCGGCAACGCCCACATTGGAATTTTGGGAAGCCGCGAAAACATCGCCGAAGAAAAGAAAAAGATTTTTAAGTACATAAACGAAGACGGCGCGGCCTTTGTTCCCGACGAAGACGACTTTGCCAATTTCTTGTTGGAAGGCGTCAAGGGAAAGCGCGTTCGCTACGGAAAGAACGTTCCCGAAAGTCAAAGCGGAGTTCAGTTTATCAGCAACGACGGAATCAGCGGAACCCGCTTTGCCATTGACGGCCAAGAGGTTCGTTTGGGCATTCCCGGCCTTTACAATTACACCAACGCGCTTGGCTGCATAGCGCTGGCCAAGACTTTGGGATTGTCCGCCAAAGAAATTTGCGCCGGCCTAAAGAAAGTCAAGTCTGTTGACGGCCGAGGAAACGTAATTGCAATAAACACCAAAAAGAATTCCAAAGGGGAAAGTAAAAAAGTTATGTTGATGTACGATTGCTACAACGCAAATCCGGACTCGATGGAAAAGGCGCTTAACCTCTGCGGCTCGCTCGAAACAAAGGGCAGGATGATTTTTGTTTTGGGCGACATGAAGGAATTGGGAGACGTTTCGGCCCAGGAGCATTCAAGAATCGGCGCTTTGGCCACTTTGAGCAAGCCCAGCTTGATTGTTTTTGTTGGTCCCGAGATGGAGAACGGAGCCAAAGCCGCCAAGCTTTCGGGTTTTGTCAATGTAAAATATTTTCCGACAGCCGACGTCGACAAGGTAAGCTCTTGCGTTTTGGAATACGCGCAGGACGACGACTTTATTTTGCTCAAGGCGTCGCATTCGATGAACTTTGACTTGATTGCCCAAAAAATTAGCGAAAGGGAGGACGCGTCAGCTTAAAATGAGCGGATACAATTTTTATCCTGACAAACCTCTTTCTCAATACAAAAAAAGCGACACCGGCTTGATTGTCTCAATCATTTTGCTTTGGGGCCTTGGAGTCGGCGCCTTGTATTTTTGCTCTTCCGCTTACAGCGGAAAAATGCTTGGCGGCGAGTTCGCACTTGTCAAGCGGCAGTTGGCGGCAAGCCTTGTGGGATTCGCCGGCCTGGCCTTTTTTGCCTTTATGCCGTTTTCTAAAATCAGAAAGCTTTTGCCGCTTTTGATGTTGGTTACAGTGATTCTTTTGCTGGCCACTTTTGTTCCAGCCTTTAACGAGGAGAGGAACGGAGCCAAGCGCTGGGTAAAGCTTTTGTTCTTTAGATTCCAGCCGTCAGAGCTTGCCAAGTTTGCCTTGGTCTTGTATTTGGCCAACTTTTTTGACAAGTACCAAAAGCAAAAGGACAACGACGAGCGCAGCGTGTTCCCCGCCGTTATGGTGATGACGCTTTTTGTTTCTTTGATTTTTGCGCAAAAAGATTTTTCGACAGGCTTGTTCTTGTTCTTGATTTGCTTGCTTTTGTTCTTTATCAGCGGAATAAAGACTTTGTGGTTGATACCGATGGCGGTCATTGGAATTCCCGCCGTCGCGATGATGATTGTTTGGGAGCCCTACCGCATGGAGCGCATCGCGGGCTTTTTGCATCCCGAGCAGTTTGGCCAAGGCGTCAACTACCAGACCAACGCTTCGCTAAGGGCGATAAGCGCCGGCGGTTTTTGGGGTCAGGGAATCGGAAGCGGCTTGGCAAAGCTTAGCAGCATTCCCGAAGTTCAGGCTGACTATATTTTTGCGGGCTGGACCGAGGCGATGGGCTTTATTGGCGTGGCGCTCTATTTTATTATTTTGTGCGTTTTTGCCTACCGAGCCTACAAGGTTTCGTTCATGTGCCCAAGCCGTTTTGGAGCCATCGGAACATTTGGCTGCGCGTCGGCGATTTTGTTCCAGTCTTTGGCCAATGTCGCGGTTGTTTGCGGAGCGATTCCTTCGACAGGAATTCCGCTTCCGTTTTTTAGCGCCGGCGGTTCGTCGATGATTGTCAGCCTTTGCATGTGCGGCTTTATGATCAACGCCGCCCGCGGAGACAAAGACGCGGACATTGAAGAAGATTATTATAATTATAACGAAAACGAAGATAATGAACTAAAAGTATTGAACGAGGCGGGAGAGTATGAGCGACTATAGCGCTGTGAGCGAATTTGACCAGTATATAATTAAAAAGCGTCCGGCAGAAAAAACTGACGACAAATTTATCAAGATGATGAAAATTGTCGTCGGAACTTTGTGCGGACTTCTTTTGCTTGAAATTCTTCTTTATAAATTTGTTCAGCCCAGCGTGCGGACGTCGCGCGTTGTTTTTGAGGGCCTCAAAACTTACACGGCGGAAGAGTTGAACCAAGAGATTCTTCCGTTTTGCCGCGGAAACTATTTTAGCTTTGACACAGCGGCCGTAGCCTCAAAGCTTTCGGCTGTAAGCGGAATCGAGTCTGTCGAAATCGAAAAGCGCTTTCCCGACAAGATTGTGGCTAGAGTCAAGGAGCGCCAAAGCGTCGCCATGACTTTTGTAAGCGACAACGGAAAGACGATTCCCGTTCAAATCGACAAAAATTGCGTTTTGTTCGAGTGCGGCTCGGCTGGCGTTGACTCCTCCGTTCCGATTGTGTCGGGCATTCCTGTAGAATTCCTTTCGGGCGGAATGAGAATTCCCGCCAAGTACAGAACTTTGATTGACCAAATTGACCGCATCAGCTCCCTTCCGCAAAAGTATTTTGCCGCGGTTTCGGAGATTTGCGTGTTGCCCAAAAAGTACGGCAACTATGAATTGATGATAATTCCTGTAAATTCGCGGGCGCGAGTTTTGACCGATAGAGCCTTGAATGAAGACGCGCTTCAGTATATGATGGTAGCGCTGGAAGTTGTAAACTCTATCGCGCCTAACGCAACTGAGATTGACTTGCGTTACGGTTCGGTTTCTTACAGAACGCCGCATGGAGGAAGTGTTGAGTGATATTATAGTTGGCCTTGACGTTGGAACAAGCGTCGTTCGCGTTGCTATTGGCGAATTGACAGCCGACGGAAAGATTGAAATTATCGGCCTTAGCCATAAAAAATCCCAAGGACTCAGAAACGGGGCGATCGTAAACCTTGAGGCCGCCAGCGCCATCATCAAGGAAGCGGTTGACGCCGCCGAGCAAAACGCCGGCTTTGAGGTTGAGTCTTGCGTGGCCGCCATCGGAGGTCCGCAAATTGAATGCAAAAACTCAAGGGGCCAGGCCGCCGTTTCAAAGCGCGGAAAAGACAATGGCGAGATTACAAGGGCCGACGTTGACCGCGTTATTGAAAACGCGCGCAGCATTCCGATAGCTCCCGACAAAGAAATATTGCACGTAATTCCCAAGAGCTATACAGTGGACCAGGTTGACGGAATCAAAGATCCTATCAACATGATGGGAGTCCGCCTTGAAACAGAAATCCACATCGTTACCGCTTCAAAGACCGCGATTCAAAACATCCGCGACTGCGTGAACCGCGCCGGCTACGACCTTGACCGCATCATGCAAAAAACGCTCGCCGCCGCCCAAGCGGTTGTCCACCAGGACGAGATGGAGCTTGGCTCGATTTTGATTGACTTGGGAGCCGGAACGACAGACGTTTTGGTTTTGCACAATGGCGCTCCTCTTACAAGCTTCTCGCTAAAGAACTGCGGCTACTACGTTACAAACGACATCGCGATTGTAAAAGGCATTCCGCCAGCCGCCGCCGAAGAAATCAAAGTCAACGACGGCTGCTGCTTTTTGGACATGCTTGACGACCCGCGCGAAGTTACGATTCCTGGCGTCGGCGGCCGACCGCCGGAGCTTTCAAGCCAGACAGAAATTTGCGAAATCATCCAGCCCCGCATGGAAGAAATATTTATGACCGTCAGGAGCGAAATCGTCCGCAAGACCGATTTGACTCGCCTTAGCGGAAACATCATTCTTACCGGCGGCGGCGCGCAAATGGAAGGCGTTTTGGAATTGGCGATGAACGTGTTTGGAACAAAGGCCGTTCGTCTTGGAATTCCCGAAAGCCTTGGCGGAATCGAGGAAGATTACCGAAAGCCCGAATGGGCCACGGCAATCGGCTTGGTAGTTTCGCAAAAGGACGCGGTGATTCAAGCGGCCAAGGCGCCTAAAGCCAAAACGCGCCAGGGACCAAGCGGAAACATTTGGCAAAAACTTAAAAAGGCATTTTTTTAATTGTAGATATATACAGTGGGAGGAATAAAAAAATGAGTTTGATGGAACATTCAGTTGTTGACAATGAGGGCAAGACATTGCTTACGCCCAACCCGACAAAGATTAAGGTGGTCGGATGCGGCGGCGGCGGATCAAATGCCGTCAACAGAATGATTGACGCCAAGATTCCTAACGTTGATTTTATCGTAATCAACACGGACTTGCAGGCGCTCAACTATTCGCGCGCCGAGACTAAGGTGGCCATTGGCCAAAAAGTCACAGGCGGTTTGGGAGCCGGAGCCAATCCTGACATTGGAGAGCAGGCTGCCGAAGAAGACAAGGAAAACATCAAGAACATCTTGGCCGGCGCCAACATGGTTTTTGTAACAGCCGGAATGGGCGGCGGAACTGGAACTGGTTCCGCTCCTGTAGTGGCCCGAATCGCGCACGAGATGGGCGCCTTGACAGTCGGCGTCGTAACGACTCCTTTTGACTTTGAAGGCTCTATAAGAATGAATGTCGCCAAAGCCGGAATCGAAAAGCTTCACAAAGAAGTTGACTCATTGATTGTAATTCCCAACCAGCAGCTTATAAAGGTAATCGACAAAAAAGCGCCCATCACCCAGGCTTTCCGCGTGGCGGACGACGTTTTGCGCCACGGCGTTGAAGGCATCTCTCGCATAATCACAATGCCCGGCGAAGTGAACACAGACTTTGCCGACGTTACAGCCGCGATGAAGGGACAGGGCGACGCCTTGCTTGGCGTTGGACTTGGAAAGGGCGAGAACCGCGCGGTAGACGCGGCCACAAGCGCCATCAACAATCCTTTGCTCGAAGACATGAACATCGACGGAGCCAAGAACATTTTGATCAACGTTTCTTCTTGCGGAAACGTTTCGTTGAGCGAGACGGAAGAAATGGCCAAAATCATCACCGCCAGCGCCGATCCCAACAGCCGCGTATTCTGGGGCAATGTCGTTGATCCGACAATGGGCGAGGACGATTTGAGCGTAACTGTAATCGCAACCGGCTTCAACCAAATTTCAACTCCCGCTTCTGTAAAGGCCGCCGGCGTTGAAGAAAGCAAAAAGAACGGCAATGACAACCTCATGGATTGCGACGAATTTGACAGCCTTATGCGTGGTTCGGTCAACCACCAAAGAAAGGAAGTCAGCTTTGAACAGTACGGCGTTTTTGAGCGCTCTTCTTCAAACGAAGACAGCGAAGAAAGCGCCGAGGCCGGAACTTTGGGAAAAGATTTGGCCGCCTCGTACAGCGCCCGCCCAAGCCGCATGTCAATCGAGCCGCCGGAGGGCTTTAGCGCGAGCGACGACCTTTCTCAGCCGGCTTGCTGGAGAAACAGGGGCTTGAGCCGCGAAATCAATTTGCGCTAAGAGCGCAGAACTTTAGGTTTTGACGATGACTTCAGATGAGGCGCTAAAAAAATTCTACGCCAATTTGATTATGGTTGACGGCCGGTCAGAATTGACGGCGCAAACATACAAAACGGCGGCTAAGGAATTTTTGGGCTATCTGGAGCGTCAAAATATAGATTTGCAAAAAGTGACCGTCAAGGATTTGCTTTACTATTTGTCAAGCAGAAAGACTGACGGTTGCTCGGAGCTTACGCTTGCCAAGGACATAAGCGCCTTGCGCGCTCTCGGAGCCTTTTTGGTTTTGGAGAATGTCTGGCAGCAAAACGAAGCTCTTGTTTTGGACAGGCCCAAGGCCCGCAGGTCTTTGCCGCGGGTGTTGAGCGTCGATCAAGTCGATTCCTTGTTGGCTTCGATTGACACTTCGGACGACTTGGGCGTCAGGGACCGCGCGCTTTTTGAACTTATCTATTCTTGCGGCCTTAGAATCAGCGAAGCGGCTACGCTTCAAATCGGCAACTTGCATTTGAACGAAATGCTTTTGCTTGTTCGCGGAAAAGGCGACAAGGAAAGAATCGTTCCTTTTGGAGACGCGGCCAAGGAATGGCTTGAAAAGTATTTGAGCCAAGTCAGGCCGCGCTTGGTCGGAAAAAAAATCGTTCCGACTGTGTTTGTAAATTACAAGGGCGAGCCTATCTCGCGCAAGGGCGTTTGGAAGCGCTTTAAGGAGCTCGAAGCCCTTACCGGAATTGACTGCAAGGTTCACACTTTGCGCCATTCCTTTGCCACCCATTTGCTTAGCGGGGGAGCGGACTTGCGAAGCGTTCAGGCTTTGCTGGGCCACTCGGATTTGGCCACGACGCAGATATACACTCACGTAAGCGATTCTGAGCTGCGTGACTATCATAAAGAGTATTTTCCCGGCCACGGTGAAAAAACTGGGAGTTGATTATGAAAAAAATTATTTTGACATTCGCGGCGCTTGGCGTTTTGATTTTGTCTTCTTGCACAAAGTCCAACAAGACAATCATAAGAATGCAGCACATAGAGGAGGGCGTGGCAAGCCCCACCAGCATAGAAGAATTGAAGGACGCGATTTCTAAATACGAAGAGCGCGTGGCCGACATCCAGCTTGCCAACGGACAAATAGGAATTTGGCACAAAATTCTTGCAACCCGCTACCTTGACAAAAAAATGTACGGCGAGGCCCTCAAAAGCTTTCAGACAGCCTTGCAATACTATCCCGACAACCAAAACCTTTACTATTACGTGGGCCTCTGCGCGGGCTATATGTCGCACGCTTCGATGGATTTTGACGCGGACGGCTATTCCGAAAAGCGGGAGAACTACCTTAAGCTTAGCGAAGACGCCTACTTGCGCGCGATAGAGATTGAGCCAAGATACGCCCGCGCTCTTTACGGAATTTCGGTTTTGTACGTGTTTGAGCTTGGAGAGGACGAAAAGGCCATTCCTTACTTGGAAAAACTTTTGACAATCGAAACAAAGAACATCGACGCGATGTTCGTTTTGGCCCGCGCTTATTACATGAACTACGACTTTGACAAGGCCGTCGAAATGTACGACAAAATCATTTCTTTGACAAAGTCCGCGGAACGCAAGGCCGAGGCTGAAGCCAACCGCGAGGTTGTCAAAAACGCCGCCTACCAAAATTAAAAAAAATATAAGTTTTTTCTAAAAATTTTATAAATTTTCCATAAAAATTTGTATCTTATATGTAGAGGAATTTTTATGGAAAACACAATTCTTGCAATCGCAATTTCTACGCTGGACTTTTTAAACTATGCCGAAAAATGCCGCCTTTTTGCGGCGTTAAAAAATCTTGGCGGCGTTGCGGCGGACTCTCCGCTTTCGTTTTTTAGGACAGCTTCCTACGACCAAATCGCCGCTCTCTCAAAAAGAGACGCAAGGCGGCCCTTAAAAATCCGCCGCTGGGACCCTGACGAGCGCTTTAGGCTTTCGGTAAAGGGCGCCAAGACGGCGGCGGCCTTGGGAGTAGGCGCCCTTTTATTCTTTGACGGCTTGTACCCGCCGCTTTTAAAAGAAATTCCTGACCCGCCGTTCGCGCTTTTTTACCGCGGAAACATCAAGGCGCTTTGGTCAAAGACTGTCAGCGTCGTTGGAACCCGCCGCCTTAGCCCCGAAGGAAGAAAGGCCGCGCGCGATTTTTCTTACCAAGCGGCGGAGGCTGGCTATTGCGTCGTAAGCGGCTTGGCCTTGGGAGCGGACGGCTGCGCGCACAAGGGGGCGGTGGACGCTTTTTATGACCAAAAGGCAAAGACTGTAAACACGGCCGCCGTCCTTGCTTGCGGCGTGGACAACGTGTTTCCTCCCAGCCACAAAAAAATTGCCGGCCAAATAATCCAAAACGGGGGAGCGCTTTTAAGCGAATGGGCGCCCGGAGTTCCCGGCGAAAAATGGCGCTTTGTAAGCCGCAACCGCATAATAGCGGGCCTTGCGCCTGCGACGGTGGTGATCCAAGCGCCTCCAGGAAGCGGCGCCCTTTTGACGGCGGACTTTGCCTTGGGCTACAACCGCGAGCTGTATTTTCACCAGGCTTGCTTTTGCAAAAACGCGCTGGTTCTTGCGGAGTTGGTTCACAAAAATTTGCAGGCTCAGGAGGGAGCGGCCGCCGCACGAAAGATTCAAACCCGCCCGGAATCCTATGTGTCCGACGGCGCCCAAGTGATTGGCGGCTTTTTGGACTTTCGTTCTTGCTTTGAACAAAAATTCCCTTGACAAGTCGCAAAAAGAGCGTTATCTTCTATTTAATATGGCAGAAGCAAAAAAAACAAAGGCAAAAAATTCAAAGGGCGCCAAGACTGAAAAAAACACGCTGGTAATCGTGGAGTCTCCCGCAAAGGCGCACACTATAGAAAAGTATTTGGGTCCCGGCTACACGGTCAAGGCCTCTATGGGCCACTTGATTGATTTGCCCAAATCGCGCATGGCGATTGACACCGAAAATAATTTTACGCCGGAATACATCACCGTTCGCGGAAAGGCCAAGCTTTTAAAGGAACTTCAAAAGGACGCAAAAAAATCCACGCTCGTCTTGCTCGCGTCGGATAACGACCGCGAAGGAGAGGCCATCGCTTGGCACTTGAACAACGCTCTCAAAGAAAAGACAGAAGCTCCGATTCATAGAATTGTTTTTAACGAAATCACTCCTGTCGCCATTAAGGAAGCTGTTCAGCATCCGGGCGACATTTCGGAGCCAAAGGTCAACGCGCAAAAGGCCCGCCGCATTCTTGACCGCTTGGTTGGCTACAACCTTAGCCCCCTCTTGTGGGCAAAAGTTAAGAACGGACTCAGCGCGGGCCGCGTTCAGTCGGTGGCCTTGCGCTTGATTTGCGAACGCGAAAAAGAAGTCGAAGAATTCATTCCCGAAGAGTATTGGAGCTTGGACGCTGACTTTGCCAAAGGAAAGTCGTCGTTCACCGCTCAGCTTGTTTCCTACAAGGGAGAAAAGCCCGCGCTCAAAAGCGAGGCGCAAGTAAATGAGATTATTGAGCAAATTAAAAACGCGGAGTGCAAGGTCACATCGATAAAGGCAACCGACAAAGTGGTTCGCCCCAAGCCTCCGTTCACAACTTCAAAATTGCAGCAGGCGTCGGCAAACCGCTTGGGCTTTACTTCAAGCAAAACGATGCAGATCGCGCAGCAGCTTTACGAAGGCGTCAACATCGGTTCCACCCGCGTGGGTCTCATCACTTACATGAGAACGGACAGCGTCCGCATTTCGCAAACCGCTTTGACCGAAATCCGCGAATGGATTGGAAAAAATTATCCCGACGACCTTCCGCCTGAGCCGATTGAGTACACTGTCGGAAAGGGAGCGCAAGACGCGCACGAAGGCATCCGACCCACTTATGTTTCTTACACGCCGGAGAGCGTAAAGGAATATTTGACTCGAGACCAATTGCGCCTTTACACAATCATTTGGGAGCGCCTTGTCTCAAGCCAAATGAACAACGCCAAGACCCGCACCACCAGCGTGGAGATTACCGCCGGCGACGCGGTCTTTAGAGCCAGCGCTTCAAAGATTGTCGACAAGGGCTTTTATAATGTAATTCACTTGCTTTCTTCAAAAGAAGACGCGACCGGCTCTCTTCCTTCTCTCAAAGAGCAGGAAGTTTTGGCAAGCGGAAAGTTCTATCCCGAGCAGCACTTTACGCAAGGACCCGCGCGCTATACCGACGCTTCCATCATTAAAACTTTGGAAGAGCGGGGCATAGGAAGACCGTCAACTTACGCTCCTATTGTAAGAGTTTTGCTTGACCGCTACTATGTGACGCGCGCCAACAAGCAATTGGTTCCAACCTTGCTTGGAAAGATGATAAGCAAGATTTTGGTCGAGTCTTTCCCCGAAATCATCGACGAAGAATTTACCGCGCAAGTAGAAAATGACTTGGACAAAGTTGAGCAAGACAGCTTGGCTTGGACAGACATGATCGGACAAATCTATACGCCTTTTAAAAAGCGCGTGGCCCAAGTCATGGAAGCCACCGAAAGCGTAAAGGGCTTTTTGGACGAACAGACCGACAAGGTTTGCGAACTTTGCGGAAAGCCGATGATTAAAAAGCTGGGCCGCTTTGGCTTCTTCTTGGCTTGCTCGGGCTTTCCGGCCTGCCACAACACCAAGTCGGTTCCTCTTGCCAAGTGCCCGGTTCCCGGTTGCGGCGGCGAGATTGTCGAGCGAAAGACAAAGGGCAGGGGAAAGGCCTTTTATGGCTGCACCAACTATCCCAAGTGCACCTTTATCAGCCACTTTAAGCCGATTGACTCTTACTGCCCCAAGTGCGGCTGGTTCTTGGTCGAAAAATACGACAAAAAGAACGGCGCCTACAAGAGCTGCATAAATCCCGACTGCGACTACTTGCACTCTGCCGACGGCGACGAAAAGGATAAGGCTGAGTAAGCCCCCGGCGCGCGAGGACTATGACAGTACAAGATTCTTGCCAAGAATTTTTAGTCTACCTTTCGACAGTTCGCGGAATGACGGACAACACAATCACCGCCTATTCCGAGGACTACAAAAAGCTCGCCGAGTTTTTGGGCGCAGACACCGAGATTGACAAAGTTTCCTTGCAGGACTTGCGCTTTTGCGTGGGCTCTTTGAGCGCCCAAAAATTTTCCGTTGCGTCGATAAACCGCTTTATCGCAAGCCTTCGCTCACTTTTTGCCTACAGCCAAAAATTTGGCCGCCTGCAAGTCAATCCCGCCTTGCAGCTAAAAAGCCTCAAAATGCCCAAGCATCTTCCAACTTTTATGACAGGAACGGAAGTTGACGCGCTTTGCGAGCAGCCGCAAAAGAACGAGCTTTTGTGGGCCAGCCGCGACAAGGCGATTTTTGAAGCCCTTTATTCAAGCGGTTGCCGCGTTGCCGAGCTTGTCTCCCTAAAAATTGGCGATTTTTCCGCCGGAGCGAAGAGCGCCGTTGTAAAAGGAAAAGGCCAAAAAGACCGAATCGTTTACTTTGAGGAAGACGCCCGCAAGGCTTTGGCCGACTATCTGCCCGAGCGCAAGGCCCTTTTGGCGCGGCTAAAGCTGCCCGGGCAAAAGGCGCTTTTTGTCAACGAAAAAGGCGGCGCGCTCACAACGAGGGGCCTTAGGTGGATTCTTTCGCGCTATTCCGGAACGGAAGGCACCAAGCATCCTGTCTCTCCGCACGCCTTCCGCCACACCTTCGCCACCGCCATGCTCTCAGGCGGCGCCGACGTCCGCGTGGTCCAAGAAATGCTCGGCCATTCCAGCATCTCCACCACCCAGCGCTACACCCACGTTACCACCCAGCAGTTGATAGACACATACAAGCGCGCGCATCCTCATGGAGACAAGTGAAGGTAATGCAAAGCGGCGCGAGTTCTTTTCAAAATGGATTTTTGGCGCTATAATAGTTTTTATGGATACCAAAGGTTCTCTTTCTGAACGCGACATAATTACAAAATTCATTCTCCCTGCAATTGAAGCTTCTGGTTGGGACAAGCAAACTCAAATCAGAGAAGAGGTATCCTTTACTGCCGGCCGCATTTTTGTAAAAGGAAAGTTGACTAAACGCGGCGAAAAGAAGCGCGCCGATATCATCATCTATTATAAGTCAAACATTCCTGTTGCAGTTGTGGAAGCAAAAGACAACAATCATTCAGTTGGCGCTGGAATGCAGCAGGCATTGGAATATGCAAATACGCTGGATATTCCGGTCGCAATTTCAAGCAATGGCGACGGTTTTGTAATACAGTATCGCAAGAATTGCGCGGAGAAAGTTTCCGAAAACGCAGACCTCGAACATTTTCCGACACCAACTGAACTCTGGAACTGTTACAAACGATACAACAATATCCAAACAAAAGAAGCCGAAGAAAAATCCCTTTGCTCATACTTTTTTGATGCGGAAGGCAGGACTCCTCGCTACTATCAGCGCATTGCAATCAACCGCACTGTAGAAGCGATTGCGCGCGGACAAAACAGAATCCTTCTTGTTATGGCGACAGGAACTGGCAAAACTTACACAGCGTTCCAGATTATTTATCGTCTCTGGAAAGCTGGTTGCAAAAAACGTATTCTCTATTTAGCAGACCGCAACAATCTCATCACACAGACAAAAAAAGGCGACTTCAAGCATTTTAAGGACAAGCTCACAATCATCAAGCATAAAAAAATCGACAAGGCTTACGAAATCTACCTTGCTCTTTATCAAGGACTTACAAATTATGATGAAGAAACAGACGCTTACAAAGAATTCAGCCCGGACTTTTTTGACTTGATTATTGTAGATGAGTGTCATCGCGGTTCAGTTGATGAAGACAAAGCCTGGCACAAAATCTTGAATTACTTTAGTTCTGCTACTCAGATTGGCATGACGGCCACTCCAAAAGAAACAAAAGCCCTTTCAAATATCGAATACTTTGGCGAGCCGCTTTATACTTACTCGCTTAAGCAGGGAATTGATGACGGATTCCTCGCTCCGTACAAAGTTCTGCGTGTAGGAATGAATGTTGACCTTGAAGGTTACCGCCCGGAGCATGGCAAAACCGACATTGACGGCGAGCTTGTAGAAGACCGTCTTTACAACACAAAAGACTTTGACCGCAATATCGTAATTGACGAGCGGACAAATCTTGTCGCCAAAAAGATTATGGAATATCTTACCAATTCCGACCCGATGGCAAAAACAATTGTTTTCTGTGTTGATATTGAACATGCGGAACGAATGCGTCAGGCGCTTTTGCAATTTGCGCCGCCAGAAATCACCGCGCGGTCAGACAAGTATATCGTCCGCATTACAGGCGATGATCCAGTTGCTAAAGGATATCTTGAAGATTTTATAAATCCGGAAGAAGATTTCCCTGTAATCGCGACAACTTCAAAACTTATGAGCACAGGAACTGACGCGCAAACCTGCAAGTTGATTTGTCTTGATGAAAACATCGGTTCGATGACAGAGTTCAAGCAGATTATTGGACGTGGAACTCGCATCAATGAAGATTATGGAAAGCAATATTTTACAATTATAGATTTTAGGAACGTAACGGACAAATTTGCAGACAAGGACTTTGATGGCGCTCCTGTAAAAATCAAACAATCAAAACAGGACGACCAGCTTTCTGAAGAAATAATCGATGAAGGAACTGGAGAAGAACAGATAGACCCCGTAACAGGCGAGCCTGTTGCTTTTGCCGAATATAAAATTGACGAGAATTACGGATTGCTGAATGTCGCAGAGCCAAAAACAAATCTAAAAAACGCTCCTCGAGAAAAAATCTACATCGCTGGCGTTGATGTAAGCGTTCTAAGCGAGCGCAGGCAATTCCTTGATTCAAACGGAAAACTCATCACCACAAGCCTTAAAGAATACACAAAGAACGGAATACTGACTTCTTACCGCAGTCTTGACAACTTTTTGCAAGTCTGGAACGACGCGGAAAAGAAGCAGGCAATAATTGAAGAACTTGAAAAACAAGGGTTAAACTTTGAAGAACTAAAAGAAGAAATCAAATCTGACTTGGATGTTTTTGATTTAATCTGCCACATAGCATGGGACGCTCCGGCGCTTACCCGCCGCGAAAGGGCAGAGAATGTCCGAAAGCGCAATTATTGGACAAAATACGGTGACAAAGCCCGCTCCGTTCTGGACGCGCTTCTTGATAAATACGCGGAAAACGGAATAGAAAACATCGAGGATATGAAAATCCTTACCGTTGACCCGCTTAAGAACCTTGGAACGCCCGCAGAGCTGGTAGGTTTGTTTGGCGGAAAGCCGCAGTATCTGGCAGCAATAAGGGAACTGGAAGCGGAGATTTACAGGGCGGCGTAAAAATGGGGTTTGTGATAGAATTAAATGGGGATAAAAATGAAAACATCAATAACAATTTTAGATAAAGATTATAAAAACTGGATAAAAGCCCTCTCTTCCCGTTACCGAAAGAGCCAGATAAAAGCTGCTCTCAAAGTGAATGATGAAATGCTTCGCTTTTACTACGATTTAGGAAAAGACATTGTAAACATGAAGGCAGAAAGCAAATGGGGAAGCGGCTTTATGAAAAATCTTAGCAGTGATTTAAAAGAACAGAATCCAGATGCCACCTGCTTTTCTCCGACAAATCTTCTTTATATGAAGAATTTTTATCTTCTATATCAGTCGTATTTGGAAAACACTCCCCAAGTTGAGGAGCAATTACAAAACAAACAATTTACTCCACAACTTGTGGAGCAAATTGCATCCGATATTTTCTCAATTCCATGGGGTCATCATAGGTTCTTAATTGATAAATTTCAAAATCAACCACAAAAAGCCTTATTCTTTGTTCATCAAACAGTGGAAAATGGCTGGAGCCGTGATACTTTGCTCAACTTCATAGGCACAGACTTGTATGAACGACAGGGAAAGGCGTTGACAAATTTCAAAAATACTCTTCCCGATGAAACAAGTGATTTGGCGCAGGAACTTACAAAAGACCCTTACAATTTTGCTTTTACAGGAATTACAACAAAATATAATGAACGAAAATTAAAAGAGGCTCTTCTAACTAACATAACTCAATTCTTACTTGAGCTTGGAACAGGGTTTGCTTACGTTGGTAAAGAATACCGCCTTCAAATTGGTGAAAAAGAAAAGTTCATAGACTTGCTCTTTTATAATTTAAGTCTTTCATGCTATGTGGTTGTCGAGGTCAAAATCGGAGAATTTGATTTTGCTGATGTAGGTCAGCTAGGTGGATATGTAGTTTCTTGTAATCATATTCTGAGGAAAGAAGGTCGCGATAACCCGACAATCGGGCTCTTGGTTTGTAAACAAAAAGATAATCTTGTTGCTCAGTATGCGCTTGAATCAAGCAGTCAGCCGCTGGGCATCTCAGAATATGAACTTGCAAAACTCTATCCTGAAAAAGTGGACGGCACAATGCCAACCATTGAAGAAATTGAACAGGGCTTGGCTGATAAGGAAGAAACAAATAAATGAGCCAGTGGAAAAAAGTATTTGAAAGTAATATATCATTATATGCACGAATAATAAAAAAATATCTGTTAGATAATGGCTGGACGTCAATAAGTCTAGATAATTACATCAAGACTATGCCAGCATTTCAAGTCAAAGATGCTATTCTTTCAAAAGAGTATAAAAAAGAAGGAAAATATCCCATTGTTTCTCAGAGTAAAGATTTAATTTCTGGTTATTTTGATGATAAACTTTTGTTGAACCAAATTTCTAAACCAATAATCATTTTTGGAGATCATACACAAGTTGTAAAATACATAGATTTTGATTTTATATTAGGTGCTGATGGTACAAAAATATTAACCGTTTCTGAAGATTATAATCCCAAGTTTTTTTATTATTTGATAAAGGCCATTGATTTGCATTCAAATAAATATGCAAGACATTATTCTAAACTAAGAAAAGAAAATATACCGTATTGTAAAGAGACATTGCTAATTCAATCAAATATAGTTTCCTTTTTAGATTCATTGGCAGATAATTGTATTTCACATAAAATCTTTTTTGATGAAAAAACAGAACAAGAAATTATTACATTACAAAAGAAATTCTATAACATCAGTTCTATTGAAATAGAAACGGAAATACAAAAAACATATGTTAAGCAACTCCGTCAGAACATTCTGCAAGATGCCATAGAAGGAAAACTCACCGCCGACTGGAGAAAATTGCACCCAGTAATCAAAGGTAATCCCGCCTACGATGCAGAAGCATTGTTTGAGAAGATTCAGAAGGGGGACGTCTCCCCCTCGCTCCAGCCCGCAAAGCGGTCTTCCGCTACCCCCTCTGCGGGGAACACCCCCGCAACTCCCCCGTTTGAAATTCCTGAAAGTTGGAAGTGGGTAAAATTGGGAGAGTTATGTAATTTTGGAAATTGTCAAAACATTGAACCCGATTTTATAAAACCAAATGATTGGATTTTAGATTTGGAAGATATTGAGAAAGACACAGGCAGAATAATTTCTATACGTTCTTTTTCTAAAAATAATTCTCAGAGTACTAAACATGTTTTTTATAAAGGATTTGTTTTATATAGTAAGCTTCGTCCATATTTGAATAAAGTTGTTATAGCACCAAAAGATGGATATTGCACTTCTGAAATTTTACCATTAGATTTTGGTTCTTGTAATAATGCTAAATTTATGCAAATAGCTTTAATGTCACCTTATTTTGTTAATTATACAACAAAACTTTCATATGGTATGAAAATGCCTCGTTTAGGAACAAATGATGGCAAAAAAGCTTGGATACCTCTTCCTCCATTAAAAGAACAAGAAGAAATAGTAACAAAAGTAGAAACCTTACTTGCAAAAGTAACAGAATTAGAAAACCAAATCCAAGAACGAAAAACATTTTCAGAAAAACTCGCTTTTGGAATCATCAAAGAAAAGTTGAAGGGGTAAAAAAAGTTATGAGTTATGGCTTTCTTAATTGGTTTGTAAAATCTAAAAATCTCCTCACTGAAGATGGCAAAAATGTAGAAATCTGGTCATTTAATCACCGCAATGATGATAATTTATTATCTGAATGGGCGACCCATTTTAGAGAAATGTACAGCGAAGATGAACTTCTGGATGAATATAGAAAAGGAACGGGATTATCTCGTGCCAATTATTTGTTGAATATGATATTTCCAGATAGAACAGATGGTTTTGGTCCAGCTACACGCGCTGGGGATTTTGCAGAATTATTAGTTGCTGATTTCCTTGAGTTTTTGCAAGGTTATTGGATTCCAAGAGTCCGTTATGATGATAAAGCAACACGGAATAGTTCTACGCAAGGAAGTGATGTGGTTGGAATAAAGATTCAGAAGTCAGATGAGTTTAGCAAAAATGATGAGCTTCTTGTATTTGAGGTAAAAGCTCAATTTTCTGGAAACAGTGCAAAACCAAGATTACAAGACGCTGTAAACGACTCGAATAAAGATGTAACTCGTGTGGGAGAATTTTTGAATTATACGAAGCGAAGATTTATAAGGAGCGGAAAACTTGATGAAAAGAATATTATTGAGAGGTTCCAAAATATTTCTGACAAACCATATATAGAAAAATTTGGAGCAGCCGCATTATTTGATAAAAGTATTTTTGATGAACATTTAATAAGCGAAACCGATTGTTCTGAACATTCAGAACACGATAAATTAACATTACTTGTTTTTTCTGGACAAGGAATGATGGCACTTGTGCATTCTTTATATGAGAGGGCAGCAAATGAAGCCTGAATATAATGCCCAAAGAGTATTACGCTATACTCAATCAATCGCAAAAATGATTGAATTTGATGTTCCTGAACAAGATAGAGGTATTGATATAACAAGAAATCCCGAAGAATTATTTACGCTTGTTATAGGAATGCTAGGAGATATTTCCGAACAAATTATTTCTAATGTTGAAGATAATAAAACTGTTGATGAACAAGAAAATGAAATAAGATTTTGTGCAAGTTTCTTTGATTCCTACAAAAATACTCAAAGATTACATTATTTGGATGATTATGCTTTGTTGGTAGGTGCTACTGCGTATTATCTCTGTAATTTACCCGGTAGTGCATTAGTGTTAATTAATAAATTAGATATTTCTCAAATGGATTTACATGCATCAAAATTAGAATTTGTTTTGCATTGGTTACTGAAAGGAGAGTATTCTAATAATCTAAATAAATTAGATTCTTGTTATGCAGAGCAGCTTTTTCGTGTTTCAACCAGTTTTTATAATTATTTTCAATCTGGAAATAATGAAAACGAAGTTTACAATGCTTGTAAGGAATTTCAGACATTTGCATATGAACGACATAATCCACGCGAGCTATTTTTTGCTGATTTAATGTTTGCTGTTTGTATAAGAAAAATACAAAATTCTTGTTGGAAAACACTTCCAAAATTTACTGAATTATCAAAGAGCTTATGGAAAGAAATCATAAATAAAAAAAACTTTATAAGGGAATTATGGCCATCTCAAATACTATTAGGAAAAGAAAATGTGTTTAAGGGGCAATCCGCCGTTATCCAAATGCCAACGAGTGCAGGTAAAACAAAATCTACAGAAATTATTATTCGAAGTGCATTTTTGTCTGAAAGAACAAAATTTGCTGTTGTGGTAGCACCATTTAGAGCTTTGTGTCATGAAATTGAGAGCGATTTCTACAAGGCTTTTTTGGGAGAAAACAATATTTCTATTGATGAAATAAATGATGCACTTGAAGATTCAGAATTAAACCTTTTTATGGATTCAACAAAAAGGCATATAATAGTTTTAACACCTGAAAAGTTATATTATTTGCTTACACAACAACAAAATTTCGCAGAGAATATTGGTTTAATCATTTTTGACGAAGGACATCAATTTGATAGTGGAGAAAGAGGCGTTACATATGAATTGTTATTAACGGAATTGAAGCGTTTCTTGCCAGAAGACTGTCAGCGCATTTTGATTTCTGCTGTTATTCATAATGCAAAGCAAATCTCTGATTGGTTGTCATCAAATAACGAAGTTGTACAAGGTAATAAAACATTGCCTACTGAAAGGTCTATAGGTATTGTTGATTTTAGTTATGGAACAGGTCAAATAAATTTCATAAATCAACTTGACTATAATCACGATGATTATTTTGTTCCTAAGGTAATTCCGATTGCTGAACTGCCAAAAAAGCCTAGAGAACGAAAAGTAAAATACTTCCCTGATAAAACAGACGCTAATTCTATAGCATTATTTTTATCTCTAAAAATGTCCACAAAAGAAAATGTGGCTATTTTCTGCGGAACAAAAAATTCTGTAAATAGAGTTTTAGATTTGGCAAATGATTATTATAATCGTGTTAAAACTGGTTATAGACCAAAAAATGATGGAAGTGAGCTTAAAAAACTTTCCTACTTAGTTGAAAAGAATCTTGGAATTGAAAATCCTGTTTATTTGGCTTCACTGAATGGAATTTTTGCACATCATGCTGATATTCCACATGGAATAAAAATGGCTATTGAATATGCAATGCATGAATCGTTGATTTCTTTTATTGTTTGTACATCTACATTGGCACAAGGCGTTAATCTTCCAATAAAGTATTTGTTTATATCTTCAACGCAGCAAGGTGGAGATAGGATAAAAGTAAGAGATTTTCAAAATTTAATAGGTCGTGTTGGACGAGCAGGAAAGCTAACTGAAGGGTGTATTATTTTTACAAATCCAGAATTATATTCAAGAAACTCATTCTATTGGAATGACATGATAGAATTGCTAGATTCTAATAACTCTGAGGATTGCACAAGTTCACTTTTATATATTTTTGAGCCGTTTAGACAAGAGGAAAATACATTATCTTTTAAGGCCGTAAAATTCATAATAGACTTATATTATAATACAGCTGAAACTTCCGATACTTTGGCAGAAAAAATAAACTCAAATTATCCAAATTTTGATATTGATAACTTGAAAAAGCAAATTAATATAAAATTCCAATATATTGAAAAAATAGAAAACTTTTTAATGATGCTAGGAGAAAATATTTCCAAGCAAACCTCTTTGGAAATTGCAAAATCAACTCTAGCTTATCATATAGCAAATGAACAACAGAAAATAGAAATAGAAAATCTTTTTACACTTATTGCAGAAAAGATAAATGAGAATGAAACTGATAAAAAATATTTTCCCGTATATGCAAAAACTCTGCGAGGGTTAAATCAAACTTATAGTTTAAGAGAAAAATTGCTAGAAAAAAAGGACTTAATTATTTCAACATCTTCTGTTCATGATTTGTTGGACATCTTATGGGATTTGTTTAGTGATGGTAATATTCAGAACTCTGCTTTTAATTATTATCCGGATAAAATAAAATTAAAAAACGCAACTCTAAAGTGGTTAGATGGTGAATCATTTTTTGAAATATTTAAGATTCTTGAAGGTGAAAAAATTAATAGGAGAGATTATATAAGAATAGAATCTTCTGTGAATATTTTTGAAAATGGCATTGCGTATAGTGGTTCTGTTCTTATAAATGCAATTACTGAAATCTTGAATTCTTTTGAAGAACAAGAAAATAATTCTGCAATCGAATCATTAAAACTTTTTCAAAAGCAGTTAAAATATGGTTTGCCAACGATAGAAGCTATTCTCGTTTATGAATGGGGATTTTGTGATAGAGTTTTAGCTCAAGAAATAGCGGCTATAGTTCCTTCTGCAAAAGAAAAATATCTGATGAAAATGAGTATTTTACAAAGGAAAGATGAAATAATACATCTGTTGAATAACTATCCATCATATTATTTAAGTGTATTTGATCACTTGATAACATGATGAAGAATAATAAGGGCCGTTGCGGTGGTGTCCCCGTTAGAGGGGGTAGCGAGCAACGAAGTGCGAGCGAGGGGAAGACTTGCCCCTCCTAGAAGAAAACTAAGGAGCAAACAAAATGCCTAGAAAGACAGATAAAAAAGAAAGCTCAATTCGTAGTTCTGCTGCAGAATACCTCACTTTTGTTGCGGCAACAGGCGATGACAAAGACAGCATTGAAGTTCGCTATGAAGATGAAAACATCTGGATTACCCAAAAAATGCTCGCTACATTGTATGAAGTAGATGTAAGAACTATCAATTATCATATTCTTAAAATATTTGAAGATTCGGAGCTACAGGAAGATTCAGTTATCCGAAATTTTCGGATAACTGCTGCTGACGGCAAATCTTATGATACAAAGCATTACAATCTCCAGATGATTATTGCTGTTGGCTTTAAAGTGAACTCTGATCGCGCTGTTCAATTTCGAAAATGGGTGAATCAGATTGCTAAGGATTACACAATAAAAGGCTGGGCTCTTGACAGCGACAGACTTAAGAATGGCGGTTCAATTCTTACAAAAGAATACTTCAGTCGATTGCTCGAGGAAATTCGTGAAATCAGGCTTTCTGAGCGGCAGTTCTATCAAAAAGTGACTGACTTGTATGCAACGGCAGTCGATTATGACAAGACCTCAAAAACAACAAAAGATTTCTTTGCAAAAGTTCAAAACAAATTGCATTGGGCAATTCACAAGCACACCGCGGCGGAATTGATTTACGAGCGGGCAGACAGTACAAAAGAAAACATGGGACTTACGACATGGGAGGGAAGTCCTAGCGCAAAAATCAGAAAAAGCGATGTTTCAATTGCGAAAAATTATTTGAGTAAAGAAGAACTTCATGCATTGGAACTTATTGTTTCCGGTTATCTTGATTTTGCCGAGATGCAGGCAAACCGCAATATTCCTATGACAATGGAAGATTGGGCAAAACACCTTGATAGAATCCTAACTGCGACAGAACATGAAATCTTAACCAACGCTGGAAAAATCAGCATGGAAGTTGCAAAGGAACACGCTGAAACAGAATGGGAAAAATATCGCATCATACAAGACAGAATCTATCAAAGCGATTTTGATTTATTCTTGCAAGATGTTAAGAAATTAGAAAAATAGGAGCAAACAAAAATGTCAAACATATCAGGAATCATAAAATCTTTGCAGAATATCATGCGGAAAGATCAGGGCGTTTCCGGTGACGCACAGCGTATTGAGCAGCTGGGGTGGATGATTACGCTCAAAATTCTGGATGATAAAGATGCCGAGATGGAGCTTTTGAACGATGATTATGTTTCTGTGATTCCTGAAAAGTTGCGCTGGAGGGCTTGGGCTGGTAACAGTGAGGGCATTACCGGCGATGCTATGAAGGAGTTTGTGGACGGCGAGCTTTTTCCTGGTTTGCAGAATCTTGATGTTTCTGATGGTAACGATGGCGTAAACAGGCGAGCCGTTCTTGTGCGTGATATTTTTGCGGGCACTAACAACTACATGAAAAACGGTACGATTATTCGCCAGGTTGTGAACAAGCTGAATGAAATTGATTTTAATGCCAGCGAAGACCGTCATACTTTTGGTGATATTTACGAAAGTCTTTTGCGTGATTTGCAGAGTGCGGGTAACTATGGAGAGTTCTATACTCCGCGCGCTGTTACAGAAATTATGACAGAAATTATTAATCCGCGTCTTGGTGAAAAGGTTCTTGATCCTGCCTGTGGTACGGGCGGATTTTTGACGAGCGCCATTGAAAATATAAGGGTGCAGGATGTTCACTCGGTTGAAGATTTGAAGACTCTGGAAGAGACGATTCGCGGTCAGGAGCTTAAGCCGCTTCCTTTTATGCTTTGTGTAACGAATCTGATTCTGCATGATATTGAAGTTCCGAATGTTATAAATGGCGACAGTTTGAACCGCGAGTACACAAGTATTGGCGCAAAAGACAGAGTTGATGTTATTCTTGCAAATCCTCCTTTTGGCGCAAGTGTAAGCGATGGTGTTGAAACTAATTATCCGGCTCAATTCCGTACAACAGAAAGTGCCGACTTGTTCCTGCTTTTGATGATCCGTTATCTTCGTGATGGTGGACGCGCTGCAATTGTTTTGCCTGATGGTTCTTTGACTGGCGACGGCGTAAAGCAGAGAATCCGCGAAGAGTTTTTGAAGCAGTGCAATGTTCATACTATTGTGCGTTTGCCAAACTCGGTTTTCCAGCCTTATGCCAGTGTTGCGACAAATCTTTTGTTCTTTACAAAGGGCGAGCCAACCCGCGAAATCTGGTATTGGGAACACAAACTGCCAGAAGGCCAGAAATCATATTCTAAGACAAAGCCGATTCAAAAGAGCGAATTTGCCTCTCTTAAAGAATGGTGGTGCAAGCGGGCTGAAAATGAACAGGCATGGCGAGTTCCTGTTGAGCGCATTGCGGAAAACGGCTGGAATCTTGATATAAAGAATCCGTTTGTAAAAGAAGAGGAAGTTACTCATACTACGGCGGAGTTGCTTGATATGTTGCATGAGTCTTTTAGGAAAAGCGAGGAATTGTTGAAATCAATCTCTCTTTAGCCGCGTTTTTGTTTTCTATTCCATTGCCGTTTTTGCGATTTTTCATTATATTATAACTATGAAGATAAGAAGCACGACGGTTATTGCCGTCAAAAGGAACGGACAGGTCGCGATGGCGGGCGACGGACAGGTTACCGCCGGAAACACTGTGGCCAAGGGAAACGCGCGCAAAGTGCGCAAAATTTACGACGGAAAAGTTTTGACGGGATTCGCGGGCTCTGTTGCCGACGCCTTTACCTTGCTTGATAAATTTGAGGAACGGCTCAAGGAAGCCAATGGCGACATTTTGCGCGCCTCGGTGGAACTTGCCAAATTGTGGCGCACCGAAAAAATGCTCCAAAAATTGGAAGCCCAGCTTTTGGTTGCTGACAAAAACAAGATTCTTTTGATCTCCGGCGACGGAAACGTAATCGAGCCCGAGAACGACGTTATGGCCATCGGAAGCGGCGGAAACTACGCTTTTTCGGCCGCTCTTGCCTACATGGAATCTTCCAACTACAGCGCCAAGGAAATCGCTCAAAAAGCGCTTGGCATCGCCGGAAAAATCTGCATTTACACAAACGACAACATCACTGTGGAGGAACTCTAATTGGACGCGATTGATTTGACGCCAAAACAAATTGTCGAGCGCCTTGACAATTACATAATCGGACAAAAGAACGCCAAGCGCAGCGTCGCGATCGCTCTTAGAAACCGCAGCCGCCGCCTAAAACTTTCGGAAGACATGCGCGACGAAGTGGCTCCCAAAAACATTTTGATGATTGGCCCCACCGGCGTAGGCAAGACCGAAATCGCCCGCCGCCTTGCAAAGTTGTGCGGCGCCCCATTTATCAAAGTTGAGGCCACAAAGTATTCGGAAATCGGATACGTCGGCCGCGACGTTGAGTCTATGATTCGCGACTTGATGGCCGTGGGCTACAAGATGGTCAAGGCCGAGATGGAAGACCAAATGCGCGGCCAGGCCAAAGAAAAAGTCGAGGAGCGCCTTTTGGACCTTTTGCTTCCCGGCAGCGGAAAAAATCCCGAAGCCATCTTGATTCCCCCGGCGGACGACTCGCAAAAGGCGCCGGCCCAAGATTCAGCAAAACAAAAAGACATGAGCGACACCCGCGAAAAGTTCCGCCAAATGCTGCGCGAAGGAAAGTTGGAAAGCCGCGAGGTAGAGCTGACCGTCACAACTGGCCCCAAGGCGGCCAGCGGAATCGGATTTTTTAGCGGCGGAAACATGGACGACATCGAAAGCGCGATGCAAAGCATTCAGCAGATGGTGGCCGGAAACAAAAAAAAGCAAAGACAAGTAACCGTGGCCGAGGCGCGCAACATCTTGACCGAAGAAATTTTGGACAGCATGCTGGACGCTGAAAAATGCGCCGAGGCCGCCAAAGAAAGAGTGGAGCAGAGCGGAATTGTATTCATCGACGAAATTGACAAAATCGCCGTTCACGGAGAGACCCACGGCCAGTCGGTTTCGCGCGAGGGCGTCCAGCGCGACATTCTTCCGATTGTCGAAGGAAGCCATGTCAACACCCGCTACGGAGTGGTGGACACAAAGCACATTTTGTTCATCGCCGCCGGCGCCTTTAGTCTTTCTAAGCCAAGCGACTTGATTCCAGAATTGCAGGGCCGCTTTCCGTTGCGCGTCGAATTGGACTCGCTGCACAAGGAAGACTTTAAGCGCATTTTGCTTGAGCCAAAGAACGCGCTCATCAAGCAGTACAAGGCGCTTTTGGAAACAGAAGGCGTGAACGTAGAATTCGCGCCCGAGGCCATCGACCGCATGACGACAATCGCCGAGGAGGTCAACGCCAAGGCCGAGAACATCGGCGCGCGCCGCCTTCACACGATTATGGAAAAAGTGCTCGAAGACATTTCGTTTGAGGCCGACGAGCACAATGGCCAGACGATTACGATTGACGCGGCCTTTGTTGACGACAAGCTCAAGGACATCTCTTCAAGCGAAGACTTGTCGCGCTACATTTTGTAGGCTTCTAAATGGCCGGCGCGAAGATTTTTTTGGAGCTGTATTGGACTTTCTTTAAGATTGGAGCCGTCACTTTTGGCGGCGGCCTTTCCATGCTTCCGATAATCGACCGCGAGCTTTGCCAAAAAAGGTCTTGGGTCACCCAAGAGGAGTTGATTGACTATTACGCGATTGGCCAAGTGACACCAGGAATCGTGGCCGTCAACGTGGCCACTTTTTGCGGCCACAAGCTAAAAGGCACTTTGGGCGGAATTGTAGCCACCCTTGCCGTCGTTACCCCTTCGGTAATCGTAATAACTTTGCTGGCCTCTTGCATAAGCGCCTTTGACAAGCTTCCCGTCATAAAAAGAGCCTTTATGGGAATCAACGTGGCGGTCGCCGCCAACTTGAGCTTTTCGGTAATTAAATTTTTCAAAAAAAGCGTGGTGTCAGTCGTGGGCTTTGTTCTGTTCGCGGCGGCTTTTGTCCTTGTCTTTTTTTGCAAGTTCAGCGCGGTCCTGGTGATTTTGGCGTCGGGCCTTTTGGGAGCGGCTCTTTTTGGCGCGCGTAAAGTTGTTTGCAAGGAGGACCAAGAATGAGCGCGCCGTCCTTGATTGAGCTTTTTGCCATTTTCTTTTGCATAGGCCTCTTTACAATCGGCGGCGGCTTGGTTGCAATAACCTCGATGCAGCAAATTGTCGTGGGCCGCGGCTGGATTACAAGCGAGCGCTTTTTTAACATGGTGGCCATTTCCGAAAGCACGCCTGGCCCAATCGGCGTCAACATGGCAACGTATATCGGCTGCGAGTTCCATGGATTTTTGGGCGGCGTTGTCGCAACTCTTGGCGAGGTTCTTCCTTCGCTGATATGCATAATCCTTATCGCAAAGTTTTTTACCCGCTTCCAAGAAAAGCCGCTTGTTAAGTCTGTGTTCGCCTGTTTGCGGCCGGTCACTGCCGGCGTCGTTCTTGTGGTGTGCGCGCAGATTTTTTCGCTTTCGCTGTTAAATTTAAGCGCGGTCTCGGATAATGCAAGCGGCGGCTTTGTCGGCCTTGAGTCGTTGACGGGCTTGTTTAGATGGAAGAGCCTTGCCTTTTACGCTGCGGCCCTTTTGGCGCTCTTTAAGACAAAAGTCCACCCTATAGCCATAGTCTTTGCGGGCGCCCTTTTTGGAATCGTTTTCTTGTAATTTCCTCTAGCGGAATTGTAAAAACTGTGCTAGGATATACTGAATGAACGGCCTGTACTTTTTTTTGCTAGGACACCAAAACAACATAATTCTTGCCTTGCAGTCAATTTGCGGCATCATAGTGTTCTTGACTTTATTGACGCAAAACCTTTCCAAGCGCAGAAAAATTGCGATTTTCTTTTTGGAACTCAGCGTCATTTTGCTTTTGGGCTCCGGCCGCGTCTTTAACATCCACAAGTGGGACGTAAGGCAAAGCCTTTGGTGGATTTCTAGAGTTGCAAAATTTGGCGAATACCTTTCGGCGCTTTTGGTTATTTTTTGGGTCAACTTTTACCTAAAGGATTTGTTCAAAAAAGAAGGCGGCATGCAAAACTGCCAGACGCGGCTTTTTGTGGCGGACATTTTCTTGTACATGGGCTTGGTCATGCTCATAGTCTCCCAGTTCACAAATTTTTATTACTACTTTGACGAGGCCAACCACTACCGCCGTTCCTACGGAAGAATGGTGTCGAACATTTTTCCCGTAATAGCCTTGGTCTTGCAAGCCTCTTGCATGATCCGACATTTTAACAAGTTTTCAAACGCCATTCGCATACCGGTAATTCTTTTTGTCACAGTTCCGATTTTGGCGACAGTCCTTCAGCAAAAAACGCAGGGCCTTTCGCTTGTCGACATATCCTCGTCGATTGTGGCAATTTCGATTTACGTTTTTGCAATCCAAGACATGAACCATGAGATAGAGCGCGCTCATAAAATGGAAATCGAAATCTTGGAGCGCTACAAAAAGGAATTGGAGGAAACCGTTCAAAAGCGCACTTACGAACTTCGCCTTGCCAACGAAAAGGCCGAGCGCCTTTTGCTTAACATTCTTCCCAAAGACGTGGCCCAAGAATTGACCGACAATCCCGACAAGACCATTTCCAAAAAGTACCCCAACGCAACTGTTTTGTTCACCGACATCGTGGGCTTTACCAAAATGAGCGGCTCAATGACGGCCGAAGAAACGGTCACCATGCTCAACAAGATGACAAGCCTCTTTGACGAGCGCTCAAAAAGGGAAGGGGTCGAAAAAATCAAGACAATCGGAGACGCCTACATGGCAGTGACTGGCCTCAGCGACCAAGAAGAGAACGACGGCGCCGAACGCATGATTCGCTTTGCCCAAGGACTTTTGCAGGACGTTCAAACTTTCAACGAGACTTCTTCAAACCAAATTCAAATCCGAATCGGAATCAATTCGGGGAACCTTGTCGCCGGCGTCATCGGAAAGATAAAGTTCATCTACGATGTTTGGGGCGACACGGTCAATGTCGCAAGCCGCATGGAAGCCTCCGGCGAGCCTATGCGCGTTCATGTTTCCCAAAGCGTTTACGAGCAAACCAAGGACAATTTTTTGTGGCAGGGCCCAGTTCAAGTTGACGTCAAAGGCAAGGGCCTTATGAACGGCTACTTTTTGCAAGCCTAGAACGAACCAGCGACGGCCAAAAAAAAACGCCGCCCAAAGGGACGGCGTTTTTTAGTCATTTGTCACAATGACAATTAGAAAGAGCCGGCAACTGCGACGGCGCAAGCTACGGTGCAGCCTACCATCGGGTTGTTGCCCAGTCCCATAAAGCCCATCATCTCAACGTGAGCCGGAACTGAAGAAGATCCCGCGAACTGAGCGTCCGAGTGCATTCTTCCGAGCGTGTCGGTAAAGCCGTAAGAGGCCGGGCCGGCGGCCATGTTGTCCGGGTGCAAGGTGCGTCCTGTTCCGCCGCCAGAAGCTACAGAGAAGTACTTCTTTCCGGCGAGCAAGCGCTCTTTCTTGTATGTTCCTGCAACGGGGTGCTGGAAGCGTGTCGGGTTTGTTGAGTTTCCTGTGATTGAAACGTCAACGTCCTCGTGCCACATGATGGCTACGCCCTCGCGGACGTCGTCGGCGCCGTAGCACTTAACGATGAGGCGGTCGGGGTTGCTTCCGTAGGGAACTTCCTTAACGATTTTGAGAGCCTTGTCGGTTCCCTGTCCGTTAAAGTAGTCAAATTCAGTCTGAACGTAAGTAAAGCCGTTGATGCGGCTGATGATTTGCGCGGCGTCCTTTCCAAGGCCGTTGAGGATTACGCGAAGCTTGTTCTTGCGAACCTTGTTGGCGTTGGCGGCGATTTTAATCGCTCCTTCGGCGGCGGCAAAAGACTCGTGGCCGGCCAAGAAGGCAAAGCACTGTGTCTCTTCGCTAAGCAAGCGGGCGCCCAAGTTTCCGTGTCCAAGTCCAACCTTGCGGTCGTCGGCTACAGAGCCTGGCAAGCAGAAAGCCTGCAAGCCTTTTCCGATGTTGGCGGCGGCTGTCGAGCCAGTCTTGTCGCCTGACTTTTCGGCTTCCTTGATGGCGATGGCGCTTCCCAAAACGTAAGCCCATTTGGCGTCTTCAAAACAAATCTGCTGTGTTGACTGGCAGATGTCGTAGGGGTCAAAGCCGCGAGCCTTGCAAAGTTCGCGGGCCTCGTTCAAGCCGGCTTCGCCTTCCTTAAATCCGTACTCTTTAAGAGCCTTGTTCACCTGAGGAATTCGGCCTTCAAAATCTTCAAACAATGCCATAGTGTCCTTCCTCCTGATTACTCTTTGCGGGGGTCAATGAGCTTGACCATGCCCTGGTCGGCGGTGACGCGTCCGTAGTGAGTGCGGGCGCCTTCGATGGCTTCCTGCGCGGGCTTTCCGGCCTTGAGCGCGTCCATCAATTTGCCAAAGTTGATGCAGTTGTAGCCGATGATTTGTCCGTCTTTGTCAACGGCGCAAGTCTCGACGTAGCCTTCTGTCATTTCCAAATAGCGGGGGCCAGTCTTGCGCGTGGCGAACATAGTTCCGACCTGCGAGCGCAAGTTCTTTCCCAAGTCTTCCAAAGAGGCGCCGACCTTGAGTCCGTCCTTTGAGTAGGCTGACTGGGTGCGTCCGTAAACGATTTGCATAAAGAGTTCGCGCATGGCGGTGTTGATCGCGTCGCAAACCAAGTCTGTGTTCAAGGCTTCGAGCAAAGTCTTTCCAATCAAGATTTCGCTGGCCATGGCGGCTGAGTGGGTCATTCCCGAGCAGCCGATTGTCTCAACCAAAGCCTCTTCGATGATGCCGTTCTTAACGTTCAAAGAAAGCTTGCAGGCGCCTTGCTGGGGGGCGCACCAACCGATTCCGTGCGTAAATCCAGAAACGTCTTCAATTTTTTTTACCTTGACCCATTCTCCCTCTTCGGGAATCGGGGCCGGTCCATGATACGCGCCCTTAGCCAAGGGACACATATGCTCCACTTCAGCAGTGTAAGTCATGTTTCGCTCCTATAAGATATAGTTTGAATAAAATAGCGCATTTTGCAAAAGTTTTCAAGACGCGGTGTTCGGCTTTTGGGTTTTCTTGTCCAAAACAAAGCCCAAAACGCAGAGAATCACGCCGCAAACGGCCGCCGCCGCGCCCCAAATTTTCATGTGGCAGAAGATTTTTGTCGTATAAGACAAAATTGCCTCGTAAACGCCTTTGTGAATGTTGGGGCCGGCAACTTCGGAAATAATCTGCGGAAGAACCGCGGCCAAAAGCGCTCCAATCAGCAAAAGCAAGGCGCCGTCCACAATTGCCGGAATTGAAATGTACTTGAACATGGCAAAGGCGTTCATGTTTATCAAGAAAATGACCAGGGCCAACAGCGCGCAAACCGCGACAAAGATGATGAACATTTTAAGCTCAAGCCAGGCGGCGATTGCCTTTACGGCGTCAAGCGCTTGCGAGCCTTCCGCTTTGACTTCGTCAAGGCTTGCGGTGATTTGGGGAAGCGTCTTTTTTATTGAATTTTCAACCGCCGAGTCCATGCCGGTCCTGTCGACAGTTTCTCCGGTGTGCTTTTCGTACAAGTCGATTGATTTGTACAAGACTTTCTTTACGTCGGCGGGGTTCACTTCAAGCTCGGACTTTGTTCCGGCCAGATAATCTATGACTTCCTCGCCATATTTGTCGACAAAGGCCGACATTTCCGGAGAGGCCAAGATGTCCGCGACAAATTCTGGGCTTGCGCTGACGCCGGCTTGGTCAAGGCAGTCTTTGACAATCGCGTTCAGGTCAAGGTCCTTCAAATCTTCCGCGCTAAAGTTGAACTCAAAGTTTTCAAAATCGGTTCCCTCAAAGGACATGTTGGCCAAAACCGCGACTTGCTCGCCGGGGTAGAAGAGGCCGCTTTTGTTCTGTTGAACGGGGGCCTTTGAAACCGGCTTTAGCATTTGCGACGCGATGTTTGTGATTGTCGAATAGCTAAAGTTGAAGCGGACAACTCCAAGCAAGAGCGTCGCGAACAAACAAAGCGCGAACGCAATGCTCAACAATACAGAGAAAAACTTTTTCATAATTGGACTCCTTTTTAGGTAGGGTAGCGTCTGAAAGACGCGGTGACCCCGCTCGAAATTACGATTGGGGTCTTGCCAGCAAAATCACGAGCGGCCCGCTACCAATTTTCCGCGCTGACTTCAAAGTAGCTTTGCGGGTGGGCGCAAACGGGGCAGGCGGCCGGAGCCTTTGTTCCGACTACGATGTGTCCGCAGTTGCGGCATTCCCAAACTTTGACTTCGCTCTTTTCAAAGACTTTGGCAGTCTCGACGTTCTTCAAAAGGGCGCGGTAGCGTTCCTCGTGGCGCTTTTCAATCGCTCCCACCATGCGGAATTTGGCGGCCAAGGCCTTGAAGCCTTCTTCTTCGGCTGTCTTGGCAAAGCCTTCGTACATGTCGGTCCACTCAAAGTTTTCGCCGTCGGCCGCCGCTCCCAAGTTTTGGGCGGTGCTTCCCAACTCGCCAAGCTCCTTGAACCACATTTTGGCGTGCTCTTTTTCGTTGTCGGCCGTGGCCAAGAAAATGGCCGAGATTTGCTCAAAGCCCTCTTTTTTTGCCACGCTGGCAAAGTAAGTGTACTTGTTTCTTGCCTGAGACTCGCCGGCAAAGGCTGTCTGCAAGTTCTTTTCGGTTTGCGTTCCCGCGTATTGGTTTGACATAGATTCCTCCAAAAAAATGTATGTTCTACCATTCTAGCGCGCTTTTTAGTATTTTTCCAGCGAAATTTTATGCAGGCGCCGCGCGTTGTTGCCAAAACCCGCGCGATTCGATATAATGTTCGCTAAGTTTTTACTATAAATGGAGAATGCCATGAAAAAAATTATTTTGTCTTTGACAGCTGGCCTTTTGGCCTTGGGAGCGGCTTGGTCATACAATCCGCCGGTGCAGGGGGAGAACCTCTTTTATCTTAGCCATCCGGAGCTTTTGACAGGCGGAAACTCCACCGCAGGCGGCGGAATTGAGTCCGTCATTCCCGCCAGCGGAACCTTGAACCCCGCTTTGGTAGGTTTGGAAGAGCGCGTCAGCCTTGACTTGGGCTACACAGCCATGATCAACGGCTTGGACAAGTCTCGCGGCAACAAAAAATACGCCCAAGCCTTTGGAACTGGAATCTTGATTCCCACAGACTGGGCCACTTTTGGCGGAGAGATTCAGGGAATCTTCAGCGAATTTAGCAACATGCCTTTGGGAAACAGCATTCACTTCAAGTCATTCGCTGCCAAGCAGTTTATGGACAAGCTTTACATTGGCGTGGGCTTGGGCTTTGGCTACGAAACAAAGTTCCTCAAGGACTGGATGTTGACTGCCGACGTGGGCGCGATTTACGATTTTGGCGACTTGGGCTTCCTCAAGAATTTCCGTGTTGCCGCCACAGCCAACAACCTTGGAAAGACTTTGGGATCTGACCGCAACTGGCAGGGCTACCCCTCAATGTTTACATTCAGAGGCGGAGCCGCGGCGGAATTGATTCAGGCCAAAAACTTTGTTTTGGGCCTTTCTTTGGATGTAACCACTCCGCTTTTCATGAATTTAATAATTGACTCTGGTGTTCAAATGCGCATTTGCGACTTTGTCCAAATCAATTCCTCTTGGGAATGGAACGCTGAGGAAGCCTGGGACGGCCACAATTCTTGGCTCCCGACTATCGGCGTCGTTTTCAAGTTCAACATTGGAATGGGCAACAGCAACTTTGTAAAGAAGCATGATTGGACTAAGAGCGAGCTATGTCCGTCCGCCGCATGGAAGAATGTTGACATGGACATCAACATGATTGGCGTCGGCGCCGTTTTGCGCTTGGGCCAAAAAGACAAATCAGGTCCGGACATTGAATTAGAATAGTAGGCTTTATTAAGCCGATTTTACTGATTGGGAGTGTTTGCAATGAAAAAACTTCGCGTTGTGTCTTTGTTCTTGGCAGTCGGCCTTGCCGCGGCGCTTTTTGCCGCTGACGTTTCGAACCAGCCAAAATACATTTCTCCAAACAATGACGGCGTTCAAGACACTTTGGACGTAAAGTTTAGCGTCAAGGACAAAAGCAAAATAACCGGCTGGGCCTTGATTATTGAGGACTCAAGCGGAAAGGTCGTGCGAACGATAGGAAACAAGGTCGCCTTGCCGACATCGTTCAACGCGAAGAATTTCGCAAAGCAAATTCTATCCAAAAAGCAGTCGGTGGAAGTGCCGCCTGTCGTAGTTTGGAACGGAGCTTTCGACAACGGAGAGACCGCTCCCGACGGCGAGTATTTTTATTACATCACGGCCACCGACGAACGCAAAAATAAAAACTCGACAAAAAAACTTCCTGTAATTGTAAAGAACACTCCGCCAAAAGTGACGCTTTCGGTTTTGCCCGAAGGCCAAAGAATTTTTGGCGAAGGCGACAAGCCCGAATTTGCTTTTGGCCAGGAAGGCACAAAAGAAGACAAATGGGTGGCCACGATTGCGGCCGCCGACGGAAAGGTTGTCAGAAACTATTCTTGGTCTGACAGCGACCCCAAATCTTTTGCTTGGAACGGAACTGACGACAAGGGCGTGATTGTGTCCGACGGCGTTTACAAGTACACAATCTCCGCCACCGACCGCGCCGGAAACACTTGCAGCGAAGAAGTTTCAAACATCATCTTCTCCGCCGAAAAGCCTGAGACCAACGTAATGGTGGCGGGTTCCCGCTATTTCTCAATTCCTTCAAAGAGCAAGATTTCTTCGGTCAAGCTTGAAGTAGTCATTCCCGAGCCAAGAAAGAACAGCGGAAACGCCCTTGTAAATTGGAGCGTTGACATTTTGGACAAGTCAGGCTCGGTGGTAAAGAGCTACGCCGGAAAGCGCGGCGACGTTCCTCCGACAGAAATCGTTTTTGACGGAAAGAACCAAGCCGGCGCGCAAATCCCCGACGGCGAGTACTACGCCCGCGTCAACGCCGAGTATTTGAACGGCTACAAGACCCCCACGGTCAATTCTCCGATTTTTACGTTTGACACAGTTTCTCCCGCCGCGACATTGCTTTCTTACGACGAAATCTTCAGCCCCGACGGAGACGGAAACAAGGACACCTTTACCCTTAAGCAGAGCGCCGACAAAAAGGACGGATCTCCTGTCCGCAACTGGACCGGCAAAATCATAAGCGCCCAAAACGGAAAAACTGTTTTCGAATGGAAGTTCGGCTCCAGCCTCCCAGAGAGCGTTTCTTGGAGCGGCTTGGACCAAAGCGGAAACCTCTGCGCCGACGGCGGCTACAACTATGAGCTTACAGCCAGCGACGCCGCGGGAAACTCGTTTGAGACAAAAACCGCCAAAGCCTTTACTTTGGACACTTCTAAGACTGAGGTCATGCTGGCCGCCAGCGATCCTGCCTTCAATCCCAACGGAAAGCGCAAGGCCGTGACATACACAAGCGTGTTAAAGTCCAGCGCCGTCAAGTCTTACAATTTTGAAATAAAGAATTCAAGCGGAGCGGTCGTGTTCTCATTGAAGGGCAACGGAAACGTTCCCGGAAAAATCACTTGGAACGGAAAGTCCGCTTCCGGCGTTGTTTGCGAAGACGGACTTTACACCGCTTCGATTTCAATCGACTCTGTGAACGGCTCGTCGGCCCGCGCCGCCGCCATGCCCGTTCTTATTGACACAAAGGTTCCCAGCGTGGAACTCGCCTTGGCCGACACTGTGTTCAGCCCCGACGGAGACAGCCGCAAGGAAACTCTTAAGGCTTCGGCCTCCAACTCGACCGACGAAGACGAATGGACTGTGGCCATCGCCAACTCAAAGGGAGCGGTTGTGAAAACATTTGAATGGCGCGGAAAGGTTCCCGCAAAATTTGAATGGGACGCCCGGGACGACAATGGAAACAAGGCTGCCGACGGAACTTACTCGCTTACGGTAAGCTCGACGGACAAGGCTGGAAACGAATTTAGCAAAAAGTTTGACGGCATTGTTGTCGACAGCCGCCCGACAAGCGCCTACGTTACTGTCGCTTTGCCTGGATTTAGCCCCGAGTCAAAGACTGGCTTGACCAAGCAAAACTTTGGCGTCCGCTTGGCGCTCAACGAAGGAATAGAAAAGTGGTCCTTTGAAATCGTGGACGCAAAAGACAAGGCTGTTTACGCCTTTGACTCTTCCGCCAAGACAATTCCGCAAAGCTTTGTCTGGGACGGAAAGGACAAGGACAAAAAGAATCTGGAAGGAACCTTTGCGGGCCGCCTCAAGATTGAATACACAAAGGGCAATGTCGTGGACGTAAAGACAAGCGCCTTCATTTGCTCAGTGACGCCGCCCGCCTTGACGGTAAGCGTCGCCCCCGAATTCTTTAGCCCCGACAACGACGGAACCGACGACGACTGCTTTATTTCTTTGCGCGGAACTGCCGCCAACGGAGCCAAGCTTGTGTCTTGGTCGTTTGACATCAACAATCCTGTGGAGACAAAAAAGCCGGGCGCCTTCTGGAAGACAAGCGGAACGGACAAAATCACTCCGCAAATTGTTTGGGACGGCCTCAGCAACACCAGCACCGAAAAGGACGGAAAGGCTGAGCGCGTTCAGTCCGCGATGGACTATCCTTACGTCTTTACCGTCACTGACAGCCTTGGACTTACAAGCGTCAAGACAGGCGTCATTCCTGTCGACATCTTGGTAATCCCCGACGGCGACGTCCTCAAGATGGCCGTTCCGTCAATCATATTCCGAAGCAACCACGCGGACTTCAAGACCGCCGAAGAGGCGCCCGGAAGCCAGGTCACAAAGGCCCAGGCCGCCAACAACGTCCGCGTCCTTAAGCGCGTGGCTGAGATTCTAAAGAAGTTCCCGGATTATACGGTTACCGTTGTTGGACACGCCAACAAGACTGGAGCGGCCGGAGAGGACGAGACTTTGCTCAACCTTTCAAACGCCCGCGCCGCCTTTGTAAAGGACCGCTTGGTTGAGTACGGCATCAAGGCCGACCG
>JAFZLA010000072.1 GCA_017551705.1 Treponema sp.
ATTGTCCCTTCCACATGAACCACAGAATTTTCAAAGGGAAGGGAATTTGCAAAAATTATTTTTGTAGTCTCCGCGTTGTATGAAAATTCGCTTGGCGTGATTTTTCGCTTTTTGGAATGATTGTTCATGTCGATTATGATCACGGAAGAAATTGACTCGAATTTTCGGACAGTGTGAATCTCGCCGTTTTTGTCAGGGCCGGTGTTCACATGAAAGCGGCCGCTCTTTTTTGAATGAAGGGCTTTTGCGAAAAATACAGAACCGAGCAGCATCGCGAGAACTGCGACAAAAGGAAGCGCCTTTAAAATTTGTTTCATGTTTTTATTATCAACTAAATTGGCAAAAAAGAATATCAGCCAAAAGGATGATTTTGCATGAACAGCGCGAGCTGCGCCCTGTTGCGCGCGCCTGTCTTTTGGTAAATGCGCTGAACGTGAGTCTTGATTGTGGCGAGCGACACAAAAAGCGCGTCGGCGGTTTCTTGGCTTGTCTTTCCCTGCAAAAGAAGCGCGGTCACCTCGCGCTCGCGCTTTGACAAAACGCTTTCCGCAGCCGCGTCGCAAGAAGCTGGCTGTTTGTAAAGCAACGACAGAATTATGGCGAATGCGCTTGCGGCAATCAACACAAAGCTTGCAAGCGAAGTTGCCAGCGTGAGCGCGTTGAAATCCAAATTAAAAATAATCGCGAGCGAATAAAAAAGCGCCGGCCAAAAAACTTTCGCAAAAAGAAAGCGAAAATGTTTTCTTGTCTTTTGCTCGTATATTCTAATCGAAAAATAAAGCAGGCACAGCGACGCGTACAATTCAAGAGCCGAGAGCGCTTCGTACAGATAAACAAGCGACGACGACGTGAGCAGCAAAAAATTCTGGACGGCAAAAACAAGCGCGAGCCCGGCAAATGCCGCCGCCGCGCAGATTATGGTTGTCATGGGTTTTATTGTAGCGCAAAAAACATGTTTATTGCTATGGTTTTTCTAACAGGTTGCCATAATTCTAGCCATTTCAAAAACAGCGCGTTTTTCTGAGTCGTTGAGTTTAACAAAGTTTTTTGCAAGTTGGGCTATCATCGCGGCGTCATTGGCAGATTGTTCAGGCGGAAGAATGTTATCGATGAGACAATCGTAGCTTACCGAAAATATTCTAGAAAGTTCGCGGATTACAGGAAGCGGCGGTTCCAGTTCCATATTTTCGTATTTTATGAGCGCTTGCCGTGAAATTCCAAGTTCTTCCGCAAGTTTTACCTGCGTGTATCTATGCTGTTCCCGCAGGAGCTTTATGACTGATTCCATTATTGCGTCTCCGTAGCGCTGTCATTCTCTTTTGCAACGCCTTCAATAAGATTTGTCACAACGGAATTTATCTGCGCCGCGTTTTGATTTGAAATAACCGAATGTCCGATTTCCGCTTCAAGTTCCTTGCGCGCGTTTCCTGCAATCCTTCCGCCACGACGCGCAACTGACTGATTTTGTTCAAATGTTGCGGGATTTTCTGTTTGTGAAATATTCTTAGCCGCAGTTTCCGCAAGCATGTTAAGAATGATTTCCGTTGTTGTCATGTTGTCGCGCAGATTCTCTTTTTTGAGCCCCTTATGATTCTTGTATGCCCGTGTCGTCATTCCAGACCAGGCTTTTGTAATTTCATCAGTGAGAATTGCGTATTCAATTCCCTTTTTTACGCCGCGCTGTTCCCACTCATCCGTAAGCTCTTTTCGAACTTGAATTGCTTGCAGCCTCTGATTAATCCATTCTCGACTGTAGCCTTTTTTTGCGTAAGTTTCCAATGCTCTGTCAATTGTCTGCTCCGGGTCAATTGTTTCTTCAATTCGCTCGCGTCCGACCTGCGCAAGCCACATTTTGAATGGCTCCGCTTTTTTTGAAGGAATGGATTGAATTATTCGCAGGAGTTGTTCTGTGTTTGCCACATCAGTAAGACGCATTTTTCCGTCCGCTGATTTCATTTTCAACTGGTTACAATTTGTAACCGGTTGAAAACCTTCTTCTTTTAGACGAATTTTTAATACTTTCCAATAATTTCGCGCGGTCTGATAACTTTCACTTTCCGTCAACACGCCCACAACATCAACGACAGAAAAATACCATTCTTCTTCCTGTTCGTTCCACGCGGTGCGGATATTTGCCTTTTCATAAGCTTTTATGTTTTGAAGTTCCATGCTGAAGAGTATAAAGCATAAAAAGAGGTGTGTCAATAAAATTATGCAATGTTGTTTATAATATATTACAGCGAGGTGGGCTGGCCTCGAAAAATATTCTTATCTCCGTAAAAATTTTGGAACATCTTTAAGCGCATTTGATTTTCAGGAGTTTCGGTGGAAATGCGAAGAGATTCCTTGGTTACAAACTTTCGGATTAATTTTAGGAGATGATCAAAATCGTTTGCTTTTAAAGCGCGCTTTATGTTTGGCATGTTTTGAACGCAAACAACATAATTCGTTGCCAATAAATTTTGCCAGAATTTTGGCGTCATGATAAAATTTTTGTCACAATGGTTTGTCTTAAAATAGGTGTTTCCAATCACCATTTGATAGCCGATGTAATCAGCCAACAGCTCGCGCTCAATGCATTGCTTGTTATAAGCGCGGTCTAAGGTGTTTCTAATTTCTAACGGCACGTCCAAAGGGTTTGTTAAATCGTCATTTATGCAATGCCCAATTTCGTGGGCCAATGCGAAATCATAATAGAATTTATATTTGCCTGACAAATAAATGTCGTAAAGATCTTTGTTCACCAAGATATTTATCCTTGTATTTTGGATGATAAACGGCCGCAGCGCCTGCGCCTAAAGCCCATGTCGTATTGTCGAAATTTCTATGATTGAAAAAAAGAAAAACGTCATGAAAAGATATTTTTGAAATCCAAATTTCATATCCCCTCTTGCTTTTGTATGCGGTTTTTATGGGATTGGCTTCGTTAAGAAAATAATCATAAATGTCTTTGCTTTGCATAGGCGTGAATGCAGCGCTTCTTGTCAAAATGGTTTAAGGTAGTCCGAATAAATTTTTGCGGTTTCGCGGTAGTCTTCCTCCATGATTCTTTGACCGGCATAATAATTGCGAAAGAGGCGGGCGGAAAGGCGCGGTTCAGGATAAACGCGCTTCCCAAGAGAAAACGCTATTTGCTTTGCCGCAGCCATCTGATGCCGCGCGCAAATGAGTGCAATCTCCGGCTCTTGCATCGTGGCTGGATCAAATCTTAGGCCGACCAAACGATGGACGCAGTTTTCGTCGGAAACAAGAAAGTCGGATTTTTTTATGCCCGCCTGAATCTTGTTGATGGAAACGTCGAGAGAAATTTTTTGGTTAATGAATGTGTTTTTGTTTATTGGTGGCATGATTGCTCGTTAACTCCACGATTCAATTATATGGGATAGGGCATGACAGATAGTGTCATGGGAGCACTTATTTATCTTTAATGACTATCTAATTATTGTTAACATTCTTCATTAGTAAAAATATAACAACTGAAAGTATAATAAGTCCTATAACAATGAATCTCAATGCAGCTTTTGCGAAACGAATTAATTGTGGCTTGGCGACATTGACAGCAGCATCCGTAGCAATAGTTCTAACAAGGAAGATTGCTGCAGCGCCATCATCAATAAACCCCACCGGCCCCAAAACAGCCTCTGGAATGAGATCGATGGGAGAGATGATATAAATTAACGCAAGCGTAACTTTGGCAAACTTTGAAAACTTCAAAAATCTAAAAATAGGTTTGGCAAGAGCAACAATAATAACAATGGCAATAATACCAATAATAATTTCAAACATAAATTCCTTACTTTATATAAACTACTTTAGCCTGCAAGTTTTTCACATTCTGTGAATGTAGCGCCATTTATGTTTTTTTCATAAATGGCGCCAGTTTTTATAAATTCTATGCTACTTGAATCTGTTGCAAGATTTTTTCGGCATTTTCAATTTGTTCGTAAACGGCCGTTTCGTTTAGTTTATTCAATTCTCCTTCATCCTTTTTTCTTCTCGCAGGCGCCATTCTCACAGTCGGTTCTCCCGCAGTCGGTTCTTTCGCGAACGCTTGCGATTCTTCTTCATTGTTATTTTTCTCAACAATTTGAACCTTGCACATATTGTACAGCAATCCAACAAGAAGAATTATGTTTTCTGTGATTGATTTTTCTTCTTGGTCAAAATCATTGTAATCAAGCTTTCTTGCATTAGAATATCTGTCATCTACAACACACACAAATCGTTCAAGATAATCTTCGTAAACATTGTCTACTTCAACCAAAGATTTGTTAAACTTCTTTGCAATGCTTCTAAGGTTGTTAAGGTATTCACAGATGGAATTAATCTTTTCCTCGTTTTCAAGCATTTGTCGCCATGCATTGTCAGCTTTGTCAGAGACGCTTGATCCCGCTATGTTAAAAATGATTCCGCCAACTAAAAGTCCTGCACCCAAAGTGGCTCCGCCCAAAATCGCAGAGCCCAATGCTACACCGCCGCCGCCCGTAGCCAAAGAACCGCCGCCAAGCGCGGCAAGTATTGCGTTCGCCTTGGCAGCGCCGGCAAGAGCAAATATTGGTGTTCCTGTGGAGGCGGTTCCAAGAGCCGTTACAGCCGCAGTGGTTCCTCCTGCGGCTGCAAAACCGCCAGCCGTTCCCAAGCCTGCTCCGCTTAATCCGCCAAGCAATGCAGTTGCTCCAACTCCTGCGTCTTTGATGTCTTTTGGACTGAATTCTGGCAGTTTTACATCGGACTTGTTTATCTGCGCAAATGACGGACGATTTTTTATTTTTTCAAATGCTGCGGAAAATCTTTGGAAAGTAGAGAGTATTTCCATTTCTTTTTCTCCTAATCTGTCCATGTCTTTCATCGTTTTTTTGTTTTCATCTTCGAGATGTGAAAGATTTTCTTCATTTCTTCTTTGGGCTGACTTTGCGGTGTCGTTTGCCTCTTTCATTTTCACCGCTCCGTGTATCCCCGAACCTACTCCAGCAGCTCCCGCTAACCCGGCAGCTATTCCAATAATTAATGGTAATGGCATTGTTGCGCCTCCTGTAAATATTTATTTTTCAAGGCTTTACAAGCCTTGTAATTCAATTTGTAAAAATCTTCCCGACTCATTTTTGACGAAAAGATTTGCTCATAACTTTCATCAACACGACAGAGCAATGGCCGCTTGTTGTAAATAGAGCAAAGATTGCCGTTCAAAAACTTGCAAACACCGTCGCCCCTGTCCAATTCTTTATATACCTCACAGCCTCCAATGTGAGAGCAGCAAAGTCCGCATTTGTCACATTCAAACATTACGCAAACACAAGCCTTGAGTTCTTATCGTTCATAAAAGAATCAAAACCTGCATATCCAGCCCAAGGCAAGCTTAGGTTTAATTCCTTGTATATAGAGTGGAGGCAAATCGTTGTTTCTTTTGCGTTTTTGCAAGCGGACAATTTTTTTGCGGCAAAAGAAAAACTTTCTTCTTGTCTCTTTAGCAAGTCAAAATCAATTTTCATCAATTCTGAAAGATAACGGGTTAAAAGCTCTCCCTGCTTCCTTAGAGAGGCGGCAAAGTTGTCTATGTCAGGAAGGTTGTTGAGCCATTTTATCGCTTTTTTTAGCAGCTCGTTGCGGTCAAGCAAATGCAAAAAAGAACAACTCATAATGCCGGTCACCAAAACATTGCAGAATGTTGGAAGAATTTCGCCAACAATAGGAATTGTTCCTACAGGCGTCTTTCTTAGCAACTCTGCTACCATTGTTCCTGCAACAACGCTTGCTCCGGTTGAAACAACTTTCGCGGCTTCAATGAATCTGTCGCCCAATGGATATCCATCTGGATTCACAAAAAGAATATTAAACGCTCTTGTCAATGAAGCGAAAGATTCTCGTATGATTTTGATAATGTTCTTTGCGGTTGTAAAGAATATGTTTGCTAGTGTCGTTACAAGACTGGAAAGAACTCCGGCAACGGCTCCTTCTATAAATTTTCTCCATACATCTTGGAATTTCTTTTTTGCATTATTTATGCCCTTCTTTACAGCCTTAGCAATTTCTTCAAAAAGATTTTTTGCACCTTTATTGCATTTGAAAATAGCGTCTCTTACAGAAAACCAAATTTCAGTAAAAACAAGGCCAAGAGCTTGACGCAACCCCATAGAAAGCCCAAGTTTTGCAGCGGCAACACTTGTGTCTTTCCAAAATTTTGGACTGGTATAGTAGACTCGGTTTAGTTTTGTATTGTATGCTTTTCTTGCGGCATCATTTCTCTTTTTCATTAAATCCGGATTAATCTTTTCAAGCTTTTCCAACTTTTCCAGTTCTTTTCTTTCTTTGTCAGAAAGCTTTTCTTTTAAATTCAATTCTTTTATTCGCTTTTGTCTTTCGGGTTGCTGTTCCTTCCTTTTTTTTAAATATTCATCCATATCGGCTTGACCCATAGAGCGATTTATGCTTCTGTCTGTGGGATTTAAATTTTCTTCGCAATTCGCCAATACTTTTCCATCCACTCCGGCCAAAACTCTACCAGGGTCATCATGTATTTCTTTTGCTGAGACTGCATGGTCTAAATCTATCTTTGCATTTTTTGCGACTTTTTCCCCTGTATAAGAGTCAGTTAGATCTCCAGCTTTTTTCTTGGCGCTCGCTTTTGCATTTATGGTTCTATAATTTTCGTCCGAATGATATTCTGTAGAATTATAGTCTCCACGGTTTTCATAGTCCGTAGCGTTTTGCGAATTCTTATATGTCATTTGTGGGGCTTTGCCAATTTCGCGAACGTTATGAATTGTATCAACATCCCCGCCGTATCTGTCATTAACAAGGAAATCCAACCCAAAAGACGTTGCCAATGCTTGCACGATGACTCTTTCATATTGGTCAAAAATGCATTCATACGCATTGTCAATCGGCGTGTCATCTAGTTCAATTCTGCTTACAAAATTACAAAAAGCAACATTTTTCTGTGGCATAAAAATCTCCTTCTGTCTTCCATCCTACTCTCCACCCCACGCCATATAATGTCATGGGGTGGAAAATTAATTCATTCCTTGCTTCCCGTACTGCTCCAGCGCCTTCTTCAGTTCAGCCTGAACTTCTGCCGCAAAATCAGCCGGCCCCAACACTTTTACGGTGTGGCCTTGGCCTAGAATCCAGCGGAGGATTTCGCGCTTTTGGGTGGTTTTGAATTTTACATAGACGCTTCCGTCGGGGCGCTCTTGGACGGTTTGCTCGCTGTGCCAAATGTGGTTGAGCGCGTAGGTGCCTATTTCTTTGTCGAACAAAAGTTCCGCCTCAATCGGAATTTTGTCGCTAAGCCAAATTCCCATTTCTGCGTCAAAATAATCTGAGGCCTTGAAGCTTTTGGGCACGCTGAACTTTTCCTTTGTCATCGCAAGGCTCTTCATTCTGGAGAGCGAAAAAATGCGGACGTCGTTTTTGTCGCGGCACTTTCCGATGACATACCAGTTGCCCCGCTGGCACACCACATGGTACGGCTCAATCGTCCGCTGCATGAACGTTGTCTTTTGCAGGGGGCGGTATTCAAACGCAAGCGCGCGGCAGGCTTTGAGCGCGTCAAAGACGGTCTTGAAAAATTTGGGGTTTATGCTTTCCGTTCTGTCAGGGATGAACGTGATTTTTGGATTTAGGAACGAAGTGTCAACCGTGATTTTTTGCGGCAGACAGCTTGCGATTTTTGCGAACACCGAGCGCAGCTGTTTTTCCAGCGGCGTGTTGCGGTATTGTTCCAAAAGCGGATTGAGCGCCGCGACGGCAAACGCCTCTCCTTCTGTAAGCGGAATGCTTTTTATAAAAAAGTTTTGCTCGGTGTAGCGGTAGCCGCGCCAGTCGTTTTCTATCGGCGCGTTGAGCGTGTCGCGCATGTATTCCAAGTCGCGTTGGATTGTGCGCGCGCTGTAGCTTCCGTCTTCTATGCGGGCGGAAAGCTCTTTTGCAGTGTAAGGCCTTCCGCTTTGGAGAATTTCGTCAATCGCGACTATGCGCCAGTTGTTTACCTTTACTTGTTTTTTGGCCGTGAGGGGAGGGGGGGTATTATGTATAGTTTGAACTGACCCCAATTTTTAGGACAGATTAAGCAGCTATTTCGTTAGGAGCTTTCCAACCAAGATTTTGTTGGATGC
>JAFZLA010000073.1 GCA_017551705.1 Treponema sp.
GATGTCGTCGGTGTCGTAAACGGCCGCTCCGATTGCGGCGGCGAGCAGCTTGGCTTGCGTGGATTTTCCGCAGTGCTTGATTCCGCACAAAATAATTGGTCGCTCTGGAATTTTCATTCCCCTAGTATAGCGCAAATATTAAAAATGCGCTATGCTATTATGCTATGAAATACGACGAAGAAATATTGAACTTGCTCGAACAGAACGCTCGCCTGAGCGTGGAAGACATCGCGGCGATGACAAAAAAGACGCCCGACGAGGTCAAGAGCGTAATAAAGCAGATGGAAGACGAGGGCATCATCTTAAAGTATGGCGCTGTCATCAACAAAGAAAAGTTGTCAGGCTCGGACGACAAGGTTCGCGTGCAAATACAGATTCAAGTTTCGCCCGAGCGTGAGCACGGCTTTGACAAAATCGCCGACCGCATTTACCGCTACCCGCAAGTAAAGTCGGTTTACCTTATGAGCGGCGGCTACGATTTTATGGTCGTAATCGAAGGCGATTCCCTTAAAGAAGTGGGCCTCTTTGTAAGCGAAAAACTTGCCACGCTCGAAGGCGTGCGTTCCACCAAAACTTGCTTTGTGCTCAAGACCTACAAAGAGAACGACGTGATTTACGTCGAGGACGAAAAAGACCGACGCGAAGGAGCGATGGCATAATGAACACAAGACCAGACCGCTTGAGCGCCGCGATGACGCGGACTCCTCCCAGCGGCATCAGAAAATTTTTTGAAATGCTCATCGGCCACGACGACGTAATCAGCTTGAGCGTCGGCGAGCCCGACTTTCCCACGCCGTGGGTGATTCGCGAAGAAGCCTTTTATCATTTGGAAAAGGGCCACACAAGCTACACCAGCAACTGGGGCTTGATTGAGCTGCGCGAAGAAATCGCCAAGTACCTTGAGCGCTACGACATGTCTTACGAGCCCAAGACAGAAATCCTAATCACTGTCGGAGCCAGCGAAGGTGTTGACGCGGTTTTGCGCGGCATTCTCAATCCCGGCGACGAGATAATCGTAAGCCAGCCTTGCTACGTCAACTACGTTCCGCTTGCGGAATTGTGCCAAGCCAAGGCCGTTCCGCTGGACACAGGAAAGTCAGGCTTTTATCCAACGGCGGAACAAGTTGAAAAGCTCATCACGCCAAAGACAAAGGCCTTGATGATTTGCTCTCCCAACAATCCTACAGGAACTATGATTCCCAAGGAAGAGTTGGAAAAAATCGCGGCGCTTGTCAAAAAGCATCAGATTTGGGTTATCAGCGACGAAATTTATTGCGAGTTGGTTTACGACGGAAGCGAGCACGTTTCAATCGGATCCTTCCCCGGAATGAAAGACTACACGATTATCTTGAACGGTTTTTCAAAATCGTTTGCGATGACAGGTTGGCGCATCGGCTACATCGCCGCTCCCAACGAATTGTTGTCGCAAATCGTAAAGGTGCACGGCTACAACACAATTTGCGCTCCGATTTTTAGCCAGTACGCAGCCGCCGAAGGTTTGCGCAACGGCTGGAAGGAAGTCGAAAAAATGCGCGTAAGCTACCAGCAGCGCCGCAACTTGATGGAAAAAGCCTTTAACGAAATGGGCCTTCCGGTTCCTGAACCCAAGGGCGCCTTTTACATGTTCCCGGACATTTCTAGCACTGGACTTTCCAGCGAAGAATTTGCCACGCGGCTTTTTAAGGAACACAATGTCGCCGTCGTCCCCGGAAGCGTTTTTGGCGCTGGCGGCGAAGGACATATTCGCGTGTGTTACGCCACGGCGGTAGACAAAATTAAGATTGCTTTAGAGCGAATAAAGGTTATGGTTGAAAGTTTAAGGTAGGCAAAAAAAGATTGCCTGATCAAGTCGGGCAATGACAGGCAGCGTCCGGGCAACGCCTTTAGGACGCGGTTAAACCGCTCGAAACAACGATTTTCGTTTTGCAAGCAACGGCACGAGCGGCTTAATGCGCGTCATATCCGTATCGCGCTTTGGCAAGGAAATTATCCACAGGTCCGCTCGCGCGGACTGTCAATACGCGCCCTTTCCGGCGAGGACGACCCAGACTGTTTTGATTAGAATCCAAATGTCAAGCCAGACCGACCAGTTTTGGATGTAGTACGCGTCCAAAACGACGCGGTCTTCGTAGGCGGTGTCACTGCGGCCGGATGTTTGCCACATTCCCGAAAGGCCGGGCAAAACCGAAAGTATGTAGCCCGCTTTTTTTCCGTAGCGTTCAAGCTCGTCTTGCATTACCGGGCGCGGGCCAACAAAACTCATTTGGCCCACAAAAATGTTTATCAATTGCGGAAGCTCGTCCAAACTTGTCTTTCGAATAAATTTTCCAAAGGGCGTCACGCGCGGGTCGTTTTCCAGCTTGCGCTCCCTGTCCCACTGCTTTTTCATCTTGGGATTTTCAGACAAAATTTTTGCAAGCTGTTTGTCCGCGTCAATGTACATCGAACGGAATTTCCAGCACTTAAATTCTTTTCCGTTGAGGCCCACGCGCTTGTGGCCGTAAAGAATCGGGCCGGGCGAAGTGAGTTTTACAAAAAGTGCCGTAAGCAAACAAACAGGAAGAGTCAGAGGCAGCGAGCAAAGTATTATGGCAATGTCAAAAACGCGCTTTGTAAAGAGCGCTTGAATTTTTGTCAAATAGTTTGTGGAAGAAAAGGCCACGATTCCCGCGATGTCGCGCAAGTGGGGAGCGCCGCTCATCATTGTGTTCAGTTGGTCAGAAATTACAATCGAGTAGCGGAAGTATTTTTTTATCGGGAACGTTTCGCCCTTGTAGCCGCTAATGACCGCAACCTTTATGTGGCGCTTTTTTATCGCTTCAAACAATTCCTCAGAAGGAGGAAGGACAGGTACGCCCATAAAATCGTCCGCCGCCTTTTGTTTTGCCTTAATCGAATCGTTCACGATAACAGCGGGGCGGTAGCCAAGGTATGGGTTTTTTAAAAAGCGTTCAATGACAAGGTCGCCTGATTTGCCCGAGCAGTAAACCACCGCCGGCAATCCCCAAAATTTAAACAAGCCAAAAAAGCGGCGGACCGCCTCGCGCATTCCAGGCAGCAAAATCGTTGCGAACGGAACGGCAACAACCAAGGCGACCGCGATGGCCCACTTGTCTTCGGCGTCTTCGACAAAAATGCTGAGCGCGATTCCGCAAAAACAAAAGAAAGTGCAAATCGAAAGGCGCTTTACGTCTTCGGCCGGCGAATTCATAATTCCAGGATACAAGTCCGCCGCGTAAAAGACGGCCAAAATCGCTGGAATGTAAATGTAGTAATCAACGAACGACCTAAAGTTGATGAAGCGGTGATTGACCAAGTTGACCAAGAAAAAGCCAATGCCGATTGACAAGAGCAAAATCGCCGCGTCAAAAACCATAATCGTCAAGCCCGAAATCAGCGAGCTTGTCCGTCTAAAATTTGCGGAATAATACTCTTCAAACTTTTTAACATCACTTTTCATAGGCTTTTACAAGTCGTAGCTTTCTCCATATTTTGACGATTGAACGTTTTTAAATCCGTTCTCCACCAAATAGTTTGTCATAAACTCTTGCGCGTCTTTTTCTCCGTGAACCAAGAACAATTTTTTGAGGCGGCTTGTGTCGGCTGCTTTTAGCCATTCGGTGGCTTCCTCGTAGTCGGCGTGCGCGCTGAACGCGTTGATTTTTTCCACCTTGGCGCGAACTTCGTAAATGTCGCCCATGATTTTGACTTGCTTTTCGCCGTCAAAAATGCGGCGGCCCAAAGTGTTCTCGGCCATGTAGCCGACAATCAAAATTGTGTTGCGTTCGTTGTCGATGTTGTTGGCCAAGTGGTGCAAGATGCGGCCGGCTTCGCACATTCCGTCGGCGCTAAGGATAATCATTGGGCCGGGTTTTTTGTTGAGGGCCTTTGACTCTTCCACGCTTGTGACCATTTGCAAGGCGTTAAAGCCAAAGGGGTTTTTGTGGTGAACAAGGAAGGCCTGCGCGACTTTTTCGTCGTAGCATTCCGGGTGCGACTGAAAAATTACCGTGGCGTTGACGGCCATCGGACTGTCAACATAAATCGGAACTTGCGGAATCTTTTTCATGTCCACAAGTTTGTGCAGCTGGTAGATGATTTCTTGCGTGCGTTCAATCGCGAACGAGGGCATGATGATTTTGCCTTTTTTGTCGATTGTCTCGCGTATGATTCTTGTCAACGCTTTGAGCGCGTAGTCCTTTTGGTCGTGCTTTCTGTTTCCGTAAGTGCTTTCGCAAACGATGTAGTCCGGCGGCGGAAAGTCCGTGGAAGGGTCGCGGACAATCGCCTTGTTCTTTCGGCCCAAGTCGCCTGTGAACAATATGCGCGTTTCCTGCGGCGTTCCCTCATAAATTGTAAAGTAGGCGAATGACGAGCCAAGGATATGGCCCGCGTCAAAAAATTCAACCGAAACGTTTGGCCCGATAAAAAGCTTTCGGTTGTACGAAATCGTCACGAACTGGTTCATCGCCTTGATGCAGTCCTGCTCGTCGTACATTGGCTTCCAAGTAAAGTTTTCTCCCTTGCGGCGGGCCTGCTCGGCCAAATACTCAGCGTCGCGGGCTTGGATTCTGGCGCTGTCCATGACGACAAGGTTGGCCAAGTCGCGGGTGGCGCTGGTGGCGTAAAAGTTTTTGTCGTAGCCCTTCTTTGCCAAAAGCGGAATTAGGCCGCAATGGTCAAAGTGGCCGTGCGTCAAAACGACGGCATCGAGCTTTTGCAAGTCAAAGTCAAAGTTGCGGTTTTTTTCGTCGGACTCGCTTCGGTGTCCCTGAAAGGCGCCGCAGTCAATCATGTAGGCGCGGCCGTCAACTTCCAGAATGTGCTTGCTTCCGGTAACTTCCTGCGCCGCTCCAAGTGAATAAAGTTTAATCGCCATATTTTACTATTATACTACATGTTCAGAGATAATGCAAATAAAATATGGACCCGCCATTTTAATTCAATGTAAATTTTATTGGATATCGGTAGCGCACGGCGCAGTTTTTGCCGTTGGCGTTGGCTGGAATGCAAACAATGCCTGTCAGCGCGGCGACGGCGGCCTGGGCAAATCCGTGCCCCGGGTCTTTGAGCACCTTGATGTTTTTTATCGCGCCATTTTTGTCAATAAAAAGCTCCAGGTAAACGACGGCCTCGATTCCCTGTCGCAGCGCCATCGGCGGGTATTCAATCCGCGACAAGACTTCCCTAATCGGAATCACGGGAACAGTTGAAATTTTATGCTGGGGCAATAAGTCGCTTTCGTTGAATTCTTCGCGCACCTTGTTTTGAGTTTCCTTCACTCGCTCCGAGGCCTTGGGCTGGTTTGACACCACCGTAGTTTTTTCTTCAACAGGCGGCTTTACATATTCCTGAACGTCAACCAATTTAAAAACGTCGGCCTGGCTAAAGTCAACGGTTTCAACTTCTTCGTCTTTTTGGCGAACGCTAAAAAAGCAAATCGCCGCGACGTGAATCAAAAGCGCGAACGCAAAAACAAAAAGCCGCCAAAGTTTTGGATGAACTGAAATTTTATCTGCGCTCATTTTACTTTTCCTTTACGACCGACGTGTGCAGCGTCTTTCATCGATCGTAGCACCAAACTAGGGCGACGACGAGGGCGTCGTTGTTTACCCCCCTCATTTCACCACAATGAC
>JAFZLA010000074.1 GCA_017551705.1 Treponema sp.
CCGCATTGATTGATTGATCGATTGATTGATTGATTGCTTGATTGATTGCTTGAGTGCGCGCGACGGCCGTTCATGGGAAAATTCTCAGTTTTGGGTCGTCTTATTTGACACATTCCGTTATTTTAGCGCGAATTTTGAAATTTAGCAAGAAAAAAGCGAAAAAGCGCGCGGTTTCTTTTTACTTTGCAAATATTGTCGAAGTATGGTATAATAATAAACAAAGCGAGGTGAAAAAATGCCGACAATAAGCATGTTTCGTGGAATAAAAATATACATAAATTGGAATGACCATATGCCGCCGCATTTTCACGCGACATACGCGGGGCAGGACATTCTTGTTTCAATAAACGAACTTGAAGTTTTGGAAGGTGAAATGCCGTCCAAACAATTGAAGATGGTTCTTGGCTGGGCAGCATTTCACCAGACCGAGTTGATGGAAAATTGGGAACTTGCAGTCAAACATCAAGATTTGTTCAGCATAGACCCATTGCAATAGGAGCGCAGATGCCGAACACTGTTGAATTTTATCTTTCAAAGGGTTTCGATGAAAAAGCGGCAAAATATTTTGCGTCCGGAAGGAAAAAACCTGTAAATGTCATGCCGCAAGATTCCGCCAAAATTTTAATTACCTTTGACAATGCTGAAAAAAGAATTCTTGACATGACGCCTTTGATTAAAGATGGAACCGTATACCGCGCTTTAAAAGACGCCAACACATTCAAAAGATGTTACATTGACTCAAACGGTTCGGTTTGCTGGGACATAAACCCTGAAATTGACAGCGAAAAAGTTTGGTCAAACAAAATCGACTTGGGCGCGGACACTTGCTATTTGGAAAGCGTGAGTTTATAGTCTTGCGCGCGGAGAAGGGTGTATGATAAAAAACTTTACACTTGCCATAATTTTTTTTGCCATCGCTTCCGCCGCCTTTTGCTTGGACTTTAACGCCCGCCTTGAGCCGGACCCGCGCTTGGACTCAAGCATATTCTCCGTCGCCGAGATACAGGCGGAGCCATTCGCTCGCGCGGCCCTTGTTGCAAGCGGAGCGGACGAAGAAAGCGTAAAAAAACATTTGGACGGCCTAGACTCGCATTGGAAGCAAGTCTCGCCGCAGCTAAATGATTTGGAGACGGCGGAAGACAAGGCCGACAAAATTCTTTTTTTTATCTACGAAAAATTTCTTTCTAAGTATGACTTTTACCAAACCCGCGTGGACTTGGCGATGGAAAGCGGGGTTTACAACTGCGTCTCTTCCGCGATATTGTTCATGTATTTTTGCAAACGGGCGGGCATTCCCGTCGTGGCCAACGAAACTCCCCGTCACAGTTTTTGCACAATCTATGACGGCTCGGACAAAATTGACGTTGAGACCACAAATCCTTACGGCGTGAATCCCGGAAAAACACGGGCCCAAGTTTTGGCCAACGGAAAGACGCAATGGATGACCGTTCCCGCAAAGGACTACGCGGGCCGCCATCAAATCGACGACCGCCGAATGATTGGCATCGTCTACTGCAACCGAATCTCGCAGCTGCAAAAGAAAAAACTGGACGACAAAACTGTGGGCCTTGCGGTTGACGCTTACGAGGTTCAAGGCCACTCGCCGGTCTCAAGGAACGAGTTGGAAATCGCAATCGGAAACGCCTCGGGGCTTTATTCAAAGGCGGCGAGGGAGCAAGACGCGATTGACTTTTTGCTAAAGGCGCAAGAGATTTTTGGCCCCTGCCAAAACTGGACAATGCGGCTTTACACAAACCACTACAACATGGTCTTGGCAAAGGCAAAGACGCTGCCGTTCGAACAAGGCTTGGCGCAAGTGGAGGCTTACAAGGAAAATTTGACGGCCAAGGATTACGCGGACCTAAAGGAATTTGTCTACTTGCTTGGCGGCCAGGTCCAGGCAAAAAAATACAATTGGCGGGCGGCGATAAAAATCGTCCAAGACGGGCTTGCCCAGCTTCCCCAAAGCAAAATGCTCTTGAACAACAAAAAAATCTATATGGGAAATTTGGCGGTGGACTTTCACAACGCCGCCGTCGACTTGTACAACGCAGGCCAAAAGGACAAGGCGATAGAAAAACTCAAGGAAGGACTGCAAGAAGTTCCGGGCGACAGGACGCTCCAAAACGACTTGAACAGAATGTCAAAGTAAAAATTCTTTTTGACAAACGGGGCTTTTTGCCTTATAATTTGCTTGATGAAAAATGGAAAAGCCAAAATCGGCCTTTTGTTGAACGACACAAACTCCGATTACGTCAAGGAAATTCTTGACGGAGCCAATTCTATTTGCCAAGAAAAAGGAATTTCTCTTTTTGTATTCAACATTGGCGAGATGAATTTTTCCTACCATCCTTTTGACTACCAGCACAGGATTTTGACCAAATTTTGCCACAAGGCCAACATTGACGGCCTTATTGTTTGTTCGGCGGTTTTGGACTTGCACAGCAAAAAAGAGGAGTTCGAGGCTTTTTTAAAGGGCTTTGGCAGCCTTCCAATAGTCAGCATAGGTTCAAAAATTTCGGGCAGGCCCAGCGTTCTTTGCGACCCCAAGCCCGGCATCCAAACGATTTTGGAAGATTTGGTGACGCAGCATAAATGCAAGAAAATATGCATTTTGGGAAAGATTCCCGGCTCCCACGAGGCTGTGGAAAGAACGGAAATAATAGCGTCATTTTTGCAAAAAAAAGGAATCCGCTTTGACGACCGCTTTGTCATAGGCGGAAACTTTACCTACGAAGGCGCCATCAAGCCGCTTGAAGATTATTGGGAAGACAAGGGAGCCTTTGACTTTGACGCGGTCATGGCCCTAAACGACGACATGGCTTTTGCCGCCTTGGACTTTTGCGCCCGCCATAAAATCAAGGTCCCTGACCAAGTCCGCGTGGCGGGCTTTGACAACGTTCCCCGCGCGATGTTCTCGCATCCGCCGCTCACAACTGTAAGCCAAGACCTTGTCGGCCAGGGCAGGGCGGCGGTGGAGACCTTGCTTTTGATGCTGGACAAAAAGCGCGTTCCTGGCGAGATTTACATAAATACAAACGCCATTTTTAGGGAATCGTCCTCCGGCTTTAACGCTGATTCCAAGGCCGAAAATTCGGGCCGCCGCGTAGGCACCGAATGGCTGGACAAAAAGAACCAATTCTACATTTTGAACGACTTTTTGATTTCGGGCCAGACGCGACTGAACATTCCAAGAATGCGAAAGTATTTTATTGACAACATCGAACGCTTTGGCGTGACCGCGGCGGCCCTTTGCCTTTACGAGCGGCCGCTCTACCTAAGCGACAAGGAGTCCGACTTTGCGCTGCCGGACAAGGCCTTTGTCTACTCCTCCTTTGACACGACAAAGAACTACACGCAAAACCTTAACGCGGAGCCTATGGAATTCAATCCCAGCAAGACGATACTTCCTCCGGACCTTTTGGACTTGTCGTTTGGAATGTATCAAACGGCGATTCTTTCAAAGCGCGAGGTCCAATACGGCTACATGGTCTTTAGGTGCGGTCCTTTTGAGCCTTTGATTTATTCGATGATGGGCGGAAACTTTGCCCGCCTTGTAAGCGAGGCGTGGGAAGCGAGCAAGGCCGAAAAGACCGGCGAATAGGCCCGGGTGGCGGATTTTATTTTTCCAGTTTGTCCAAGATTTTTCTAAACGCGCTGTCTTCCTTGCGCAGCTCCTTTGAGCCGCGGGTTATCTTGCACAATGACATGTTGAATTTTTTTGCTATTTCGCGCTGGGGAGTTCCCTTGTAAAGTTCCTTTACGCTGAGCCAGCGCTTTGAAAAGTCGGCGCGTTCCGCCGGAGTGCAAAGGCAGGACAAAAAGTCCGCGGCGTCTTTTGGGTTGGAACAGTCTGCGAGAATCTTGCATATTTCGTAAAAGCTGTCGGCCACCGCCGAATCCTTTGTTTCTGTCATTAGAAACATTGTAAACGCGCCGCGCGTTTTTGTCAATTGCCGCCGGACGCTGCGCGCAAAACCATTTGATTTTATTTAAGAAATGCGCTATTATTAAAGTATGGTGGAAGGACAATTCGAGACAGTAGACATAGGCGAATTTTTCGACAAACAGGACGTCCAGGAAAAGGACGACGGAATCGTCGTATTCACCAAAAAGCAGCAGGACATGTTCGACGCCGTTTTGCCGCATTTGCGCGACGCCAACCCCGACCGCTTTGAAACATTCTTGACCCGCATAGACGACCTCAACGACTTGGCCAAAAGCATAGCGCGCTTTCCCTCGCTTTTGGAGCGCCACCGTTTGGCAGGAGGCGAGCGCACTCCCAACTCATTGATAGACTCGCTTTTGGAGCACCAAAACGAAGGCGACGCGCTCTTGCGGCTTCCGTCAAAGGCTTCGCTGGGAAAGGGCTTTTTGATAGCCAAAATACACACGTTCTCCAGCCTGTCAAAAATCGCCAAGCACATAGGCGAGGACGAAAAGAAAGTGGCCGACCTTAAGAACGAGGCCGTCACGATGATGTTCTCGCTTTTGGCCGAGGACGTTTACTTAAACTGCATTTGCGACAAAACCGTTGACATAGACTTGCGCCGCCAGATGGCGATGTCGCTTTTGTTGCTTTGGGAACACCGCAACGACGAGGCCATCGAGCAAATCGCGCCGGTTTTGCAAAGCATTTGGACGGCCCGCCGAAAGCTTGCTCCCGCATTCGGCACAATGATGGGAACCAGCGAGTTGATTTTGATTTCGATGCAAATGGACGAAACGTGGACCAACTTCATCAAGGAGCGGCTCAGCGACCCGATGGTAAGCCAGGCTATGGAAGAGTTTCTCTTTGGAATTTCATATGAGCAAATAAACGCCTTGCGTGAAATTTTGAAGGGCAAGGGAATCAAGGCCATTGGCCGCGACGAGGTTTCTAAATTTTTGGGCGTCCACGTAAAGACAGACGCCGGCTTGGACTACCGAGACTTTTATTCGATGTACACCCTTCGCCGCGACAACGCCCGCGCCCGCTCAAGGCTCAAGGCCCCGGGCCCGCAAAAAACTTTGGAAGACTACTTTATCCAATTTGTGATGCAATTCAACAAGGAGAAACAAAAAAATGACAGCTTTGCAAAATGAAAATTCTGAGGCAAAAAACGCCGCTCGAGAAAAGGCTCCGTATCATTTTGGCGAAAAGCTGCGCTCCGTGCGCGAGCGAAAGGGCTACACGCTAAAGGTTGTGGCCCAACGCGCCGGCGTAAGCGAAAGCCTTGTTTCTCAAATCGAGCGCAACCGCGTGAGCCCCGCCATCGACACCCTTTTGTCTTTGGCCGAGGTCTTGGACATCAACTTGGAATTTTTGTTCGAGGAATACCGCAGAAAGCATCCGGTCGAAATAATCCATCCCGACGAGCGGCGCGGCGTTGACGAAGACGGCGTCCGCTACGAAGAGATTGTCCACCCAAACAGCGAGGACGGAAGCCATACAATGGAATCTTACATAGTAACGATTCCGCCGCATTCGCAAACCCACAAGGGCTCTTACGGCCACATCGGCCGCGAAACAGGCTACGTCCTTAGCGGGCAAGGGGAGCTTCACTACGAGCAGAACGTATATCAAATAAAGGCCGGCGACGGAATCTCCTTTAGCGCCGGAGCGCCGCACGTTTTGGTCAACAACAGCGACCAAGAGCTCAAGGCCGTTTGGACCGTCACTCCAAGCCAAAGATTCAGCAAGCAGGACTAAAAGATGAAAGAAAGAAGCGGCCGCCTAAAGGCCATTAGAAAGTTAATCAAGACCAACAAAATAGAAAGCCAAGAAAAGCTCCTAAATCTTTTGACCGACGAAGGCTTTGAAGTCACGCAAGCGACTCTTTCGCGCGACCTAAAGCTATTAAAGGTTGGAAAAATCGCCGACGGCCGCGACGGCTATGTCTACACCCTTCCCACCGAGGAGGAGCGGCAGGAAAGCGACCGCCTCTTCGCGCAGGACTTTTTGCGCGGCTACATCAGCATAGAATATTCTGGCAACATCGTTGTGATAAAAACTTTTCCGGGCCACGCAAGCCCTGTTTGCAACGCGCTTGACTGCATGAGCTTTGACGAAATACTTGGAACGGTGGCCGGCGAAAACTGCCTCTTTGCCTGCCTGCGCGAGGGCGTTACCGGCGAGGATTTCCTTAAAAAGCTTAAAGAAAAAGTTCCCGAAATCGAGGTTTAGGCCAAGCCTTACAGCACTTCGACGGCGGCGGCGACGACGTTGGGGTCAAACTGGCTTCCGGCCTTTGCCAAAAGCTCTTTTTTGGCCGCTTCGGCCGTCATCGCGTTTTTGTAGCTTCGTTCGTGGGTCATGGCGTCAAAGGCGTCGGCCACAGCTATGATTCTTGCGCAAAGGGGAATGTCTTTTCCTGCCAAGCCGTCGGGGTAGCCCTTTCCGTCAAAGCGCTCGTGGTGGCTCCTGACGTTGGCGGCGATTTCGGGCATTTCGGTGATTTTTGACAAGATGCGCTCGCCGATTTCGCTGTGGCGCTTTAATTCTTCAAACTCTTCTTGCGTAAACTTGCCTTGCTTTCCTGTTACGTCTTCCGAAACGCCTATGATTCCAATGTCGTGCAAAACCGCCGAGTAGTAAATTTTTTGCACTTCGCTTTTTGGCAGCGACATCATGTAGGCGATTTTTCGCGAGTATTCGGCGACGTTTTGCGAGTGGCCCGAACGGTTCAAGTCGGCCGCGTCGATTGTGGCGGCGAGCGCTTCGATTATTTGGCCGGAAAGCATTTCCTTTTGCTTGTCGCGCTTGTGAATTTTTTCCGACTCGATTTCGGCCTTGGCCTCAAGGTGCTTTTGCAGTTCGTCCAGCTCGGCCCGCTTTTTGGTAAGTTCAGAGTAGTCTGGCGAGACCAGCGCAAAGAGACAAAGGTTGAGCGAAATGAGCGAGAAGAAATTTGTCAAAAGAACGTTTGGAAAATAATAGTACTGCAGGGCTGGGCCGCCGACGGACAAAGCGAGCATCGCCAGCAAGACCGCAAAAATTTGGCTGGACACCCGTTCCTTGATTATCAAAAAGGTTCCGCTGCATTCCACCAAGAAAATGACAGGGATTATCACGCAAAGGGAATAAAATTTTCCGTGAACGTAAGTTCCGTTTTGGAAGGCGAAGAAAATGCCAGTGGGAATGTTGGCCACCAAAAGTGTGGCGAAGCAAACCAAAACGACTCTAGAAAAGAAGAGCAGGGGAACGCCGACTTTTTTCTTTACGCCAAACGACAAGAAGAACAAGTGCAGCGTGTAGTAGTAAAGGCTTGAGCTGGCAAAATAAAGTGTGTTGAGCGTCATGTTGATCCAAAGCGGAACGACGTTCATAAAAGAAATTGTTACCGAAGCGGCCACGTCAAAGAAAATGGCGGTCATTTGGAAAAACACCAAGCGGCGGAAGGTGTTGTTGATTGGGCTGGAGTTGTAGTATTTTTTGCGCAAATAAAAATAGAGAATTGAAATAAAAAAGAATGACGCGGCTTCAAAATTTATGTTGTAAGCCAGGGCAGGAATTTCACTGTTCATTTTCAGTCTCCTCCCTGCTTTTGTATTCGTGGAGTATGTAGCGTTTGTCTTCGTCTATCAATTCCACCATAAGGCCCGCTATCTCCGGGTCAAATTGAGTTCCTATTCCGTTAACGATTTGCTCGCGGACGGCCGCTTGCTCCATTGGCTTTCTGTAGCTGCGGCTTGAGGTCATGGCGTCGTACGCGTCGGCCACCGCTATGATTTTGGCTTCAAGAGGAATTTGCTCGCCTCGCAAGCCGTCCGGGTAGCCGCGTCCGTCAATGCGTTCGTGGTGCCAGCGCGCGCCGGTCTTGAGTTCCGGCAGGAGCGAGACCTTTTCCAAAATGGTCGAGCCGATTGAAGGGTGCGCTTTCATTTGCGCGAATTCTTGGTCTGTCAAGCGGCCCGCCTTGTTTATGATTTTTGAGGAGACGCCGACTTTTCCTATGTCGTGCAAAATTCCCATCGTAAAGATTTGCTGGCATTTTTCGGGACTGAGGCCTTTTTTTTGCGCAAGCATTTTTGAGTAGCGGGCCACGCGGGCCGAGTGTCCGCTTGTGTAGCGGTCCTTTGCGTCAATCGCTTCGGCCATTGTGTAGGTCATCTGCGAGGTGAGCCTTTCCAGCTTTTCCCTGCGCTCCCTGGCTTCGGCAGTCTTTTTGTCCACGCTGGCTTTGAGCGCCCGCTGCAAAACTTCAAGCTCGTTTATGGTTGAGACCAAGGCCTGGTCTTCGGGCGTTTCTATCGTCAGCATAAGCGCCGTGGTCAAAAATACAAAGGCGAACGGCGTTATTCTAAAGAAGGGGCACACATAAACTTGAACGAAGGGGATTACAATCAAGATTTCGTATATTAAGCAAAATACTTTTATTTGATGCTTGTCGAATTTTTGCGCGTTGCTTCCCAATTGAAAGGCGCTCAAAAGCGCAAAGCCAGTCGGAAGCGCCGGAAGAATTATGTACGCAGGGCCAAAAGATATCGAATAGTCGTTGTCGATGAAAAAAATAAATCCGGTAAAGGCGTTTATGACAAGAATGATGAGCATGAACGGAAAGAAAAAGCGCATGGCCAACTTTTTTTCCCATCTTACCTCTTTTAATGTAAAAATGTAGGAATTTGTGTAGGCCAAAACCGACTGAGCGAAAATCGTGTGCGAAAGTATGCAAATGGAATACAGAAGGGTTTGCCAAAAGGAGCCGAACTTTAATTGCACTCCAATAAATGACAGGTAGTCTGTGACGCAAACCAGGGTCGAGCAAAAGGCCATTCGTTGGAAGGACCTGTTTCCGATGCTTTGCTCCGAGTATTTTGTGAACGTGTAAAAGCAGATTCCTAGGGCCATCACAAAAGAGACAATGTCAAAATCCGCTGATATGGTTGTTCCGTTCATTTTCCTACACTTTATATAACAGTTGATTATACCCTAAAACTGCTATATTTGCAAGGAAAAACTCTCGGTTGCGCTTGACGGAATATTGCGCGCGATTTCAAAATTCACTATAATATCATTTCATCATTTTCAGGAGAAAAAAATGGCAGATACAGAAGTTAGAGTTAGATACGCGCCGTCGCCGACGGGAATGCAGCATATCGGAGGCGTCAGAACAGCGCTTTTCAATTACTTGTTCGCCCGCTCAAAGGGCGGAAAATTCATTTTGCGCCTTGAGGACACGGACCGAACCCGCTACGCCGAGGAATACGTAAAGAACCTTTACGACACGATGAGCTGGCTTGGCATCGACTGGGACGAAGGCGGAGACAAGGGCGGCGAGTACGGCCCTTACGTCCAGAGCCAGCGCTTTGACCTTTACAAAAAGTACGCCGAGGAACTAGTGGCCAAGGGCGAGGCCTACTACTGCTTTTGCGACGCGGAGCGCTTGGAACGCATCCGAAAAATCCAGACCGAAAACAAAATGGCGCCCGGCTACGACCGCAACTGCCGCCACTTGACCCCCGAGGAAGTCAAGGCCAACTTGGACGCGGGAAAGCCTTATGTAATCAGATTGAAGGTTCCGCTTGAAGGGGAGACCAAATTCCACGACCATCTTTTGGGCGACATCATTTGGAAAAACGAAGACATCTCGCCCGACCCGGTTTTGCTTAAGAGCGACGGCTTCCCCACATACCACTTGGCCAACATCGTCGACGACCACTTTATGAAAGTCAGCCACGTAATGCGCGCGCAGGAATGGATTCCCTCCACGCCCTTGCACGTTCAGATGTACCGCGCCTTTGGCTGGGAGCACCCCGAGTTCTGCCATCTTCCTATGGTAAACGGAGCGGACGGAAAAAAACTTTCCAAGCGCCACGGCTCGACCAGCCTCAACGAATTCCGCGCGCGCGGCTACCTTCCGCAGGCGATAATCAACTACGTGGCCTTGCTCGGCTGCTCTTACGAAGAGGGCAAGGAATTTTACACGCTGGAGGAACTTGCCGCCGCGTTCAAGCTGGAGCACCTCAACAAGGCGCCCGCGGTATTCGACTACAAAAAGCTTGAGTACTACAACGGAAACTACATCCGCATGCTCAGCGACGAAGACTTGTACAAGTGGACGCTTCCCTTTATCACAGGAACGGGAGACGCGGCGCTCGAAATCAATCCCGACAACCCGCAGCCCAAGCCCAAAGTCGGCCCCGAATACTCGGGCATCGCGCTGGGAGACGACGGCCAGCCTGTTTGCGTTGACAAGAGCATGAACATGACAAGCGCCGACGTCAAGGAAGCCTTGATGAAGCTTATGCCGCTAATCAAAGAGCGCCTTAAGTATTTGACCGACGCGGCCGAGATGGTCAAGTTCCTCTTTACAGAGCCCGCCGTCGCGCCCAAAGACCAGATAATTCCTAAAAAGCTTGACGAAGCCAAGACAAAAGAAGTTTTGCTCAAGGCCAAGGACTTTGTGTCGCAGATTTTTGGCATGAGCCACGAGGAAGCCGAGGAGCTTGGCCGCAAGATGTCCGAGGAAATCGGCGTAAAGATGGGCGACTTTATGATGCCTATCCGCATGGCCGTCACCGGAAGCCGTGTTAGCCCGCCGCTCATCGGCTCGATTTTGATTTTGGGAAAAGACCGCGCCTTGGCTCGTCTTGAAAAAACGCTCGCGACATTCTAGCGGCAATAAAATCGGCGGCAAGCCAACAATTGCTTGCTAGCCGCATAAGCGGCAACATTCGCGCTCGTGACCAAACTCGCGCGAACAGCCGTACTTTTTTGGAGGACAAAAAAATGGAAGTAGTTCAGAGTTTTACAATCGACCATACACAGCTTAAGCCGGGAATCTATGTTTCGCGCGAGGACAAGGGCTTTACCACCTACGACTTGCGCATAACAACGCCAAACAAGGAGCCGGCCATCGCGCCTTCGGCCATTCACAGCATCGAGCACTTGATGGCAACTTGGTTCCGCAACTCGCGCGTCAAGGAAGACGTGGTTTACGTTGGCCCCATGGGCTGCCTTACAGGAATGTACATCATCATGATGGGTAAGTATTCCGTTCAGGACATGCGCGCCCTTACGATTGAATGTTTGGAATGGATTTTGACGCAGGAAAAAGTTCCCGCCACGGAGCCTGAGTCTTGCGGAAACTATTTGTTGCACGACCTTCCGATGTGCAAGTGGGAATGCGCGCGCTACCTTGACCGCCTAAAGAACGACTTTCACAGCGAGTACGCAAAGCTGCAAGTCAAGCTGGACGACGGCAAGGTCTTTGCAGACGCATAAAAAAAACGGCCTCAACGGAGGCCGTTTTTTTTATCGTTCGTTGCGGGCGCTGCCTATCGTTCGTTGCGGGCGTCGGTCACAACTTGAGCTTGGTTCATTTCGATTACCTTTGTCACGGTTTTGAGCACCCTGTCTATGCTTACTTTGTCTTGCGAGGTCAGCGAGTAGGAATAGCCGTCGCTGTGCCAGACGACCTTGCCGCACTTGTTTCCGGTGGCGAAAAATGTCGCTTCGATTCCTTTTATTTTCTGCGAAGATTTTTCCGCGTAGATGTTGTAGTCTCCGCTGGGGTCGTCTTTTCCGGGGGCCTTGCGGATTCTGATTTCGTCTCCGCTTTCGGAATCGTAGACCGCCTCAAAAAGCTTTTTGGGAATCACTCGGTATGCTTGGATTGTGTATGATTCAAAAACGTCCAATAGGTTGAATTTAAAGCCCGCCTTTTTTTCGGCTTCGTCAAGGCGCTTGAAGCTGTGAAAGGGGTTGGGCGCGCCCACGTCTTTTTGCGAGGCGGAATTTTCCTGTTGGGTTGAAGCGCAGGCGCCAAGAAAGAACGCCGCGGCCAAGATTAAAACTAAGGCTTTTTTCATATTTTCGCTCCGAGCGGTGATTTACCCTAATATTATCGGCATTTTTTTGCCTAGTCAATAGAGGGGGCTTTTTAGCATTTTTTTTAAAGTTACTATTGTAAAAACCGAAAATTTAATGTATAATGGTAATTGGAATTTTTTATTCCGGCGTGGGGAAATTTTAGGGTATGCCTGGCTATAGCCAATTAAAAAAACTTAGCGAAACTGTTCTCAAATTAGGAAACGAAATAAAGCTTCGCGCCGAGCGCGGCGAAAAAGCCGTTCCTGTTTTTATCCCCGATACAATAGAAGACATTGACGACAGCCAAGACTTTGTTCTTGGAATGCCCGAAAAGCCCAAGCCGCCTGAGCCCGAAGAGCCCGAGGCTCCTGCCGAAGAAGCCGCCGCCGAGGCAGCTCCCGCGTCAGACGTTAGCGTCGACGACCTTTTGAGCGGAATAGCCGCCGGCGGCGACGCGCCCGACTTGAGCGCCTTTGGAGACGATTCTTCCGCCTCAAGCGAAAAAAGCAAGAGCAAAAGCAAAGCAAAGGGCAAGGCCGCAAAGCCCGAGCCAAAGCCAGAACCCGAGCCTCCGCCGCCGCCAAAAGGCATAAGCGGATCCGGCTATTCAGGATTTGGATTTGACGACGACGGCGTTTTGGAAGCGTCGGCTGACGAAAAAAAGCCCGACATCGGAGCCCTTATGGGAGGCCCCGGCAAGGCTCCCGCCGCGTCCGCTCCGGCAGGCGGCTCCGGCCTTACAGGAATTCCGGAACTTGACGCGATATTAAATCCCAACAAAGGCAAAGAAGAAGCGGCCTCCGCCTCGACTGGCGTTCCCGACTTGGACGACATATTGAACCCCAAAAAGCCCGAGCCCGAGCCTGTTCCAGAGCCGGAACCGGAGCCCGCGACCGAACTGGAAGCCGCTCCCGAGCCCGAGGCCGCCGCTCCCCAAGAAATTGATTTTGGCGACCTGGACGATTTGGAAGTCGAGGAATATTCGGCTCCAAAGGCCGCTGACGCTGGAGCCGGCGATGTAGACGCGGGCGCTCTTTTTGGCGACGACGTCGAAGACTTTGAGATGCCGGACACCAAGGAAAAGCCCAAAAAGCCGCCTTACAAGCCGCTTCCTCCCGATGAGGACATGGCGATTCTCAAGCCTGATATTTTTAACGACGACTCAACCGCAACAAAAGATAATCCGCCATATTACGCCACCGCTCCTTACGGCCAGCTGCCTGACCAGCCCGCCGCAAGCAAGCCCGCTCCAGCAAAAGCCGCCGACGCGCCAAAAGAAGAAAGCGCCAAAGCGGCCGCCCAAGAAGCGCCCGCAGACGACTTGGGCGCGATGGACTTTGACTTGGGAGATTTGGGCGACCTTGGCGACCTTGGAGACCTTGGAGCGATTGAAGAGCCTGCGGTTGAAGAGGCTCCCGCCGAAACTGTTGAAGATTTGGCCGCCGACTTTGAAGATCCTTTTGCCCAAAGCGACAAGGAATTTGCCGGCGGCGGCGCCATAGATTTGAACATGGACTTGCCGGGCGAGCTTAGCGAAGTTCCTGCCGAAGTGTCGGCCTTGGACAACGGCGGCCCTGCCGAAGAAGTTTCTGCGGCCCCCGAAGACATTCCGGCCGAAGAAGCGGCCGCTCCCGAAGCGCCCGCCGAAGAAATGTCCTTTGACATGCCAGACCTTGGCGGCCTGGACTTGGGCGGCGACACGCCTGATGTTGGCGGAGAAGCGCCAGATATTGGCGGCGAGACGCCCGACGCGGGCGGCTTGGAAGGCGGCGACTTTGAGATGCCCGACATGGGCGACCTTGGCGACCTTGGAGCGATTGAAGAGCCTTCGGTAGGAGAGGCTCCCGCCGATGAAGCGGCCGCTCCTGACGCGCCGGCCCCCGAAGCGCCCGCCGATGAAATGTCCTTTGACATGCCGGACCTTGGCGGCCTTGACTTGGGCGGCGACACGCCTGATCTTGGCGGAGAAGCGCCTGCCGAAGGCGGTTCTGAAGGCGGCTCCGATTTTGAAATGCCAGAAATGCCCGACATGGGTGAGGCTGGCGGCCAGGAAATTTCGGCCGACGCTGTCGAAGCGCCCGCCGGCGACCAAGACATATTCAACACCGACGGAATGGATTTGGGCTCCTTTGACATGCCCGACTCCTTTGGCTCGGACCAAGCGCCGTCGCAAGAAGACGGCGCCCTGCCCGGCGAAAGTTTGGGCGAGACCGATGATGCCACCGCCAGCGCTCTTGGCGACTTTAACATTCAGGACACTGACAGCCAGCTTTCTAAGGCGGGCGACGACTTTGCTTTGGAAGGAAGCGGAGACGACTTTAGCATTCCGGGCTTTTCGGAGGAGGGCGCCGATCCTTACGCCAACGAAGGAAAGAACGTAGACCAAGTTGACTTTAGCGGAGCCGTTACAGGCGACGGAAAGCAGAGAACGGCCCTTACCGAAGAAGAATACGAAAAGTTCAAGAAGAACTTGCGCGACTATCCTCTTAACGTTCGCATAGCCGTTGAGGACATGATCGCCAAAAACGAATTCACAGACGAAGTCGTTTTTGAAGTAATCGAAAAAATACTTAAGAAAGTCACGGCCAGACAGCTTGCCAACCATTTGGAAAAGATGCTTGACATAAGCCTGCCTGTTCCGCGCGACTACGAGCGCCGCAGCGCCGAAGAATACGAGGCTTACAAGGCTTCTTTTGCCTACCAGCTGAAGAGCAGAATTCTTCCGGCGATAATAATAGGCGTTCTTGCCGCGATGATTTTGTTCTGCGTGGGTTTCTTGGGCCACCGTTACGTCATAACTCCGCTGACCGCCGAAAAGCTTTACAA
>JAFZLA010000075.1 GCA_017551705.1 Treponema sp.
AAATATTCAAGGTTGAACCAAAGGTTGAACTCGTTTTCGCGGCCATTTTCTTTATATTGGTTTCCAATCTGGCTAAGAGCCTCTTTCCAAATTTCTTTGTAATTATTGTCGCTCATACATTATCATTATAAACTTACTTTACTTTTTTGTTCAATACTAGTATAATAAAATGATTGTCTTTTTTCTATTTTAAATTAGTTTTATAGGGAATAAAAAATGAACGAAAATTATTCAGCTGGCAACATTCAAGTCCTAAAAGGATTGGAAGCCGTCCGAAAGCGCCCGGGCATGTACATCGGTTCCACCGGCCCAAACGGACTCCACCACTTGGTTTACGAGGTTGTTGACAACTCAATAGACGAAGCCATGGCGGGCTTTTGCGACACAATCACTGTGGCTCTCGAAAAGGACGACATTTGCCGCGTAGAGGACAATGGACGCGGAATTCCTGTCGACATTCACCCTACCGAACATATCAGCGCTTTGGAATTGGTTTTGACCAAGCTGCACGCCGGCGGTAAATTTGACAAGTCAAATTACAAGGTTTCCGGCGGTTTGCACGGCGTAGGCGTTTCTTGCGTCAACGCTCTTTCCACTTGGATGGAAGCGATTGTAGAGCGCGACGGCAAAAAGTACCAGCAAAAGTACAGCGTAGGAAAGCCTACAACAAAAGTAGAAGAAATTGGAGCGAGCGACCGCCACGGAACAACAATCCGCTGGAAGGCCGACAAAACCATTTTCCAAGAAACTACTACATACAATTTTGACGTTTTGTCAAAGCGCCTGCGCGAGCTTGCGTTCCTCAACAACGGAATAACAATCATTTTCCGCGACGAGCGTTTGGAGGAGCCAAAGGAGGCGGTCTACAAGTTTGAGGGAGGAATCACTCAATACGTCAACGAGATGAACAAAAAGACCACGTCCAAGTTCTATCTTCCCGAAGAGCCAATTTACATTACCGGCGAGCGCGACAACGTCATAACCGAATGCGCTTTCCAGTACAATTCGGGCTATTCTTATAACATCAACACTTACGTCAACGACATCAACACCCGCGAGGGCGGCACCCACCTTGACGGCTTTAAGAACGCCATAAACTTTGTTCTCAACAAATTCCTTGACTCCAACGACAAGCTCAAAAAGCGCTTGGAAAAAGCTGACAAGGAAGAAAAGCTGCGCATAGAGGACATTCTCTCCGGAATCGTTCTTGTAGTTTCAATGAAAGTTCCTGAGCCCGAATTTGAAGGCCAGACCAAAGAAAAGCTTGGCAACACCGAAGTGCGCACGATAGTCGACGCTCTTGTAAAAGAAAAGCTGACTCTCTTCTTTGAGCAAAACCCAAAAGTTTTGGAAGCGATTTTGGACAAGGCTCTTTCGGAAGCCACCGCCCGCATCGCGGCCAAAAAGGCCAAGGACGCGTCGCGCAAAAAGTCATTCTCCGACGGCTTTGGCTTGCCCGAAAAGTTGGCCGACTGCTCTCTCAAAGACCCCGAAATGTGCGAAGTCTACATAGTCGAGGGCGACTCGGCTGGCGGTTCGGCCAAAAAAGGACGCGACCCAAAAATTCAGGCCATTTTGCCGCTTTGGGGAAAGATGCTCAACGTCGAAAAAGTTAGGCCCGAAAAAGTAATGAACAACGACAAGCTGGAGCCAGTAATCGCAAGTCTTGGCGCGGGCTTTGGAAAGGACTTTAACATCGACAAATTGCGCTACCACAAAATCATAATCATGGCTGATGCCGATGTAGACGGAAGCCACATCCGCACCTTGCTTTTGACCTTCTTCTTCCGCTACATGCCGCAGTTAATCGAAAACGGCTATGTCTACCTTGCCATGCCGCCGCTGTTCAAAGTTCAGCTTGGAAAGAAGGAGCCGGTCTACTGCTACTCCGACCAAGAGCGCGACGAGGCTTTGGCGGCCTTGGGCGACCAGCGCGACAAGGCTGACGTCCAGCGCTACAAAGGTCTTGGCGAAATGGACGGAAAGCAATTGTGGGAAACGACGATGGATCCCGCCCGCCGCAAGATGCGCGTGGTGACAATTCCAGACGCGGAAGCCGCCGACAAAATATTCACGGTTTGCATGGGCGAAGAAGTCGAGCCCCGCCGCGAATTTATCGAAAGCAACTCCAGCTACGCCAATTTGGATATTTAAGTTAAGGAAATAAATTATGGAAGAAATCAAAACCGCGGAAGGCGGAACGGTAATAAAGATTCCGATTGAGGACGAAGTCAAAAAAGCCTACATCGACTATTCGATGTCGGTAATTGTTCAGCGCGCCTTGCCTGACGTTCGCGACGGACTAAAGCCAGTTCACCGCAGAATCATGTACGCGATGGACAAGCTCAACCTTGCCAGCGGCGGAAAGACAAAAAAATGCGCCACAATCGTCGGCGAAGTTTTGGGCCACTACCACCCGCACGGAGACATGTCGGTTTACGACGCCTTGGTGCGCCTTGGACAGGATTTTGCCCAGCGCTACACCACAGTGACTCCGCAGGGAAACTTTGGCTCTATCGCCGGGGACCCGCCCGCCGCCTACCGTTACACCGAGGCCAAAATGACAAAGGTCACCGAAGAGATGGTGGCCGACATCAGCAAAAACACGGTGGACATGGTTCCCAACTTTGACGACACGACGACCGAGCCGGCAGTATTGCCCGCTTCGTTCCCCTTCTTGCTTTGCAACGGCTCATCGGGAATCGCGGTCGGAATGGCCACCAATATGCCGGCCCACAACTTGAGGGAAGTGGCGGCGGCCATCGGAGCCTACATCGACAATCCAGAAATTTCAATCGACGAGCTTTGCAAATATATAAAGGGACCTGACTTTCCGACTGGCGGCATAATCTACGGCCGCGACGGAATCAAGCGCGCCTACAAGACTGGCCGTGGCAAAATCACTATCCGCTCAAAGTTCATAATCGAGACGGACAAGCACGGAAAGGAATCGATTGTCTTTACCGAAGTTCCTTACGGCATAAACACGACTAACATAATCAAGCGCATAAAGGAGCTTGTCCGCGACAAGCAGATAGAAGGAATCTCAGGCGCCAACGACGAGTCTTCCGACCGCTCGGGAATGCGCCTTGTGGTTGACCTAAAGCGCGGCGCCGTGACAAAACTGGTCCTCAACCAACTTTTTTCAAAGACCGACTTGCAGTCAAACTTTGGCGTAATCAACTTGGCTCTAGTTCCGCAGAATTTGGAAAATGGCGGAAACCGCTACGAAGAGCCTGGAATGCTGGTGCTCCCCAAAACTTACCTTAAGCCGGAAGTTTTGACCCTCAAGCAGCTCATAGGGCATTTTGTAAACCACCGCGACGAGGTGATCACCCGCCGCACGATTTACGAGCTTAAGGTGGCCAAGCACAGAATGCACATTTTGCAGGCGTTGATCACGGCCATCAACAACATCGACGAAGTAATAAAAATCATCAAGGAAAGCCGCGACACCGAAGAAGCCAAGCTTAAGTTGGAACAGCGCTTTAACTTTGATGACGAGCAGGCCCAGGCCATCGTCGACATGCAGCTCAAGCGCTTGACACACCTTCAGATTGAAGACTTGCAAAAAGAGATTAGGGAATTGCAAGCCCTCATCGACCACTTGGAAGATTTGCTGGCCCACCACGAAAAGATTCTTGCCTTGATAAAGGACGAGACCAACAAACTGGCCGAAAAATACGGTGACGACCGCCGCACAGAGATTGTAAGCGACGAAGTTGACCAAATCAACGTCGAGGACTTGATAAAGGAAGAAGACGTCGTCGTAATGATTTCAAAGCTCGGCTACGTAAAGCGCGTCTCTGTCACAAGCTACAAAAAGCAGGGCAGGGGAGGAACGGGAAGCAACAGCACGGCGCTCATCGAAGACGATTACGTAAACCACTTGTTCATCGGAAGCACCCACGACTACATCTTGTTCGTTTCCAACTTGGGACGCGCCTATTGGATCAAGGCCCACGAAATACCTGAGCTTTCCAAGAACAGCCGCGGAACCCACATCAAGAGCTTGATAGCGATCGGCGCCGACGAAGAAATTACGACGGTCGTTCCGCTCCACGAATTCTCCGACGACACATACTTGTTCATGACAACCGCAAGCGGCGTGGTCAAGAAAGTTCAGACCAGCGAGTTTGCCAACGCGCGCGTCAAGGGCATCATCGGCCTTAAGCTTAAGGAAGGCGACAAATTGGTAAGCGCAATTCCGACAGCCGGCTCTTCGGACATATTCCTAATCTCCCGCAATGGAAAGGCCTTGCGCTTTGGCGAAGCCGACGTTCGCGAGATGGGACGCGCCAGCTGCGGCATCAAGGGAATGAAGCTTAGCGAAGGAGACGAAGTCAGCGGCGCCATAACCTACACCGAAGGTGAAAGCATTTTGCTCTTGACCGAGAAGGGCTACGGCAAGCGCGTCGCCTTTGAAGACTTTAAGCCGCACGGACGCGGAACCGGCGGACAAAAGATTTTTGGCAACACAGGCGAGCGCGGCGAAATCATCGGCTTGCTCTCTGTCAAGGACAGCGACGAAGTTGTTTGCATGACCAGCCAGGGCAAGACCTTGCGCGTCAGCGTCAACACAATCAACCAGCAGGGAACGGGATCTACCGGCGTAAAAGTCGTGAAGATTTCTGACCCGGACTTCTTGGTCGGAGTTGACAAGATTCCGCAAGACGAGGAATAGGAATGTGTCACGGTGCGCCCCGCTTAAAACTTTATAATATAAAGAGTTAACATCTAACTCTTTATATTATAACAACTTACAAAAGTATAGACAACAGAAATTTTTTTGTGAATTTTTTGTTATTTCTTGCTTTTTTTTAATGACAAAAAAAAATTTTTGTAATATACTTTTTTGTGAGGGGAAGCAGATTCGTCTGCAATAATATAAACACATCAGGCGACCGAGGACTAGCTCCTCGGTTTTTTATTTTCTTTTGTTTCACGTGAAACAGTGCCCGCAGGTTCGGCCATTTTCAAGCAAAAACTCTTTCCACATTTTTCACAAGTTTTCCACAGGTGTGGAAAAAACGGGCGGTCGCCGTTTTCTTTGCAACCGCGAAACGTTCTTTGTGTTTCACGTGAAACATGGTCCTGGTCGCAGAAGGGCGTTGACGGACAGAAAGGATGGGACGGCTTTTTGCCGCTGCCGGCCAAGCAGCCTTTTGTTTCACGTGAAACGCGGCGGCGGCCAGAGACGGGCGGTTTTGGGTGTGGCTGAATTTCCACTTTATCAACAAGTTTTCCACAAGAGTAGTGGACGGGGATTGCGGAAAAAATGATGAGCCAAACTAACAAACGGTCGTAAATGAAAACCAAAACAAATGGTAGTTAGGCCGATTTTGCCGCCGCCGCTTTTTAGGCTTGCGAAAATTTATGTTTGAGACCTGCCCGCATTTTGGTTTTCAAAAAATGGGCAAAAAAAAGACCCGCCGAAGCGGGCCGTAAAAAGATTTGCGCGGACTTATTCCTTAACCGTGATCACTAAATCGTGGTGAGAGGCTGACGTTGTGTAAGTGTAATTTTTTCCGATTGTGGGAACAATGGCAAACCATTTGAAAATCGAAACGTCGTCATAGGGCGTGTTGACGGTTCGTTCCTCTTTGAGGGCCTCAAACTTTACCGAGCCGATTTTTGACCAGTCGCCGTCTTTGTCGTCAAATCCGTAAACGGTGAACTTTTCGTTAAAGGTCTGCGTATTGTTTACGATTGTGACATTGTCGTCAAACTTTCCAGCGTGCTTTGACGGGTCGATGATTGTGGCCTTTGCCTTTACGGCCGGGTCGACGACAGCTTTTGTCGGAAAGACGTAAATGTAAAGGTCGTTGTGGAAGGCGCCAATTGTGTATTTGTATTGATTGGCGCTTTCGGGCGTTACGGCGACCCAGCGGCGTTTTCCCAAGTGGCCGCGGCTTTTTACAAAAGATGTGTCGGCAAAAGACGTTAGGTTGGCCGAACCAAAGACAACCCATTCCTTTTTGGCGTCGTCATAGTAGCGGACAACAAATCCTTGTTCCTCGTCAATGCCGCTGATAAAGCGGACGTTGCCGTCAAAGCGTTTTGTCAACTCGGAAGTGTCCAAAAATACAGTTTTTTCCGCTCCGTTAAAAGCCGCGGCGGGAACTGTCTCTGATCCGGCGTTTTTGGCGCAAAAAGCCGACGAAACAAATCCAAGGGCCAGCGCCGCGCTGATGATTGTTAGTTTTTTCATAACTTCCTCCTAAAAAAGTAAATAAATTATATATGGCTGCGGCTGCTGGGTCAAGCGGAGTTTTTTGCCGTTTTTGCGCCCCTAGCAAAAGGCGGGCAAATGCGCTAGTATTGTTCCATTATGAATAAGGCCGATGACAGAAAGTCCGCTATAAAAAAGTTAAAGACGCTTGTTTATTCCTCAAAGCAACAGGTCGAGGATTTTAGAAAAAGCGTCGACAAAAGGTTTTACAAGGCTGTTTTGCCAAATCACGTTGAATGGTCGGAGCAAGAGTACGCAAACGTCCAATGTGACATTTTGGCGCCCGAAATATATTCTTTGCACAGAATAATGATTTACATTCACGGCGGCTCTTTTGTGGGCGGGTCAAGGCAGGCTTGGAGGGGCTTTTGCGCCTCTTTGGCGGCGGCGACTAGCTGTCGAATTGTGGTGCCGGAATACAGGCTGGCTCCCGCCTACGCTTTTCCTGCGGCCGTAGAGGATTTGCAGAATGTTTTTAGGAACGTCTTTACCGAGGAGCAAGTGGCTTGCTCCCTTGACTCTTCGGCGGACGGACGGACGCAGGAATCGCCCGAAGTGATTGTCGCCGCCGACGGATCCGGGGCCAGCCAGGCTTTGGCCTTGGTTTTGTCGTTGAGGGAACGCTACCGCTCGTGCATAAAGCAAGTAATTTTGTTTTCGCCCTGGCTGAGCCTTTCGCCCAATTCGGCGCTGATAAAGAACAAAAAGGCGCATGACGAGATTATCAGTTCCGAGGCCTTGCGCCGCAGCGGAGACATTTACACATATTCCGGAAATTTGGAAAATCCGATGGTTTCGCCGATTTTCATTTCGGAAGAGAGCTTGCAAAAGCTTCCTCCTATTTTCATTCAAATGGGAGAGAAAGAAATCCTTTTGGAAGACGCCAAAACCTTCCAAAAACTGATGACCCGTTCCGGAAATGTCTGCGAGCTGGACGTTTGGCCAAATATGATGTTCATGTTCCAAATGGCCGACGAATACTTGGCCGAATCCCACTTGGCCATCGAAAAGGTCGGAAAACTGATCACCTTCAAGAAGGAAACGGCCGACGAGCAAACTTTGACCCGTTCCCCAGTCTTGGAAAACAGCATGACCGTAGAGGCCTAATAGAAAGATGGAACTGCTGAGCCCCGCGGGAAATTCGCAAAAACTTTACTACGCATACGCTTACGGAGCCGACGCGGCCTACATCGGGCTAAAGCAGTTTTCTTTGCGGGCCAAGGCCGACAATTTTTACGAAGAGGACATTTCCAGAGTCCGGGCGCTAAAAGAGCAGTTCCCCAATAAAAAACTGCATTGCGCGTTGAACATAGTCTTCCACAACAAAGACATAGACAATCTTTTGCAAAGCGTGGACTATTTTAAGCAATATCCGATAGACGCATTTATTGTGCAGGATTTGGGAATCGTTCCAATCCTGCAAAAGCATTTTCCAAACGCGGCGCTGCATCTTAGCACCCAGGCATCTTGCGTAAACCGCGAGGCCGTCAAAATGTACAAGTCGATGGGCTTTAGCCGCGTCGTTCTTGGCCGCGAGGCTGGGCTTGCCGAAATCCGCCAAATCAAGGACACCGTTCCCGATATGGAGCTTGAAGTTTTTGTCCACGGAGCGATGTGCATTGCCTATGCAGGCCGCTGCCTTATGAGCGCTTATTTGACCAACCGCAGCGCGCAGGCCGGTCTCTGTTCCCACGCCTGCAGGTGGAATTTTAGCCTGAACACAAAAGACGGCTTGACCGAAGCGCAGGCCAAAAGAATCGCCCAAAGCGGCGGCCTTGTCCTGGAAGAAGCAAGCCGGCCCGGAGAATATCTTCCCGTTTTTGAAGGCGACGATTTTACCGCAATACTGTCCAGCAAGGACTTGCGCATGATAGAGCATTTGGCCGATCTCAAGGCCGCCGGCGTCGATTCGCTCAAAATAGAAGGCCGCATGAAAAGCCTCTATTATGTGGCCCTTGTGACCCGCGCCTACCGCAAGGCTTTGGACGCTCTTGAAGGAAAAATTACGGACAAGGAAGCCGCTCCTTTTGTGGCGGAATTGGAGAACGTGAGCCACCGCGAATCCACCACCGGCTTTTACTACAACGCGGCCGACGCTAATGAGACCACAAGCGGAGCCAGCGACAGCCCCTACGACTTAGCCGCCACGATAGGCGGCCGGCTTGGAAAAGACGAGCTTGCCGCGCTGCTCCAAAAAGGCGACGATGCAATTAAATTGCGTCAAACTCAATTGGACTCAATGCACCCTTCCGCCAAAGCCGCCCGCCTTTCGGATTACCAAAAACATCCTGAAAAGGCGCCGCCCGCTGTCCAAATGCGAGAGGGATGGTCGGCCTATTTGTACCAGCCGATGAACATGGTCAAGGCCGGAGACCAAATAGAGTTTATTAGCCCGGATGTCACCGCGCTTGTCAGCGAAAAGGAGTCTTGGCTTTTTATTGACCCCGAGACTGGCCTTGAGCAATTTTGGGCCTGCGACGGCCACGACTGCGTCATTTACACAAAATACGATTTGCAGGATGGAACGATTGTCCGTACAAAAGACCCCGAATACACTCCCGGCGTAATACGCGACACGGGCCGGACAAAGCGCAAGGCAGAATAGTTTTTATGAAAGAAAATGATTTTAATGCTGAAAAAGACAGCTCGCCCAAAATTGACGCCGCCGCAAGCCCAAAACTTCCGGCTGCAAAAGTTGCGCCAAAACTAATGGCGTTGGACTTGGACGATTCCCTTTTAAACAATTCGCTTGCCATCAGCGACAGAACGGTGGCAAGCCTAAAAGCCGCCGCCGCGCAAGGCATTTACATAGTGATTTGTTCAGGGCGCGCGCCATCGGCTCTTTTGCCCTTTGTCCGCCGCTTGGATGTTGCAGGAAAGGAACAGGGGCGTTACGCTGTGGCCTCAAACGGCTCGGCCATTTTGGATTTGTGGGAGCGGCGGGAGATTTACTCAGCCAAGGTAAGCGGAGACGTTTTGGTCCGCGCCAAAGCGGCGGCGGCGGATTTGGGCCTTCCATGCCAAGTGTACGGAAGCTCAACGATTTACGCCGGCGTTGACAACCAATACACGCGTATGGATTCCGAGCTGACGGGAATGGACTTGGAATTGGTTGACGACTTTGACGAATTTCTAAAAAAGGGATACGCAAAGATGATTATTCCCGGCGACCCGAAAATTTTGGCCGGACTGCAAAAATCGCTCGCGGAGGAATTGAAGGGGCAAGCGGTGGTATTGATTAGCAAGCCTTACTTTTTGGAAGTTCTTCCTCCAAATTGTGGAAAGGGCGAAGCGTTGGAATTTTTGTGCGGCCGGCTTGGAATAAATATGAAGGACGCGATGGCCTTTGGCGACAGCATGAATGACGAGTCGATGCTTGTAAAATGCGGACTGTCGGTGTGCATGTCCAACGGCATGGACCAGATGAAAAAGGCGGCCGCTTTTGTCACCCGATTTACAAACGACCAAGACGGCATCGCGGACTTTGTTGAACAATTTGTTTTAAATTGATATTATTCTGAAATACTTTTCGCCGCGTTCATGCGGCGGACATAAGGAAAAAATTATGGCTTGTAAAATTTTTATCGACGGAAAGGAAGGCACGACTGGCCTTAAAATATACGAGCGATTCGCCGGCCGCAAAGACATCGAGATGATTCTGATTGACGACGAAAAGCGCAAGGATCCGGCCGCCCGCGCCGAATGCATCAACTCTTCCGACTTTACCTTTTTGTGCTTGCCCGACGCGGCTGCGATTGAGGCTGTTTCGCTTTGTACAAACCCCAACACCCGCATCATCGACGCTTCCACAGCGCACAGAACAAATCCTGATTGGGCTTACGGCTTTCCAGAGCTTTCGGCCGAACACCGCGCCAAAATCGTTAACTCAAAGCGCGTCGCCGTTCCCGGCTGCTACGCCAGCGGCTTTATCAGCTTGGTTTACCCGCTTGTCCAGCGCGGAATCATCGCGCCCGACTATCCGCTTGTTTGCCATGCCGTAAGCGGCTACAGCGGCGCGGGCAAAAAGGCCATCGCCCAATACGAAGACCCAAACCGCAACCCCGAGCTGGATTCTCCGCGCCAATACGCGTTGACCCAAGCCCACAAGCATTTGCCCGAGATGAAAAAGATTTGCGGCCTGGAATACGAGCCGATTTTTAATCCTTACATTTGCGATTATTTTAGCGGAATGTGCGTGACAGTTTCTTTGCACGGCCGCTTGCTGGCCAAAAAAGTTGGCGCGGCGCAAGTCCGTGACGAAATGGCCGCTCACTACGACGGTTCGAGATTCGTAAAGGTGGCGCCGCTGATGGGCGACGGCG
>JAFZLA010000076.1 GCA_017551705.1 Treponema sp.
AGCGACAAAATAGCCTTGATTAAAGAAAGCGGCCGCGAGCTAAAGATGAGCGCCGACGCGCTTGACTGCTACAAAATCGCGATTTTGTTCAGCGACATAAAGACCGGCCGCAAGGACTGGAAGGCCGACACCGACATGTACAAGGAGCTTTACCAGTACTACCAAGAGGGCCTAAAGCTTTACAACGCGGTGGACTTTGACGACTTGATAGTTCTCCCCATAAAAATATTCCGCGAGCGGCCGGACATTTTGCAAAAGTACCGCGACCGCTACAAGTATCTTATGGTGGACGAATTCCAGGACACAAGCCACCAGCAGTACGAGATGATGCATTTGCTGGCAGACAAAAACGTGGCGGTGGTCGGAGACGACGACCAGTCCATTTACAGCTGGCGCGGCGCGGACTACCAAAACATAATCAATTTTGAAAAGGACTTTGAGGGCGTAAAGGAAATTCGCCTGGAGCAGAACTACCGTTCCACCGAAACTATTTTGGAAGCGGCCAACGGCGTCATAAGCCACAACACCAACCGCAAGGAAAAAAAGCTCTGGAGCCAAAAGACTGTGGGCAACAAGCCCATCGAGATTTTCATGCCGCAAAACGAAACCGACGAGGCAGACTTTATCGCCGAGTCCATCCAAGGAATTTGCGCGGAAGAAAAAATCAAGTACGACGACTTTGGAGTTTTGATAAGGTCCAACACGCAGAGCCGCCCGATAGAGGAAGCCTTTTTGAGCGCCAACATTCCCTACACGATGAGCGGCGGAACAAGCTTTTTTGAGCGCAAGGAAATCAAGGACATTGTCTCCTACCTGCGCGTAATCGCAAACCACGATGACGACATAAACCTTTTGCGCATTCTAAACACTCCCCGCCGCGGAATCGGCCGGGCCGCCCTAGAAGCGCTCAACGAACGCGCCGCCCAAAAACACAGCTCCCTTTGGGACGCGATAAAATCCTTGCAGGCCGACAGCACAGTCGAAAGCGGTTTGCAAGACCAAGACGCGGGTGACTTTTCGCTGTCCCGCGACGAACCTCAAGGCCGCGCAAGCCCAAAAGTTGCGGGCGGCCTGTCGTCAAAAATTTTAGGCGCCTTGTCCGAGTTCACAAGCCTTATCGAAAGCAATTCCAGCATGCTGGGCGGAAAAGGCCTTGCCAAAAAAGTCAAGGCGCTTGTCGAAGAAATAAATTACTGGGACTTTTTGATTTTGGAAAATCCCAAGTCCGAAAAGGCCGCCCGCTTTAAGTACCTAAACGTGGAGTCGCTCATCAATTCCATCGAGCAATGGGAAAACAATCCCGACAACGCAGGAAAGACCAGCCTCTACGACTACCTTAACCGCATCACCCTACTTAGCCGCGACGACATGGACGACGAGGGCGGAAAAGGCAAAGTCAACCTTATGACAATCCACGCCTCAAAGGGCTTGGAGTTCCCTGTAGTCTTTATCGCAGGAGCGGAGGAAGGCTTGATACCCCACGCGCGCGCGATCGAAGAGGACGAAAAAAATGTTGAGGAAGAGCGGCGGCTGTTTTACGTGGCAATCACGCGCGCCCGCGACAAGCTTTACATTTCGTCTTGCGCCAAGCGGCGCAAAATGCAGGCGACGGTCGACTGCCAGCCGTCGCGCTTTTTGGACGAAATCCCCGCGCGCTTGGTCGAATACCACGAGCCGCAAAAGCCCGTGGACGACCAAAAGGCGCTTGAAATCCTTGCAAATATGAAAAAGATGTTCTCCGCTCGTGCCGACGAATGAAAGACAATAATAGTTGTTTCGAGCGGACTCACCGCGTCCTTGCGGACGCTGCCATTTTTAATATCTAATTTTCTTGCCCGTTCCCTCGTAGAACTTTTGGCGCATCTCGATGATTTGCTGGTCCTTGAGGTAGTCGTCAAATTCCATCATGCGGTCAATCACGCCCTTGGGAGTGATTTCCACGATGCGGTTGGCGATTGACTGGATGAACTCGTGGTCGTGGCTTGAGAACAAGACAACGCCCGGGAACTGCACCAGCGCCTCGTTGAGCGACTGAATCGCTTCCAAGTCCAAGTGGTTGGTCGGGTCGTCCAAAATCAAGACATTGGCACCGCTCAACTGCATTTTGCTCAGCATGCAGCGGACTTTTTCGCCGCCCGAAAGGACGTTGACCGGCTTAAGAGATTCGTCGCCCGAGAAGAGCATTCTTCCCAAAAAGCCGCGCACAAAGGCGTCGTTTTGATCTGGCGAATATTGCTTTAGCCAATCTGTGATTGAATAGTTGTTCTTAAAGAACGCGGCGTTGTCGCGCGGAAGGTAATCCTGCTTGGTGGTCTGGCCCCAAAAGTATTCGCCGCTGTCGGCCTTTTTTACGCCGCTTATGATGTCAAAAAGCGCGCTGATGGAATTGTGCTCGATTCCAACAAAGGCGATTTTGTCGGTGCGGTTTACCATCAAAGAAAAATCTTTGAGCAGCTCGCCTCCGTCTTCGGTAAAGTTGAGGCTCTTGACTTCCAAAACGTTGTTGCCAATCTCGCGGTCGGGGCGAAAGTTGACGTAAGGAAATTTTCTGCTTGTTACAGGAAGCTCCTCCAACTCCAACTTTTCCAAAACGCGCTTGCGGCTTGAAGCCTGGCCGGCCTTGGAAACGTTTGAGGCAAAGCGCTGGATAAAGGCCTTGAGCTCGTTCATCTTGTCTTCGCGCTTCTTTGCCTGGTCCTTGGCCTGGCGCTGCAAAACTTGGCTCATTTGGTACCAGAAGTCGTAGTTGCCGGTGAACTGGCTTATCTTGCCGTAGTCGATGTCGCAAATGTAAGTGCAAACCGCGTTCAAAAAGTGGCGGTCGTGGCTCACGACGATTACGATGTTTGGAAACTCCATCAAAAAGTTTTCAAGCCAAGAAATAGATTCCAAGTCCAAGCCGTTTGTAGGTTCGTCCAAAAGCAAAATGTCGGGGTTGCCAAAAAGCGCCTGCGCCAACAAGACGCGGACTTTTTGGCTTTCGTCCAAGTCGCTCATCATCTTGTCGTGGAATTCTTCTTCCAAGCCAAGGCCGGACAGCATTTGCTCGATTTGGTTCTCCGCTTCCCAGCCGCCCATCTCGCTGAACTCCGCTTCCAATTCGGCGGCCTTGTTTCCGTCTTCTTCGGTAAAGTCGGCCTTTTCGTAAATGGCTTCACGCGCCTTGGCGGTCTCGTAAAGCTTTGGGTGGCCTTGCATCACAGTGTCCTTTACGCTGAACGAGTCAAAGGCAAAGTGGTCCTGCTTGAGCACGGCCATGCGCTCGCCGGGGGTGATCGTGAT
>JAFZLA010000077.1 GCA_017551705.1 Treponema sp.
CTCAAGCCGCCGCTCCGCCGCCGCCGGCTCCCGAGCCTGCGGCCGCTCCAGCCGCCGCTTCAGGACTTCCGCCCCTCAGCGCCGACGACTACAACGAGCTTAAAGAAGGCTTGCAAGGCGCGCAAAAACTTTACAGCGTCGACGTTCGCTTTGACGAAAACAATCCGATGAACTCAGTCGGCGGCATCCAAGTGTTCGCCGCGCTCAAGGCGTGCGGAACAGTTCTCAAGACCGTTCCTGATTTTGACGCCCTTTACGAAGACGAATTTTATCCGCAGGTAGTTTACTACTTGGCCTCTGACCAAGAGCCCAGCGCCATCGAAGACGTGGCCTTCCTTAGCGACGTAACTTTGAGCACTGACTGCCAGCCTGTAAAAGGACCTACAGCCGGCGCTCCTGCCGCGCAAGCGGCCGCTCCCGCTCCGGCTCCTGCCGCCGCTCCTGTACAAGAGGCTTCCGCGGCTCCGGCCGCTCCTGCAGCCGAGCCTGCCGCTCCGGCCCAAGAAGCGCCTGCCGCAAAAGAAGAGGCTCCCGCAAAGGCCGCCCCTGCAAAGGCTCCCGCAAAGCCGACCCAGGCCATACAGCAAAACGCGGTTTTGCGCGTAGACTCAAAGCGCATCGACTATCTTCTTAACCTTGTTTCTGAGACCGTCATCATCAAGGCGGCTTTCAACCAGTACGCCATGCAGATGAACGACATGCAGCTTCAGATGATGTCGTGCATGGCAGGCTTTAGAGAAAAATTCCGCCGCCTCTTTGAGCAGCTTCCCGAATACCTTAAGGACATGCAGAACGGCGTTCCCGCAAAGGACGTCAAGTCAAAGATTGTTCAAGAATACGGCGACTTGGTAAATTACTTTGACCCCTTCACTTCGACATTGAAGGACCTCAACGTAAAGTTCCGCGGCTCAACGCAAAACCTCGGCCAAATCGTAGGCGAGTTGCAGGAAGGCGTAATGAAAACCCGCATGGTTCCCATTTCGCAAATCTTCAACCGTTTTCCCCGCGTCGTGCGCGACTTGCAGCGCGACCTCAAGAAAAAAATCGAGTTGGTCATGGAAGGCGAAGACACCGAGTTGGACAAGACTGTCGTCGACGATTTGCTTGACCCGATCATGCACTGCGTACGCAACTCAGTAGACCACGGAATCGAGGACCCCAGCGTTCGCGCCGCGGCAGGCAAGCCCGAGACGGGCACTTTGCTCCTAAAGGCCGCCAACGAAGGCAACCAAATTGTAATCGAAATCGCCGACGACGGAGCCGGCATCAACGTAGAAAAGGTTCGCAACAAGGCCATCAGCAAGGGCCTCGTTCATCCCAACAAATTGCTTACCGACCAAGAGGCCTACAACCTCATCTTTATGCCGGGCTTCTCAACCGCGGACAAAATCTCCAACGTTTCGGGACGCGGCGTAGGCTTGGACGTTGTGCGCACAATGATCGAAAAGCTCAAGGGAACGGTTTCCGTTTCTTCGGGAGCGGGCAAGGGAACAACCTTTACAATCAAGCTTCCGCTTACCTTGGCGATCATCCAGGGCCTTTTGGTCCGCGTCGGAACGCAGGTTTACTCAATCCCGATCACTTCGGTCATCGAGAGTCAGCGCGTACGCAAAGAAGAAATCAACACAATCGACAATTACGAAGTTTTGAACGTTCGCGACGAAGTCATAAGCATTTTGCGCTTGAGCCGCCTCTTCCACATCAAGAGCTCCAACACAAGCGACTACTGCTTTGTTGTCATCGTCGGAACGCAAGAAAAGAAAATCGGCGTTATGGTCGATTCTTTGATCGGCGAGGAAGACGTGGTAATCAAGGCCTTGCGCGATCAGTTCACAAATTCGCCGGGAATCGCCGGAGCCTCAATCTTGGGCGACGGTTCGGTTTCTTTGATCATCGATGTCAGCCAGCTGCTTGAACTTGGAGTTCGGCAGGAAAAAGACGCGCAACAGCTTAACGAAAAAAGGGCGTAGCTTATGGAAGATACAGCAGTAGCGATCAACAGCCAAACAGACAACACTGAGCGTGGATATGACGACGAAGAGCGCGAGTCAGTCGCCCTCTTTGACTTTAGAATGGCGGCCTTTACCCTTGCCGGAAAAGACTACGCCATCGACATCATGCACGTCAAGGAAATCGTAAAAGCCAGCCGCTTTACTTACGTTCCCAACACAGTGCCATTTGTTTTGGGCGTTTACAATTTGCGCGGCGAGATTATTCCAATCATCGACTTGCGCAAATTTTTCAACATCGAAGTTCCTCCAAGAAAGCCGGACAGCGTCGAGAACCTTTTGATAATCTCTTTGGAAGACCATGTCTTTGGAATTGTGGTCGACCAAATCGAAGGCATCGTAGGAATCCAAAAGTCTTCGATACAGCCGCCGCACCCGCTTTTTGGCGACATCAACATCAAGTTCATTTACGGAATTGTTGAGGCGCGCGACCACCTTTACGTCTTGCTTGACATTGCCAGAATCTTTGGCAAAGAGTCCGAGGCGGACAACCGCGCCGCTCAAGCCCAAAATTTTGAGCAGCCAAAAGAAGAGTCCGCCGCGCAAGGACAGGAAACGCAAAAAGCGGCGCCTGCCAAAAATCCTGACGACGACATCGACGAGCGCTCGGGCGACGTTCCCGAAAAGCCCGCTCAAGCCGCGGCCGCCGCTCCTGCCGGACAGCCCGCCGCAGCAGAGCAAGCGCCTGTCGCCGACGATTCGGACAAAAAATTTGTCATTGACGGCCTTAAGGAATTCAAAAAATTCTATGTCACCGAGCTCAACAAGTCTTGGTTTGACAACCGCTATTCCGAATGGAAAGAAAGCCGGGGCGCCGCGGTGCAGTTTGCGGCGGCTTCTGACGCGGACGAGTTCCTCAAGCCCTTCTGGTCAAGCAACACCGGAGTTTTTTGGACAAAGGAATACGCCGACGCTGTTTACAATATTTTGCCGGACAACGCCGCCAAGCAAGTCTTGGTTTGGAACCCCGGATGCGGAAAGGGCCAGGAGGCTTTCTCCTTGGCTTGCGTTCTCAAAAAACGCTACCCGCAGTCAAGAATTCGCATTTACGCGCACGAGACGGATTTGCTCAACATAGCCAACGCTCCCTTGATTACTGTTTCGGACGCGGAGGCTGGAGGCTGGCTCGCTCCCTACGTTCAAAAGAGCGTAACGGGCGAATACACCTTTACACAAGAAATAAAAGATATTATAATGTTTGAGTATCATGATATAAACAACGCCAACGCGTTGCCCATGACAGACATTATATTTGCTCGGGACGTGCTTTCGTTGATTCCGCCCGAGGGACAAAAGACGGTTCTGACTGACTTTGAGGAAAAGCTCAAAGGCAACGGAATCTTGTTCTTGGGAGAAAACGAAAGCGTTGGTTCTGGTTTGAGCTGGGGCGAAAAGACCCAGGGTTCATTGACGTATTATAGCAAACAATAGCAATATAAGGAGAATTGCATGAGAGTTGAGTATATCAATCCGTTTGTAGAAACTTCATACAGGGTTCTTAAGGAAGTTCTTGGAGGAGCGGAAGTAAAGCGCGGAGAATTGTCTCTCAAATCAGTCGCGATGCCTGTTATGGGCGTTGCCGCGCTTGTAGGTTTGGCTGGCGATGTCGAAGGACGCGTGCTTTTTGACATGACCTTTGAGACGGCCCTTAACCTGGCTTCCAAGATGAACGGCGAAACTCTTACTGAGTTTGACGATTTGGCCAAGGCTACAATCAGCGAGTTGGCCAACTTGATCACGGCTCAGGCTGTTACAAAGCTCCATGAGCTTGGATTTAAGTTTGACTTGACGCCGCCAACGTTGTTTGCCGGCGAAAAGATGGAAATTGCGGCTTTGCCGGGTTCCGCTCAAAATGTCGAGGCCTTGATTGTTCCTCTCATTTCTGAGTGCGGTGAAATTGAATTGAACGTCGCTATTCGCGAGCGCGCTGAATAAGGTTTAAAGGGAGAAGATAATATGAAAACAAAAGGCGATTTTCCTGCAATTAACGAGCGTCCCCCTGAAGGAACAAAGGACGACGGATCTAAATTCCGCGTCTTGGTTGTAGACGATTCAATGTTCGTCGCAAAACAGCTGGGCCAGATTCTCGCGAGCGAAGGCTACGAAGTTGTGGCCACAGCGGGCGACGGAAAAGAAGGCGTCGATAAATACAAGGAATTGTGCCCCAACGTTGACATCGTAACGATGGACATCACAATGCCTCGCATGGACGGAATCACCGCCCTTGAGCAGATCATGGCCTTTGACAAGAACGCAAAGGTCGTTATGGTCAGCGCTCTTGGAAAGGAAGAGTTGGTCAAAAAATCATTGCTTCTTGGAGCCAAGAACTACATCATCAAGCCGCTTGACCGCAAGAAGGTTTTGGAGCGCATCAGCGCCGTCCTTAAATAGTTAGAGACAAAAAAACGCTCCTTTCGGAGCGTTTTTTTTTTATTTTTGAATTAGAGGGACGCGGCCAGCGCTTCGGACTCTTTTTTGACGTCGTCAAAGAAGCGCGCGATGTGGAAGCCGTCGGCGACAGCGTGGCTGATTTGCATTGTCAGCGGAATCTCAGTGACGCCGTTGACTTCCAAAGCCTTTCCTATGGTCACGATCGGGGCCAAATACTTTCCGCTTTCGGACATCTTCATGTTTACCGAGCTGTAGTGCAGCCACGGAACGTACGACACTTCAAAAACGCTGTCGGGAAATTCGTCGGCGTTGAGGGTGGCGCATTTTTCGCCGTTGGCTATGTCGGCCGCGGCTCCCTTGGCAAAGGCCTTGTAGTCTTCCTTCCATTCGGTGCAAATGCGGGTAAATGTCTCAGTGTCGGGGTGGAAAACGCGGTGGATGGGCGAAACGTAGTCCCAAACCATCAATTCGCCGTTTTCCTTGCAGTAGCCGACGCGGAATTCCTTGTGGGCGTTGATCACCTTTGTGATGGCGTAAAGGAGCGGAATGTAGATGTTGTCCATTCCGGCTTTTTTGGCCAAGGCCGAAATGTCCAAATTGGCGGTTACCGCGCACATTCCCTTTGAGCCGTGGGCGTAATAGTTGTAGTAGGGGGTTCTGGCCCATGTTTTCATATCCAACGGCTTGTAGCCGGCTTCTTTTACCATAAATTCCTCCAAAATATAGCCTTATTTTAGCGCGCTTTGTTCAAAATTTCAACAAAAAAAAAGAAGATAAAAAACCTTGCTTTTTTATTGATAAAGCGCTATAATCATAATGATTTAAAATATGGGGATAAGTGAGTTGGACTTTTTTATAGGAGAATGGCAATGAAAGCAAAGTCATTTTGTTTATGCGCCTTGTTTGCTGCCGAAAGTTTGTTCGCTTTTGCGGTTCCCAGCGCTTCAACTGTCGCCCAAGATTTTGTCACTGTAGTGCCCGCGGGAAAGACGGTTCAGGTCAATAATTTTGCGGGAACTATCGGTTCGCAAACTATTCGCAGCTTTTCAATCAGCAAATTTGAAGTTACCCAGGACTTGTATAACAGCGTGATGGGCTCAAATCCAAGTTCGTTCAAGGGATCCGCCGCTCCTGGCGAGGTTCAAGGCCGCCGACCGGTAGAAAACATCACTTGGTACGACGCGGTTTTCTTTTGCAACCAGCTTACGGCCCAGACTTTAGGCGCCGCCGCCCAATGCTACACAATTAACGACGTAAAGCGGGACGGCAGCGGAAAAATTGTCAGCGCCACGGTCACTTGCGACTTGACCAAGACCGGCTACAGGCTTCCCACCCAGGCTGAATGGGAATTGGCGGCCGGCGGCGGAAGCCAGCTTGCCAGCTACATGTATTCGGGCAGCGACGACGTCAACGAGGTTGCCTGGTACTACTTTAACAGCGAAAACAAAACCCGCGAGGTGGGCAAGAAAAAGCCCAACGAGCTTGGCATATACGACATGAGCGGCAACGTTTGGGAATGGTGCAACGACCTAAAAGCCACAAACGGAAAGTGCGCCAACCGCGGCGGCGGTTATGCCGGAACCGACACAATGTACTACGAAATAACCAACCGCAACTGGGATCCGGCCGACTTTAGCAACTTCTACCTAGGCATGCGCCTGGCCCGCACCCTCTAGGAACGGTCAAGCCGCCCAAAACGCCCGCCCGCCGGGCGTTTTTTTTTATGCCCCTTCGCGCCTCGTTTTCGTTTTTTTTTGTCTGTCTTACTATTGATTAAAGTTTTTCAATTCATTATAATAACTTCTCACACTGTATAGTGTATTATTGTCTAAATTAGAACTTGGCCTCAGTTCGGGCGAGAGTTCTATATGGAGGTATAAGGTGGTCAAAATCAGACTTAAGAGATTTGGCGCGGCCAAAAGGCCCTGCTACCGCATCGTCGTGATGGACGCAAGAAAGCCCCGTGACGGCAAGACTATCGAAGAGATTGGCATTTACCAGCCCATCGAAGTCGCGGACAAACAAATCGCTTTCAAAGAAGACCGCGCCAAGTATTGGCTTAGCGTCGGCGCTCAGCCTACTGACACAGTGGCTAGAATCTTCAACAAAAAAGGCCTGGCCCGCAACGGTCAGTCAAAGTAGGAATCGTAAATGGAAAAAGACCTGATTGAATACATCGCAAAATCATTGGTCGATAATCCGGACGCGGTTTCTGTGAATGAAACTGAAGGCGAACGCGGCCCTGTTTTGGAGTTGAAGGTTGCCGACAGCGACATTGGAAAAGTAATCGGCAAGTACGGCCGCATTGCTAAGGCCTTGCGCACAGTTTTGGGCGCGACGGTTAACAAAGACGGCAAGCGATACAGCCTTGAAATTCTGGACTGATAGCGCCGATGGATTTGACTGTGGCTTTTGTTCGAGGCCCTCACGGACTTTCGGGCGAATTTAAAATTGAGAGCGCTTCCGGCCGTTATGAGCACATCGCTCAGTTAAAGGAAGTGGCTTTGAGGCAAAAGGGCGAGACAACGCTTTACAAAGTGGAGCGCGTCGACGGTTCCCAAAACGCCTTTTACATGAAATTGGCGGGAGTTGATTCTCCAGAAGCGGCGAGAAAACTTAACGGCGCCGAGCTTCGCGTTTCCCGCGAGAATGCCGTTCAGCCTAAAGATGGCGAATGGTTGATTGAGGATCTAAAGAATTGCTCTCTAGTTTACTACGAGAACGGATTGGCAAATGAGGTTGCGCCTGTAGTTATAGGTTCAATCACAGACGTATTGGAAGGCGGGGCGGGCGACCTGTTGGAGGTTGTTCTTTCCGAGAGTTGCGGCTTGCTTGACGACAGCGTCAAAAAAACTTCTAGCGGAAAGCCTAGAACGGTTTTAGTTCCGTTCAATGACACGCACGTTGGAAAGGTTGACGTTGAAGCTAAGACAGTTCAACTGATGCACCTCTGGATTCTGGAGTAAGTCCATGAAATTTACTGTGCTGACCTTATTTCCTGAGATTCCGCGCGCTTTTTTTGAAGCCTCAATCATGGCGAAAGCGGTTGAAAAGGAAATTATTGCCTACGATTTGGTGAATGTCAGGGATTTTGCCCATGACAAACACAGAACTTGTGATGACAGTCCGTATGGCGGAGGAGCCGGACAGCTTATGTTGGCCGAGCCCCTTGGAGAAGCGCTGGACAGCGTTAAGGCTTACAAAAAGGATCGCCGCGTTATTTACGTGACTCCCAGCGGAAAGCCCTTTACGCAAAAGAAAGCGCAAGAATTGAGCCGGGAAAAAGAGCTTGTGATAATTTGCGGCCGGTACGAAGGAATCGACCAGCGGATTATCGACGAATATGTCGACGACGAAATTAGCGTTGGAGACTACGTGATGTCCAGCGGCGAAGTTGCCGCGCTTGTGGTCATCGATACCGTGTATCGATTGATTGACGGCGTGATTTCTTCTGAGTCGCTTGACGAAGAAAGCTACACCGACTCGCTTTTGGAGTACCCGCAATACACCAGGCCGCCTGTGTACAAGGGAATGGAAGTTCCGCAAGTTTTGACGAGCGGAAACCATGAAAAGATCCGAAAGTGGCGTCTGCAAAAGCGTCTTGAAAAAACTTTCATGAATCGGCCCGATTTGATAGCCGAGGCAAGAAAGAACGGTTCGCTCACTGCAGAGGCAGAACAGATGATTGAGGAAATAACGGGTTTTGCTTATAAAAAGCATAATCCTAAACGGAGAAAATGATGGACTTAATTAAGACTATTGAAGAAGGACAAAAGCGTCCTGGAGCCCAAGCCTTTAACGTTGGCGACACCGTAAAGGTTTACTTTAAGATTATCGAAGGAAAGACGGAGCGCATTCAGGTTTTTGAAGGCCTCGTTATTTGCATGAAGAACGCCGGCGCCCGCCGCACATTCACTGTCCGAAAGACTTCTTTTGGCGTTGGAGTGGAGCGCGTGTTCCCGATCAACTCTCCCCGCATCGTAAAGGTAGAAGTTGTTCGCCCCGGCAAAGTTCGCCGCGCCAAGCTTTACTACATCCGCGAAAAGATTGGCAAAAAAGCCAAGGTTAAGCAGCTTGTTGGTGGAGCCGTTGCCGCCGCCGTCGCTGCCCGCAATGCCCGCGCTGACGCCGCCGCCGCCCAAAAGGAAGCGGAGATCAAGGCCGAGCACAAGGCTGAGCACGACGCCGCAGCCGCAGCCAAGGACAAGAAATAATGCTGATGGCGCGCTCTCGAGGTTTTGCCGAGTCAAGGCCTTGAGAGC
>JAFZLA010000078.1 GCA_017551705.1 Treponema sp.
ACCTTTCACGCTTTTTGCGCGCTGCTTCTTCACGAAGACATAAACAAAATAAATTTCCCCAAAGACTTTGTCGTGCTGGACAAGGAAGACTGGCGCGCGATGCTTTTGCGCATTTTTGCCGACATGGGCTTGACCTTAAAGGAAGCGACGATTCAGCAAAAAATCGACGAAGTGCTGGAAGCCAAAAAATTGCAGGCCGACACTTACATCGATTATTTTTACAAGCTGAACAACGACGAGCTTAAGGAAAAGTTTTTGGCCAAAGGAATCGAGCGCAATCAAGAAATCTTTTTGCGCTTTTTGTACGAGCAAAAAAAATGTTTTGGCGTTGACTTTAACGACTTGATAAATTTCGCCGTATACATTTTGGAAAAGTTCCCCGATGTGGCAAAAAAGTGGCAGGACAGAATTCAGTATGTGATGGTGGACGAGTTCCAGGACGTGAGCGCAAAGCAATATTCAATCGCGCAAATCCTAAGCCGCAAGCACAAAAATCTTTTTATCGTGGGCGACAGCGACCAAACGATTTACTCTTGGCGGGGAAGCCACGTCAAGTTGATTTTGGACTTTGACAAAAAGTACAAGGACGCAAAGACGATTTTGCTTTGCAAGAACTACCGCTCCACGCCGCAGATTTTGCGCGCGGCAAATTCGTTGATTGAGCATAACACTGTCCGCTATCCCAAGGAACTCAAGCCGGTAAAAAAATCCGGCCCCAAGCCCCTTTACTTTCACGCTTCCAGCGACGAGGACGAGGCGAAATGGATTTGCAAGAAGATTAAGGAGCTGTGCGGCTTAAGCAAAAAGCGTTCGCAAGCCAAAAAAGCCGCGCCCAGTCAAGGTCTTGCAACCGTTCCCGCTTTGCGCGACGTGGCCATTCTTTACCGGGCGCACTACCTTTCGCGCGCGCTGGAGGAGGCCTTCATCAAAAACGACATTCCCTACCGCATTCTTGCCGGAACGGAATTTTACGGCCGCCGCGAAATCAAGGACATGATAAGCTACCTGCGAATGTTGACGGCGGCGGACGACGTTTCGTTTTACCGCACGGTAAACCTTCCAAGCCGCAAAATCGGAAAGAACAAAATCGCCGCGATAAAAGAATATTCCGACGCGCATGACTGTTCCGCATACCAAGCGCTAAAAGAAATGCTGAAAAACGCCGACCCGATTTTTGCCGGAACCAAGGCGCAAAACTACGTTGACGCGATAGAAGAAAGCCGCGCGCTTTTGAGCGACCAAAACTCTTACGTCTATACGGTCGGCTCTGGCACAAGCAAGCTGGGAAGCGTCTTGCAGTCCGTGTTGGACAAAAGCGGCTATGAAGCCTTTTTGCGCTTGGAGGCCGACCAAGACCGGCTGGATAACGCCGCCGAGTTCAAGCGCGCGGTAAACCAAGCGGGCTTTGACGACGATGCAAGCCTTGAAGACTTTTTGCGCCGCGCCGCCCTATTCACCGACTTGGACCGCGAGGACAAAAAGGACGCCGTCAAAATGCTCACGATTCACGCCGCCAAAGGAATGGAATTTAAATACGTCTTTTTGTGCGGAATGAACGAAGGCGTGTTCCCCAGCTGCAAAGTCCAAACGCCCGAGGACATGGAAGAAGAGCGGCGCATCGCGTACGTGGCCATGACCCGCGCCAAGGACGGCCTTTTTATCACCGACGCTGAAGGCAAGGCCAACGACGGAATCTTTAAATATCCAAGCCGCTTTGTCTTTGAAGCCGCGGGCGAAGGCATGAAAAATTTTGACATCGAAGCGCCGCTCGACAAACGCCTTGTCGATGAGTCGCAAAAAATAATCAAGTACGACGAAGGCCGCCTAAAGGCCGCCGCCACCCGCTTTAAAAAAGGCGACCGCGTCCGCCACAAAGTTTTTGGCGCGGGCACTATTGTCTTGGTCAACGAAAAGGCTTTTTGCTACACGATAAAATTTGACGGCCTTGCCACCGAGCGCAGCGTTCAGTTCACGGCCCCGCTGGAAGGGGAGTGAAGGGGCCCATGAAAAGATGCGAGCGGCTACCACAACTCCACCGCGCAAGCCAGCGCGCACGCGTCGGAATAAATTGCCGCGACATATTTTGCGCCGGAATTGTTCGAAGTGTCCGCGCTTGCTTCTACGCTCGCGCATTTTGCGACCGCTCCGTCGCCTTCCTTTAACGCGGCTTTGTAGGTAATCCGTACATTCTTAAGCGCCGCGGATTTGAGCGCGTCTTGGGGCAAAACTTCCAGCGCAAAGTCGTAGTAGTTTAGGTTGTGGACGTGATGGTTAAAGTCAAAGTCGCTTTTGCGCAAGGCGATTTTTGTTTCGCTGTCAAAAGATTCGGGGACAGAAATCTTGGCAAGTTTTTCGCCGCCAAAAACTTGCTTGCCTGGCTCGGGGCCGTAGCGGTCCAACAAGTCCGCCTCAACCTTCATAGGCCGTCCTGCCTTTAGGTCAAAGCGAACCCATTTGCTGGTTCCTTCCGCGCAAAGTTTTTGGTCGGCGTACAAGTAATAGTTGCGCGACGTTCCAAAAGGCGAGGTCAAGCCTTCGCTCCAAGTCTCTACTTTGATTTTTTGTCCGTAGCGCGGAAAGTCCGTGACGCAAACTTTCCAGTCGGTCAAGACCCAGGCTACGCCGAGCGTTTCGCTGACCTTGATGGCGGAGTCGCCGGCTTGGTCGGAATGGCGGCTTCCGGCGTTTTCAAAATATTTTAGAATCGCCGCCATCGTAAGATTTTCGTTGTTGTCAAATTCTTCAAGCAGCGGGGAAAATTCCGTCGTAAAAATCATGCGGCGCTCCCTTGTTGTAAATTTATTCCTTAATGATCGCTTGGTAAAGTCTGTCCAAGTCCGCGCGGCTAAAGTAGTCGATTACAAGCTGGCCCTTTTCCAAGCTTCCGTTAAGCGAAACTTTTGTGCCGAGCGTTTCCATAAACTTTTGCTCGATTGAGATGATGTCGGGGTCGCGGACTCGGGCGCCGTCTTTTTTGCCGTCTTTCTTTGTGGCGCGGCCTCCGTCGTTAAAGGCCGCCGCTTGCGCTTCGGCTTGGCGAACCGACAAGTTGCTTCCGATGATTTTTCCGAACAAGACGCGCTGGTCGGCCGGGTTGACAACCGACAAAAGAGCGCGGGCGTGGCCGCTTGTGATTTGTCCTACGATCAATGAGTTTTGCATGTCTTCGGGTAATTTTAAAAGTCGCAGCGCGTTGGCCACGGTCGGGCGGCCCTTGCCGACTTTTTGGGCAACCTCGTCTTGGTTGAGGCCGCCGATTTTCATAAGGTTGTAGTAGGCCTGCGCCTCTTCTATCGGGTTAAGGTCGGCGCGCTGAATGTTTTCGATCAGCGCCACTTCAAGCTTTTTTTCGTCGTTAAATTTGCGCAGCTGGACGGGAACTTTTTTAAGGCCGGCCAATTTTGCGGCGCGAGTTCTTCGTTCTCCCGCGATGATGTAAAAGCTTCCGTCGCCCGCGTCTTCTATTACGATGGGCTGAACGATTCCGTGCTCGGCGATTGAGTCGGAAAGTTCCTTTAACTGGCTCTCGTCAAAAATTTGGCGGGGCTGGTGCGGGTTTGGCTTTAGCAAATCAGGGTCAATCCAAAGAGTTCCGTTGTCGTCAGTTTCTATTGAATCGGGGAGGTTGGCGTTTTTTGCGCCGCCTCTTTTTGCAAAGGCTTTTGGAGCGGACTCTATTTCGTCAACAGGAGGCTCGTATTCAATGTGCGCCTGTTCGTCTTCTGTCTGGCGCTCAGCGTCGCCCATCAGCGCGTTAAGGCCGCGTCCAAGGCCTGTCTTTCTTTTAGCCACGGTGGATTACCTCCTCCGCCAATTTTTGGTAGCTCTTGGCGCCGACGCATTCGGGGTCGTACTTGCAAACCGGAAGTCCGTGCGAAGGCGCTTCGCTTAGGCGAACGTTGCGGGGAATTATCGTGTTGAAAACCACGTCCTTAAAATATGACTTGACTTGGACAACAACGTCTTGGGCCAATCTTGTGCGCGAGTCGTACATCGTAAAGAAAATTCCGCCGATGGTAAGGCTAGTGTTGATTGACTTTTGCACTTTCTTTACAGTCTGGAGCAAGAGGGTGATTCCTTCCAAAGCAAAGTATTCGCACTGCATCGGAATCAAAACCGCGTCGGCGGCCGCCAAGCCGTTCAATGTCAAAATGCCCAAAGACGGCGGACAGTCAATCAAAATGTAGTCGTACTTGTCCTGCAACGGCTCCAAGGCGTCCTTTAAAAAGTATTCGCGGCGCTTTTGGTCGACCAATTCGATGGCCGCTCCCGAAAGGTCAAGGCTGGCGCTTATCGCGTCCAAAGTGGGAATGCAAGTCTTTTTGACCGCGTCCTTGGCGTCGCATTCGCCGCTCAAAAGTTCGTAAATTGTAGGCTTGTCTTTTGAAACGCCAACGCCGCTGGACATGTTTCCCTGCGAGTCAAAGTCAACCAGAAGAACCTTCTTTTTTGCCAGAGCGATGTAAGCGCCGATATTGATTGCGGAGGTCGTCTTTCCGACGCCGCCTTTTTGATTTACAAAGACAAAAGTTTTAGCCATAAAATCCATTATATCATTTTTCGCCTTTGTTGACAAGTCGCGCGACACAATGGTATAGTTGCGCTATGATTCTGTCCGCAACCCTTTCAAAGCCTACCGGCCAAGTTGAGGCCCTTCTTGGAAAAAAATACGAGCGGGTGAAAATTCGCTTTAAGGGCGGAACGGATAAGCCGTATTTTGCCGAATTCTTCACTGACAAGCAAAGCTTTCACAAAAATTTTTCAGAGGGGGAGCTGGAGGAATTTTTAAGCGCGAACGTTGGCCCGGCCTTTAAAAATTGCGTGGAACGGACAGAAGACAAAGAGATAACTTTTTTGACCAACAAAAAAGGAAAGACAAGCCGCCTGGAAAAGCCGCTAAACCTGTCGTCTGACAAGGAAAAATTTGTAAAGCCCTTAAGCGCCGCGGCCGCCCGCGACTTTTCGCAAGACCATAATGGTGGCGCCTTCAACCGTTCCAAAAATTACATCATAAAAGAAGGCGAGCCCGTTCCTTTTTTGCAGGCGCTTGGCGTAATGACCGACGCGGGAAAAGTTGTCGCCGCAAAGTACGACAAGTTCCGCCAAATAAACCGCTTTGTGGAACTGCTGGACGACGTTTTGCCCGCCGTGTCGCAAGCGCCTTTGCAAGCCCAAGAAGTCGGCGCGCCTTTGCAAATCCTTGACTTTGGCTCTGGCAAGTCCTACTTGACTTTTGCCGTCCAATACTTTTTGGAGCGCGTCAAAAAGATTCCCTGCCAAATTACCGGCGTTGATTTAAAAAAAGATGTCGTTGATTCTTGCGCCGACCTTGCGCGCCGCCTTGGCATAAGCAACATGAATTTTGTTTGCGGCGACATCGCATCTTACAAAGGAATTTCGCCCGACATTGTGATAACCTTGCACGCCTGCGATACGGCAACAGACTACGCGCTTGCCTTTGCGGTGGAACAAAAAGCCAAGGCGATTTTGAGCGTTCCCTGCTGCCAGCGCGAAATCAATTCGCAGTTGCGCAAGGACAGCAACGCGCAATTCGCCGCTCTGTTAAAGCATGGAATTTTGCGCGAGCGCTTTTCGGCCCTTATGACCGACGCTGTTCGCGCCGAGCTTTTGGAAGAGCGGGGCTACAACGTTCAAGTTTTGGAATTTATCGATATGGAAGGCACGCCCAAAAATCTTATGATTCGCGCAACGTTAAAGGGCGGGCAAGGCGGCGCTTCTTTGGCTTGCGACAATTCTTCGCTGTCCGCCGCGCAGTCTCAGTCTGGCGAACAATCCGGCGGGCAACAAAAAAACGCCGCTCTTTTGGCGGCGTTTGGCGTCAAGCAAAAACTCTTTGACTTGTTGACTATTCGCGGTTGATAATCGTTTAGCAACCGCGAAAAGGAACGAGTCAAGGCTTTAAGCGAAGCGTGCCTTGACTCGTTCCTAGTGTTCGTCGTCGGGGTCGTATTCCTTGGAGCTTTCGGATTCAATCAATTCCTTGGCGGCCTTTGATCGGGCTTTTGTCTTTGCCGCGTTTTTTTTTGCAAGGCTTTTTTTGTCGGCTGCCGCTTTTGTTGCAGGTGCGGATTTTTTTGCCTTGGCCGCGGTTTCCGCTAAAGGCAGAGTCGGGCCGTCGTAAATTTTAACGTCAAGCTTGTTGTAGGGAATGTCGATTCCGGCTTCGTCAAAGACGCGCTTTATCGCCACAAAGGTTTGGTTCTTTGCGCTCAAAAAGTCCGCGCTCTTGAACCAAACGGCCAGCGTCATGTTTATTCCGCTCTCGCCAAAGCCGTCAAACCAAACAAGCGGCTGGGGGTCTTGCAAGTCGCACTTGCAGTATTGCGGGGCTTTGGCCAAAGTGTCCAGCGCTTTTTGCATGTCGGTTTCGTAGGCGACCGAAACTTTTACGTCCAAGCGGCGCTTGTCAAAGAAGCTTGTGTTGCGCAAAGTTGAGTTTATGATTGTAGAGTTTGGAATGCGAATCATTTGGTTGTCCAACGTATGCACGCGGACGCTTAGCAAGCTGATTGTGTCTACGATTCCAGTTTCGCCGGCTACGTTGATGAGGTCTCCGATTTTGAGAGACTTTTCGGCGATGACAAAAATTCCTGATATGATGTTGCTCACCGAAGTTTGCGCGGCAAAGGCTATCGCGATACCGGCCACACCAGCAGCTCCCCATATCGCGCTTAGCTTGATTCCGAACAAACTCAAAAAGAACATTATCACAACGGCGTAATAAATGTACTTTAGGAATTTTAGAAGCACCATCGAGCGGTGCGCCGGAAGCTTTGCGGCGGGAATTTTTTTAATTGAACGCACGATGAGTTTGTAAACGATTTTCATCGCCAAGAGAATAATAATTATTCCCAGCAGCTTAAAAAAATTGTCCCAAGTGACAAAGCCCTTGATCCATTTGATAAATGACTTTAAAGCCCAGTCCAAGTCTTGCGCCACATGGTCTTTTGCTTCTACGATGTCGTCCATTTTTTTCTCCTTATGTTGTCGCTAGTATATCACTGTTCGTTCTTTTTGCAAAGGTCTTTGATGACGCACTCGCCGCATTTTGGGGAACGCGCCACGCAAACGTGGCGGCCGTGCAGCAAAAGCCAGTGGTGAGCGTCCTTCATGTATTTTTTGGGAACGCGCTCCAAAAGGCTTTGCTCCACCTCAAGCGGGGTCGCGCCTTGCGCCAAGCCGATTTTTGGACACACGCGGAACAAGTGCGTGTCGACGGGAATCGTGGGCTTGTCAAAAATTACGTTAAGGACAACGTTTGCGGTTTTGCGTCCTACGCCAGGGAGCGTCATCAATTCCTCGCGCGTGTCGGGAACTTGGCCGCCAAAATTTTCTATGAGCTGTTCGCTAAGCTTGATTATGTTCGCGGCCTTGTTCCGGTAAAGGCCGATGGACTTGATGTAAGATTCCAATTTTTTTTGGCCAAGGGCCAGCATTTTTTTTGGAGTGTCCGCGATTTTATAAAGCGGCTCGGTGGCCTTGTTTACGCTTTTGTCGGTGGCTTGCGCCGAAAGCACGACGCTGACTAGGAGAGTGTAGGCGTTTTTGTAAATCAGTTCCGCCTGTGGATTTGGATTGGCTTTTTTTAGCCGCTCAAAGACCTTGCGAATTTCCGCTTGCGACAAAAGTTCCATTTGTGACAGAATACCACGCTTCGCGGTTTTTGTCAAAAGTTTGCTTCAAGCTCGGCGCGGCTTTTGACGCAAAGCTTGTCGTAAATGTAGCTTACGTAATTTTCGATGGTGTGCAGGCTGACAAAAAGTTCGCCTGCGATTTGTTCGTTGCTTTTTTGCTGCAAAAGTTTTTCCAATATGCGTTTTTCTTGTCGTGTCAAAAGCGGCGAGACCTTTTCTATCTTTGCCAAAGAGTCAAGCGCTTTGCCTTCAAAATATTCTTTGCCCGAAAGCACCGTTTCCAGACAGCGGACCAGTTCCTCTTCGCTTGCGACTTTGCTGATGTAACCGCGAACGCCGGCGGCCTTGGCTTGCAAGATGTAGCCGGTAGTGTCATACATCGAATACATGACGCATTTTACGCTTGGAAAATCCTGCGCGATTTTTTGAGCCAAATCAAATCCGTTTTCGTTTAAAAGTTGGACGTCTACTATAACTATTTGCGGAAGGTCGTTAAGGCCGCCGGCGGATTTTAGGGCTTGCAAGCATTCCTCGCTTGTGGCGCAAGTTACCGGAACGCCCCAGTCGGTATTTTCTTCCAAATAGTCCTTTACGCCTTTTTGCATCATTTTGTGGTCGTCAACAATATAAAGCGTTTTTTTCATTCTTAAATCTCCACGCTGAGCTTGATTTGCATTCCGTCGTCAGGAGCGGATCGAAAGTTTATGTCGGCTCCAATGGTTTTTGCCCGCTCTTTCATTTGACGCAAGCCAAAATGCGTCCGCCAGTTAGCCGCAGCCTTAATCTTTGCAAGGTCGCAGCCGCGGCCGTTGTCGATGATAAAAAGAATTAAGAGATTTTTGTTCTGTTGAATTTCTGTTCGCGCCAAAATTTGCGCCTCGGTGGCGTAGGAATGTTTTTCTATGTTGGCCATTGCCTCTTGGACAATGCGGACAATGTTTTGGCATTTTTCTTTTTCAATAAGAATTTCTTTTAGGCCGCTTTCGCTGTTAAGTCCGCACTTGATGTGCGACTTTGTTTCGAATTGTTCACATAGCGAATTTAGTATAGAAAGTAAATTTATTTTTTGCGAATCGCTTTGCGGGAGCGAAAGTTCCGCCGGCGCGAGGCCGTAACAAATGTTCCGCATTTTGACGATGCAGTCCGTGATTTTTTCGGACAAATCCTTTCGCTTTTGCTCTTGTCCCTCTTGAACTTTGAGCATTTCCGCCTCAATGCGAATGGCGCGTATGTCTTGCACTATTGAGTCGTGAATGTCGCGCGAGATTTTGCTTTTTTCTTCCTCTTGAATTTGATAGGCGATTCTTCGTTGCCAAGAAACCGAAAAACGGCCTTTCAAGAATTCATAAAACAAGATGAGCAAAAATAAAATCACGAACACAAGACCAGCGCAAATTCTTAAAAGCCAAGCGCTTGTGGAGTCTTCGTCATTTAGCCGCGTGAATATGAGCGGCGACTTTGACAAGGCTTTAAGTTCGCTTCCGTTGTAAAGCCACTTTGTTTTTGCGTCAATGTCGCGAATCAAAAGACCGTCTTCGCTCTCTTCTATTGGGAGCGGGTCGCTTGAGTTTAAGGAATAAGTAAGGGCGGAGATTTTTTTTAGTGGTTCGGGAATAAAAAATCTTATTCCGTTTTCGTCGTCTTTGATTTCGAAAACCAAAGAATAATCCCAAGTCCATTCGTTCGCGGCGTTTCCTTGTTTCTTGAATGAGCCTTTCATTAAAACGCAGTAAAGACTTTGGTTTGCCTCGGCGAATGTCGTTTCGGTCCAAATCATTCCTGCGTTTTTGTGGTTTGACGGATTGCGCTTGCGTATTGTCACGGCGCTTTGTTGCAAAACGTTTCCATTTTTGTCGCGGCAAAGCAAAAATTTTTCAAGCGGAAAAATTGAAGTGTCCGCGGCTTGATTCAAAAATTCGTTTTGCTTTTTATTTTGAATTATCCATTCAAGGGCTTGTTTATCATAAAGCGCTTTGCCGTTTTTTGTTGTCCAAATAAAGATTGGATTTGTTCCAGGGTCGGCGAATGTATAAAGCGCGCTTAAAAATCCGTCAAAGTCTGGCCGCGCGGCATTTTCGATGTAAGCTGTCCAAAGATTTTTTATAAGTCAGGTTTCCAAAGCGCTTTGCCGCCAAACGCCAAGCGCTGAATAATTTGTATCTTGGTCTTTTTGCGCCGTGTAAAGGCCTTCGTGCAAAAATATGTTTCTAGTTCCGTTTACAATGCATTCTCCGTTGTGAACCATAAAGTAAAGTTTTTGCGTCTTTGGCCAAAAATGCATTCCGTAGACAAAACGAAATTGAGTGTCGGGGAAAGGTTCGAACAAAACGCGCGCTTCGCCGGTCTTTTTGTCAAATGAATACAAGCGGTTCTTGCCGTCGCTGGCGCTCGCGGCGTTTACAAAAAGCCAGTTGCCGTCGTCGGATTGCGCCGTTTCAAAGATTTCGTTTGACAGCTCAAAAACTTTTTTGGGCAATTCTTGCGTTTGGGCTGCAAAAAGCGCGTTGGGCGCAACGGCGAAAAAAAATATGGCTGTAATGAAAAATAATAATTTTGCTTTCATCGCCGCCATTATAGCGCAAAAATGTTTTTGTTTATAGGGAGCTCTGCTCCCAAAAAAAAGGAGTTAAACTCCCAATACATATAAAGGAAAAGAATGTAAAATCTGTATTATGAAAAATACAAATTTATTCGTAATCGCAATTCTTTTGTTTTTGGGTTTTCTTTTTTCTTCGTGCTCCAATTCTTCCGACGGCGGCGCGCAAGTTCAGTCAAGGCCGGATGTCGCTTTGAACGCGAGTGTTTCGGCTCTTGAAATAGCCAAAAAAATGGAATGCGGCTGGAATCTTGGAAACACTCTTGATTATCCTTTTTGTGACGGAAATTATCCGTGCAACTACGGCCTTTCCGCCGAAACCGCTTGGGGAGAAGTTCTGACAAGCGAACAAATCATAAAGACTGGAATTCAAAACGGCTACAAGACCATAAGAATTCCCGTGACCTGGTTCAACCATCTTGTGGACACTAACTACACGATTGACCCGCAGTGGATGGCGCGGGTAAAGCAGATAGTTAACTGGGCGATTGACGCAGGTTATTACGTTATTTTGGATGAACATCATTCCGTACATGAAGAAAAAATTTCAAAACCCTTGCAGCGCTTTGCGGGCTACATCATAAGAAGCGGCGACGAGACGGAGTCAAAGAAATTTTTGGAAGCTATTTGGAAGCAAATAGCGGCGGCCTTTAACAACGAGTATGACGAGCGCCTTATATTTGAAACGCTGAATGAGCCAAGAAACATCGGCCATCAACACGAATGGTCGCCGGATCCCAACTCTTGCGACGAATGCAAGGCTAATGTCAAGTTCTTAAAAGATTGCAACCAGTTGATTTTGAATGTCATACGCGCAAGCGGCGGAAACAACGCCAATCGCTGCGTGATTATTCCCGCGCTGTGCTCTGGACTGCAACCAGCGCTTGACTTGGGCCTTGAAATGCTTCCGACTGATTCCGCAAGCGGAAAGCTTATGGTCACTGTTCACATATATCCGCTTGACGGCGGAAACACCGGCCATTATTCCCATCACTTTAACGACACTACAAAAAAATCAATCAAGTCTGAAATGGAACAATTGAACCAAAAATTTGTTTCGCAGGGAATTCCTGTGGTCGTAGGAGAATACGGCGCAAATCGCAAGGCTTATGATTGGCAAACTGATCAGCCTATAGCGGATTATGTTGTGACATACCAAGACAGGCTGGAATGCTTTAGCTATCTTGCAAGCCTTGCCGGAAAATATTCCATTCCGATCTTAAATTGGGATGCGGACAACAAGTGGGGAACCGGCTCCAACACCATCAACCGCAAGACTTGCTCTTTGGTGGAACCTGAATGCGTAGCGTCAATCATAAAGTCGTGGCAAGACGCGAGCGCGGCGGCTCCGCAGGTGGCCGTGGATAAGGTTTTGTATGACGCTCAGGGCGGCGAGGGAACAAAAGTCACCACAAACGGCCGCGCCGCGTATTGGCCGCTGGATGCCGTTGTCGATTTGTCGGACTATAAATATTTGGACATTGAATTTTCTTGTTCCGCCGGCTCGGGAAAAGAGCTTGTCCTTCAGCCTATGTCTGGAACGCAAATCGGCGGACACCCGCAGGGAAGAATTTCAGTGAACGCTCCAAACGCCGCGAATTTGATTATGCAGACAAAGTTTGGAACCAATTATGGAAAATATTTGGATTACACAACCAATCCCGCCACGGAAGTCGCCATCACGGACAATGATTTTGGCTCGATTCAAGTTTTTGTTCAAGACAGCGAGAATGGCTACAATCCCGTGGACGGCATAGACATTTATGTGAAAAAGGTTGTCGCGACTAACACGGCGCGCTAAAAAAAGCCGCCCCTTTAGGTCTTGCAAACCTTTTAGGGCGGCCCCGCGTTTTATGGTCTTGCGACCGTTTTGTCGACCGTGCCGCTGTTCGCGCGAGCTTGGTTGCGAGCGCGAATGTTGCGGCTTATGCGGCGACTTTCGTTTTTGGTTTTGCAACCGTTTATTTCGCCGCTTCTTTCTTCAACGCTTCCTTTTTATCCGTCTTTTCCCAGCTAAATTCTTTGCGGCCAAAGTGTCCGTAAGAAGCGGTGGGGGCGTAAACCGGCTTTTTGAGGTCCAGCGTCTTGATGATTCCAGAAGGCGTGCAGTCAAAAACTTTTTCAACCGCTTTGGCGATTGCGGCGTCTTCGACTTTTCCTGTTCCAAATGTGTCGACCATAATCGAAACCGGGAAGGGAACGCCAATCGCGTAAGCCAACTCGACTTCGGCACGTTCGGCAAGGCCGGCGGCTACGATGTTCTTGGCGATGTAGCGGGCCATGTAGGCCGCCGAGCGGTCAACCTTTGACGGGTCTTTTCCGCTAAAGGCTCCGCCGCCGTGCCGGCCCATTCCGCCGTAAGTGTCTACGATAATTTTGCGGCCTGTCAAGCCTGAGTCTCCGTGCGGGCCGCCGATGATGAACTGGCCTGTGGGGTTGATGAAGTACTTGGTCTTTTTGTCCAAAAGGCCTGTGGGCTCCAAAACGGGCTTGATGATTTGTTCGATCAAGTCGTCCTTGATTGTCTTGTATTTTACGCCGGGGTTGTGCTGGTGCGAAAGAACAACCGTGTCAATGTGGACGGGCTTGTGGCCTTCGTATTCCAAAGTGACCTGGGCTTTTGCGTCTGGGCGCATCCATTCGATTTTCTTGGAATGGCGGGCTTTTGAAGCGGCGCGCAAAAGTTTGTGCGCGTACATTACGGGCGCGGGCATAAGTTCTGGGGTTTCGTTGCAGGCAAATCCGAACATCATTCCTTGGTCTCCGGCTCCCTGCTGTCCTTTAAATTCGGCCAGTCCCTTTCCTACGACGCCTTGGTTTATGTCGGGCGACTGGGTGTGAACGGTGTTCAAAACCGCCATCGAGTCGGCGTCAAGCCCGTAATCGGCGTTTGTGTAGCCGATTTTGCGCGCAACGTCGCGCGCGATTGTTTGGATGTCCAGCTCCTTGAATTTGGTGGAAATTTCTCCTCCAACAAGAACCATTCCAGTCGTCGTAAAGCACTCGCAGGCAACGTGACTGTTAGGATCTTTGGCTAGACAAGCGTCCAACACTGCGTTGGAAATCTGGTCACACACCTTGTCCGGGTGTCCTTCGCTTACAGATTCCGAGGTGAACAAATAACGATTGTTTGTCATTGTTCTTCTCCTAAAAGATAAAGTGATTTTCGGCGGGCATGTGGCGAGCGCGTCCGCCGTTTGGCAAGCCGTTAAGGTTGCCGATTTTCCAAGCCGTTCAATTTTTTATAAAAAGACTTGAACAACTTTAAAAAAAATATTATACTAATTTATCATTAATTTCAAGGGGATAGTTATGCCTTTAAAAAAGACCTTTTCAAAAGACAAGACAAAATGCACCGTAACATTCACCGTAACGCCCGAAGCCGCTCAGGGAGCGGAGACAATCAACCTTGCCGGCGACTTTAACAGTTGGAGCAGCAAGGAAAATCCCCTTAAAAAGGGCAAGGACGGAACTTTCTCCGTCAAATTGACCCTTGAGGCCGGCCGCGAGTACCAGTTCCGCTACCTTGTAGACGGAAAAAAGTGGGAAAACGACTGGAAGGCCGACAAGTACGTCGCTGCGCCTTATTCGAATGCGGATAATTCGGTTGTCAGCACTATCGTTGAATAATTGAGCAGCCCGCCGCGTGTGGGTGATTATGCAAAACCATAAAAAAACCGCTCCTTTCGGGGCGGTTTTTTGTTTTTCCAACCATACGCGAGTTTCAGCTTTGCTGAAACTCGATAAAATTCTAATTCGCGCAGCGAATTAGAATTTTGCCTTTCTCAAGCGCACTCGCTCGATGTCTTCGCTAAAGAGCTCGCGAAGGTCGTTGAGGCCAAGCGCCATGAGCGCCATGCGGTCGATTCCGATTCCCCAGGCCAAGACAGGAACGTCGATTCCCATGGCCTTTGTTACTTCGGGACGGAAAATGCCTGATCCGCCAAGCTCAAACCAGCCCAACTTGGGGTGCTTGATGTGAACTTCGATGCTGGGCTCGGTAAAGGGGAAGTAGCCCGGAACGTATTTTACTTCTGTCGCGCCCGCGATTTCTTTGGCGAACATTTCCAAAAAGCCCAAAAGGGTGCGCAGGTTTACGTCGTTGCCCAAAACGATTCCTTCTGTCTGGTAAAAGTCGCTAAGGTGGGTGGCGTCGACCTTGTCGTATCTAAAGCAGCGGGCGATTCCAAAGTATTTTCCGGGAATCTTGGCCTTGTGCAGCTGGTGGGCGCTCAAAACGGTGCCTTGGCTGCGCAAAATCAAGCGGCGGGTGAACTCGTTGTCAAACTGGTAGTTCCAACCGCGGCTTCCGCTGTTGCCGCCGTTTTCGTGGACGGCCTTGACGTTGCTAAGATACGGCTCCTCGATTTTTTTTGCGTGAGTCGGATTTTTGATGCGGTAAACGTCGTGGATGTCGCGGGCGGCGTGGAACTGGGGCATAAAGAGGGCGTCGCCGTTCCAGAATTCGGTCTCGACAAGCGGGCCGTCAAACTCTTCAAAGCCAAGCGAGCACAATTTGTCTTTTACAGATTCCAAGAACTGGACATAGGGATTGGTGCGGCCCGGAATGATTCTGGCCGGCGGAACTCCGATGTTGTATCCGCGGAAATTGCCTTTTTTCCATTCGCCGCTGGCCAACATGGCCGGAGTGATTTCTCCGATTTCGTTGCCGGTTACGCCGGCTTTTTTGAGGGCTTCGACAACCTTGCTAAAGGCGTCCTTAAGTTTGTAGACGACCGTCTCGCGCTCGATCGTGCGGAAGGGCGTTTCCGACACGCCGCGTTTTTTGGTCAGGCCTGCCATTGTCTCGATTTCTTCTTTTGACAAGTCGGCGGCGTCAAGAGTTGCGTTGTCGGCGGCGGCCGCCTTTTGGACCAAGGCCTTTGCGACAGTGATGCGGTCGGGAAGGGGCTTTCCGGTGGCCTCAGCCTTTTTTTCGGCGTTCATGGCAAGAACGCCATCCTTGCTGAGAGCGCCAAAGGCGGAGCCAACGTCTTTGTTTTCTATGTTCAAGGCCGCCGCGATTTCGGGCAGGGATTTGGCTCCCTCTTTTTGAAGGAGGCTGACGATTTTTTCTTCGACAAAGCCTTCTTGCTGAACCTTGCGGCCAAAGTCTGTCAATTCGTAATAAGTGTGGGGAGTTCTGGCAACTTCGGCCAAGAGCTCTTTTCCCATAAGCCAGCTAAAGGCCTGGTTTGCGTGGCCTTCCTTGTAGCCAAGCTCAGACTGCAATTTTGCCGAAGTAAGTTCGTCTTTGAGACCGTAATGCAACAAAACCTTTGTTTCCAAAGGGTGTAGGTTTTTGATGATGCTTGAAATGTCCATTTTATTAAATGTTCCTTAAAAGGGAACCGCCCCAAAAGCGCGGGGCGGCCCAAAATTTTTTAGCGCTGGAACTTGACTTGGCAAGCGTATGTGGCCTGCTTGAGTCCGCGCGCGTTTTTCTTGTAAGAGAGGCGGTCCTGCTTCATGTACTTGTAGCCGTAGTAGTTGTGCTCAAGCTGGAAGTCGTTGAGGCAGGCGTGGATGACTTCGCGGGCTTCCGCTTCCTTGAATGAAACTTCAAGGCAAGAGTAGTAGATGCGAACTTCGTCCAAAGCGGCGATGTATTCGATGCGAACCTGGGCTGTCTTGTTGTCTGTGTGGATGTCTTCGGGTACGATTACCTGAACGCTTGTGTCCATTGACGCGCCGTCTTCGTCAATGTTATTGGATTTATCCTTGGCGTATGCCATAGAGAGAGCCATCATAATCGCGATAATTCCAAGAAATTTTTTCATAGTTAGCCTCCTGTAAGCTAAAAATTCTGGTATTCTTTTATTATACCAGTTTCCAGAAAAAAATCAAGTTGCAATTGATATTCTCCTGAATTTATTAAAATTGCCGGAATTTTGTTTATCAAAACCCTTCCGGTAATTTGCTTGGGCTTGTTGCGCAGCAATTTTCTATAATAAGTTCTTACCGCGTCTTTTAGGGCGTTTTGGGCCGCATCCTGGATTCCTTCAAAGCCTTTGGAGACCTTTCCGCCGCCGATTCCCATAATTCTGGGGTTTTTGACGTCGGCCCATTGGTTGTAGCTTTGGACCATTCCCTGGTCGCGCTCAAAAACCGCCCAGCAATGGACTTTGCTTTCGTCAAACCAGGGCTTTTCGTAGTGGATTTTTTTGGCCTCGCTGTCAAAGGGGCGGATTTCCTTCATTTCAAAGTATTCGGGAACGCCGCGCAATTTGTCGCTGGGCGTGTAGTCAAATTCCCAGCCGTAGACCATTCCGTTCATCAAAAAGGGGGTGATTTGCTTCATGCGGCCGATGGCGTGGTCAAAAATACCCTTGTTGAGCTTTGTTTCGTCGTCGGTCTTTTTTTGGGAAGAATTGGCCTCGACAAGGCCGGGATACGCGTCCAAGTCGGCCCATAAGAGCAAGCGGATCTTTTTTTGGAAGGAGACTTCCTGTGCGTTTAGGGCTTGGCAAACAAGGACCGCAAAAAGCGCGAGAAAGAAAGTTGTTTTTAGCGAAATGCGTCTTTCCATACTTTAATCGGGTTCACACCGTATCGAACCAGGCAAAAAATCCAGGCCGCGGCGAATCCGCTCAAATGCGTCATGTGCGCCACTCCCTGGTTCATTCCAAAAAACTGCTCAAAGACCGCGATTCCCGCGTAAATCGCCACCAAAATCGGGGCGGGCACAGGAATCAGTCCCATTATAAAAACAGTGGAGCGGGGAAAGATTACAGCAAAAAGCAGCAAAACCGCGTAAATCGCGCCGCTGGCTCCCACCAAAAGAACCTGCCAATAGCCGGCCGCAACATAGATTGCAAGCGACGCCGCTCCGCAAAAAAGGCCGCAAACCAAATAGAATAGAAGAAATTCCTTGCTTCCCATTTGCCTTTCTATGTACAGGCCAAAGAAAAGAAGTCCTATCATGTTTCCCAACAAGTGCGACCAAGAGCCGTGCATGAACATATAGGTGAGCAGCTGCCAAAAATAATGGCCCTTGACGAACAAAATCGGCTGCAAGCCAAAAAGGTATTGGAAATTGGCGTTGCGACCGCTTCCTGTAAGGACAAAGACCGCCACGTTAAGGGCGACTATTATAAGGCTTGTGTAGTTGAATGAATATGAGAATTTTTTATGAAGGATGTTTTGCATGCTCAGTTTTCTGTCTTTACGGCAGACTCGACGATTTGTTTGTCGGCGAAGGTTATGCGGTTGCGGCCGCTGGTCTTTGAAACGTAAAGCGCCTTGTCGGCCTGCTCCACAAATTCCTTGGCGTTGGTGACAGGGTTTTGTTCGATGTCAAAAACGCTCACGCCGCCCGAGATTGTCACCTTGACTTTTGTTCCTTCGTACTCAAAGTCCATGTTTTCGATGTTGGTTCGAATTCGCTCGGCAACTTGCAAGGCGTCTTCTTTGAGCGTGTTGGGAAGCATTACCGTAAACTCTTCGCCGCCGTAACGGCTGGCCATGTCTTGGGCGCGGATGGAGTTCTTTATGATTTTGGCCACTGTCGTAAGGACATAGTCTCCGCAAGCGTGGCCGTAAGTGTCGTTGAAGCTCTTAAAGTGGTCAATGTCGAACATTATGACGCCAATGGGCAAGCCCTGCGCGTTGGCCAAGTCAAGCTTGTCCGTCAATTGGTTGAAGAAGTAGTACTTGAGCTTTAGGCGGGTCATCATGTCGGTTGACGAGCGCTCCAAAAGCGCGGCGTTGTTGATAGCCATGCTGGCCAAAGACGCTATGTTCAAGATTTGCTTTATGTCGTAGTCGTTGAATTGCGTTCCGTCGCCCAAGTCCATTCGCTCGCCCAAAAGCAAAATTCCGTTCATGCGGTTCTTTTGGAAGAGGGGAACTATCAATGACGGCTGCAATGAATAGATTTGGTCCAAGTTTTCGTCGGGCAGGGCGCTCTGAATGTCGCGGACAAAGAAAACCCTTTCTTTTTCGTTTAGGACGTCTACGACGGGGGCGTTCATCGCGATTGAATAGTCGATGCCGCTTTTTAGGTCCATTCCGGTGTAGTTGTTGCTGAGGTTGTAGGAATCGGTCTCAAAGTCGTCAAGAACAAAAATTCCCGCGCCCAAAACGCGCATTTGGCACATGCAAGTGTAGAGGATTGATTCAATCAGCGTGGAATAGTCCAGCGTGGAGCACAATGAGCGGGTGATTTCCAACAATTGCTGGACATCGTAAAGGCGCTTTTCGTAGCGTTCGGTGAGTTGCTCTATTGTCTCGTTCGTGCCGGCCTTAATTTCAAAGGCGCTGTCCTGGTTTTTCATGCCTAAATGTCTTTTGCCTTCTTAATTATAACATAGTTTCTTATAATGTCAAAGAAGTTTTTCCACAGGGGATACTGCAGTTCCAATAAGGAAGTGCTTTCCCTGTTCCTTGAAGAAAACATAATTCCCTTAAGGTTGGATACAAGCTCGCTCTTTGAGCGCTTGGTGTCCGTTATGCAGTCGCCAAGGTTTTCGTGCAACAACAAGAGCATGGATGAAATTTTTTGAATTAAATCCTTTGCCTCGTTATTTATATTATCGACCAAATTCGTTAATTTTTTAGAGAATTCGGCGTTTTTGTGGCTGTCGGCTATCAGGTTGTTGATTGACGAAAGGCTGTATTTTTGGTTGTTTCCAAAGGCGTCCTCAAACTGAGTTATCAAATTTAGGCTGTCGTTTACGGCAAAAACCGTCTGCGAGAACGACGACTTTGCCGCCGGATTTGTGAACAGGCCCTCGACCACTATGTCGTTGACCACGCTGCGGATGGGCTCGGAATAGTATCTTTTTAGGAAGGTCTTTAAAAGCCTTAGGGGCATGACCCACATAAAGTTTGTGGCCGCGTTCTTTCCGATTATGTCCATTGTGTCGCTGTTGTAGCCGACCAAAGTCTCAATCTTTGAGTCGGGGAAAACCACGTCGATTTCTTGCTTGACGTAATTGTCCTTCATTTCGTTAAGGATTCTCTGCTCGTCGGCCGTAAACTGCTTTTGCAGCTGTTCGGCAAAATTCTTTCTGACGTTCTCTTTGTAGCTGGCCTTTTGCGGGGCAAATGCAGGGTCGCCCTTTGCAATGCAAATCAGCGCCTTTAACGTGGCCGCGTTGAGGGTGTGCTTTATAATCGCCTGTATTCGGCGCAGGTTTTGCAACAGTTCCTTCTTTGTCCTTGTGTCGTTGGGAACTCCGTTTATAAGCTCGTTTAGGGCCAGCGTCGCGTTTCCTACGGCCATGGTGATTGAATAGTCGGCTGTCAAATAGTAAAGGTCAAGGAAAGTGCTTTCCAAAGTTGCCGGAGGAATCGGCTGGTAGTCGGGAACGTAGTCCGGCTCCCCGTGCCTTGTGGCGAACTCGTCGTCAAAAAGCTGCAGGGGAGAGACAAAGTTAAAATGGCACAAGTCGGCCAGTTGGTGCAATGAAGTTATGACCTCGTCCATTTTTGAGAACTGGGGGCCGTTAAGGTCGGTGACGATTTTTTCAAGGCTCTTTTTTTGCTCGTCAAAGGTGCTCCTCTGGCCGTTGCCGCCTGTCTGCATCGCCTGTTTTTTTAATTCTTCATAGGAGAGGGAATCCAAAATGCGCTTGTCTTCGTCGGTGTAGCCGGTTACAATCAGCTCTTCCTCAAAACGGTGGTTGCGCCTGATGTCGGGGCTGGCGATGGTGTTGTCCAGGATGTTTGCTATGGGCTGAATGTTTTCGTAAAGCACGCGCAAGGCTTCGGCAAAATTTGGCTGGACCAATTCGTTCTTATACAAGCCTGACGGATGAACGCGCAGTTCGCTTTCGATTTTGCGGAGCTTTATCTTTTTTTGCACTTCCGGCGCGTTTGAACGGAACAAAAGGTCAAAAATGTCCGTCAACGCCTGCATTAATGACATATCTTTACTATAATAGCGCGTTTTGTTCTTTTTATCAAGATTTTTTTTATTGCTGCATGGCCGAAAACCGCGTCAAAAAATTTGACAAAAGTCCGCTTGTCCTTTACAATTTTTGGGACAACTATTTTCGGAGGAAATTTATGAAAAAGTTTTCCAAGGCTATTGCGGCTCTTGCACTAGCCGTTTGTATGGGGGGGGCGTAGCGCTTCTGGCGTCTTGCTCCAATAGTTCTGACAGTTCTTCGGGAACGCCGGCAACGACAACAACGCCTACGACGCCAGGCACGACAACTTATACCGTTACTTTTGACACTGACGGCGGAAGCGATGTCGCTTCTCAAACTGTAACAAGCGGCCAAAAGGCTACAAAGCCGGCGACAGACCCCACAAAGACTGGCGACAAGACTACGTATATTTTCTTGGGCTGGTACAAGAGCGACGGAAGCGCGCCCTTTGACTTTGACACGACGATAACCGAAAACACAACGATTAAGGCAAAGTGGCTTGAAGGCTTTGTAAAGGTTGCGGGCGGAACAATTGTCGGCGATGACAAGTATACGTTGTCCGGACAAACGGAGAGCTTTTACAAAGGCGTGTTCGTCGCAAACCGAACAGTGACGCTCAGCGACTTTTATATGTGCGACCATGAGGTTACGCAGACCGAATACAAGGCCGTGATGGGAAGCAACCCCAGTTATTTTGACGGAACTTCAGGCGGCAAAGCGACGCCCGCGGGCGAGACACAAGGCGACCGTCCAGTGGAGACAGTGTCTTGGTACGACGCGATAGCCTACTGCAACAAAAGAAGCGCTAAAGAAGGTCTAGGATGTGTCTATACGATTAGCGGAATCAGCGACTGGAAAAACTTTGATTGTACTACAATTCCCACAACAGACAACGCAACATGGAATGCCGCTACTTGCAATATGTCTGCAAACGGCTACCGCCTGCCGACTGAGGCGGAATGGGAATACGCCGCCCGCAATGGCTCTGAGCTTTCCACAAACAGTTGGAGCGGAACAAACACCGAAAGCGAACTAAAAAACTACGCTTGGTACTATGTCAACAGCGGCACCAACGTCAGCAGCGGTTACAAGACCCACGCCGTCAAGACAAAGACAAAGAACGGCCTTGGAATCTACGACATGAGCGGAAATGTTTGGGAGTTGTGCTGGGACTTGTACGGCGACATAACCTCTAGCACAAACCCGCTCGGCGTGCAGACGGGGGAAACCCGCGTTCACCGTGGCGGCGCTTATGACAAAAATGAAGACGACTGCTCGGTCGCTAGACGGAACTTCTGCTACCCCAACGACAGCGGCGAATACACAGGCTTCCGCGTCGTTCGCTCCTCGTTGTAGCGACGGTCAATCCATGTCATGTTCGGGCTTGACCCGAACATCTTTCTCGTGCGGCTTCCGCCAAATCCCGCGGAGGCCGTTTTTTTTACGCGCAATAGTTCACCAAAACGCGGATTATGTGGTATAATAGTTGGTATGAAGGTTTACCTCGACAACTGTTGTTACAATAGGCCTTTTGATGACCAATCGCAAGACCGGATTCATATAGAAAGTGAAGCTGTGCTTGCCGTCCTTAAGGCATGTGAAAGCGGATTGCTGACGGTTCTTTCTAGTCCTGTCGTAAGAATGGAAATCGACAAATTTTCAAACGAGGACAAGCGCGAGAAGGTTCTTGCCTTGTATTCGCTTGCGAATCCTGATGTTCCGTTCACGGAGGAAATCAAGAAGCGGGCGGAAGAACTTCGTTCAAAGTCAAGCATTAGGCTTATGGACAGTCTCCATGTCGCCACGGCGGAAGCTGGAAAAGCCGACGCAATGCTGACAACGGACGACAAATTGATAAAGGCTTGCGCCAAGTTGAACCTTGGAACGCAAGTTATGAATCCAGTAACATTTTTGCTCGAAGCGGCAAAAGGAGATGAAAAATGAACGCGGCAAAAGCAATCAACATAAACAATTTTCTGCAAATCAGGATGCTAGGCCTTGACGCGTTAAAAAACGCTCTTGGCGTGGTGGGCGCGACGCGCTTTCTGCAGCAATACGACGCAGGTTGCGGCGACTACACAAAAGAAAAATATTCCATTCCAGAAGAAGACGAACAAGCAGTTTACGAACAATTGAAAAACTATTAGCAATTGAAGTTCTCTGGTCTCTCGGCTTCCGTCAAATCGCGCGGAGGCCGTTTTTTTTACGCCAATATCTCAGCAAATGCCGCCTGGTAGTCGGCGCGGGTTTCGGCTTGGACAACGCGGCGGCGCAGCTCTCCAACGCCGGCCACGCCCTTGCAGTAGGCGCAAAAGCGCTTGCGCATTTCAAGGCAGGCTTGCTTTTCGCCTATGTCGCCGGCCAGTATGTCCAGCTCGTCAAAGCCGGCCTCAATCGATTCTTTGATGGGAATTTCGTCAAAGGCGCCTGTTTCCAGATACTGGCGGGTTTGCCTAAAGATAAAGGGCCGGCCCATGGCTCCGCGCGCGAACATCACCGCGTCGCAGCCGGTTTGTTCCAGCATGGCCTTGGCTTCGGGCGGGCTAAAGGCGTCTCCGCTTCCAAAAATAGGGACGCGGCCGTCGGCAAATTGAACCAATTCCCGCAAAATCGACCAGTCGGCCTTGCCCTCGTAGCCCTGCGCGCGGGTGCGGGGGTGAATCGTTATGGCGGCGCAGCCAGCGTCGATTGCGGCGGCGGCGGCTTCTTTCCAGGTAAGGTTTTGCGCGTCCCAGCCGCTCCTGATTTTTACTGTGACAGGAACTTTTCCCTCCACCGCCTTGATTACGGCGGAGGCGATTTTGTAAAGCTTTTCGGGGTTGCGGGTCAGCTCGCTGCCGGCGCCGCTTTTTATGATTTTGGGAACCGGGCAGCCGCAGTTGATGTCAATCAACTCGCAATTGGTTCGCTCCAAGACCATGCGGGCGCCTTTTTCCATGACCTCGGGATTGCCGCCGAATATTTGGACGGCGTAGGCCTTTTCGTTGGGAGCGCGGCGCATAAGGTTGGCGGTCTTGTCGCTTCCGCGCGTCAAGGCTTCCATACTTACCATCTCGGTGTAGCAAAAGCTCGCGCCGCCGCGGACGCAAACGCTCCTAAAGGCGCGGTCGCTGTAGCCGGCGACAGGCGCCAAAAAGAGGTTTCCGTATAGCTTGAGGCTTCCGATTTGGACGGAATGGTAGAGGCTCATTCTTGGGGCAGGTTAAAGACTTCGCAGCTATTTTTCCAAAGCTGGACGCTCAAGTCTTCCAAAGGCATCTCGAGCATCTCGGCCAAGAATTTTGCCGTGCTGGGGAGCATTTTGGGCATAGTGCGCTTTTTCTCCCGGAATTCGGCCGGAATCATAAAGGGGCTCTCGGTCTCTATCAAAATGCGCTCCACCGGAATGTTCAAGACAGTTTCGTGCAAGTTGCGGGCGTTGCGGTATGTCAAGTTTCCGGCAAAGCTGAACCAAACGTTGAGATTTGCGTCAAGGCACTTCTTTGCATAGGCCGCGTCCTCGCTGTAGCAGTGGAGAATCGCTCCTTTTTTGGGAATTCGCTGGCTAAGGATGTCAAAAACGTCCTTGCCCGCGTCGCGGTTGTGGATAATCACCGGCAAATCGTGCTTTTGGGCCAGTTCAAGCTGGGTGATGAAGGCCTCGATTTGGGTCCTTTTGTCGCCGTACTGCTTGTAGTAGTCAAGGCCGGTCTCTCCCACCGCGATAACGTTGGGCAGCTTGAGGTTCTCTTCGATAGTGTGAATCCAGTCCTTGCCGGGATTGGTTATCTCGGACGGAGCGACTCCGCAAGCGTGGTAAACGCCCGCCACGTTCTTGAGCGCGGGGTAGACTTTGGCAAAGTCGTGGAGAGAATTGTTTATGCTGACAATGCGGTTGACGCCGGCCATTTTGGCCTGCTGGATCACGCGCAATTGTTCAATAGGGTCATCGTATATCAGCCCGATGTGAGCATGAGTATCAAAAAACTGCATGGCTTATGTCCTAAAAAAAGATGTTACTATAATAATAGCGCCATTTGTAAATTTTGTCAAATTTTTATTAAAACTGCCGATAATGGAAAAGGAAGCGTCCGCAGGATGCGGGGACCCCCGCTCGAAACAAATATTATTGTTTTCTTCCAATAATACGAGCGGCGATTGACAAAAACGATAATTTTAGGTAGGATAAAGAATAATGGCTAAAAAGCGCGACCTTTCAAAAATAATGTCAAAATCATTCTCAACAAAGCAATCTTTTGGCGACAAATTTGCCGAGACCGCTTCCAAGATTTTTCATGTTTTTGACAACAAGCTTACGATTATGGTAGTTCCTCACGCGCAGGGAAAAGTCATGAATTTCCAGACCAACGTTTTTGCCATGGTTTTGGGAATCATCATCGCGCTTGGAGTGGCGCTCAGCTTCATTTTCTTTAACAAGAACGCCATCAACGCCAGCGCCGAAATCAGCCGCCTGTTTACAGAGAACCGCCAGACAATGGCCAACCTTGACGTAATGCGCGACGAAAGCAACAACCTTTTGCAGACAGCCAAGCGCTTCCAGTCGTCGCTCAACCAGTCGCTTTCGCTTTTGGGAATCGAAAGCCAGAGCGGCGCCACAAATGCTCCCATAAACAACGGCGACCTTTCCTCTCTCTTTAGCATGGAAGAGTTGGCCACAGGAAGCGTCCGCGAAGCCAACGACCTTAGGCAGTTGACCTCTTACTTGGAAGGAGCGGTTCAGCCTATCGAGCAAATCGGAAAAATGCTCGAGACACAAAACTCTTTGTTCAGCGACATTCCCAGCATTTGGCCTGTCCGCAGCGCGCAGCTTCACATTTCGATGGGCTTTGGACCTATGGTTCACCCAATCACAGGCCAGTGGTACGTTCATAAAGGAATCGACCTTTCTACATGGCGCAGCGGCGACCCGATTCACGCGGCGGCCAACGGCCAGGTAGTTACAGTCGCCTACGACATGGGATACGGAAACAACGTAATCATCAAGCACAAGCACGGCATTTACACACGCTACGCCCACATGAACACAATTCGCGTGACCAAGGGCCAGTTCGTTTCTCAAGGCGACACAATCGGAACAATCGGAAACACCGGCGTAACGACCGGCCCCCACCTCCACTACGAAGTTCACATCGGAAGCGACGTAGTCGATCCTATCAAATACCTTAACATAAAGGTTTCAAACTAATGGCCCTTCTTTCCGACGACATTTCCATTTGCACGATTGTCGGTTCGGGTTCCGCCTTTGTCGGCAACATGCGCGTTAACGGCGCGATGATGATTGACGGCGACGTTGACGGAGATTTGGAAGTAAGCGGAAATTTAATCATCGGCGAAAAAGCCCGCGTCCGCGGAAACATCAGCGCAAAGTCCGCCGTCATTAGCGGAATCGTTTTGGGCGACATCAACGCTCCCGAAGGAATAAGGCTTACAGAGACTTCGACTGTTTTGGGCGACATAGCCACCCACCGTTTGCAAATCGCGGGCGGAGTGATTTTTCACGGCCACTGCATCGCCTTAAGCGACGAAGACCTCTTTGAAAAAGAGTCTGTCAAGCAAAGGCAGTTGCGCCAAATCAAGAGCAAGACGATCATTAAATGAATTCGATAGATCCAACAAGCAACGGATTGTATTACAACGCCACGCAGGCCGCGGCAAACCAAGCCGCCGCTCAAGCCATGGCGCAAAAAGCCGAAAAAGAAAAATCAGTCAAAAAGCCGGCCTTTTCTTCGATGGTCAACAAGCGGCAGGAAGCGAACATTTTGGCAAGCCAAGGACTTCCGCCCGAGATTGCGGGGCTAAGCCAAGAGGACGCGCTTGTTTGGCTAAAGGACAGGCTTGACGAGGCGGGCGACGCGCTTAGCGACAATCCTTCCGGCCAAAATCTTGACAACTACAAAAAGGCTGTGAGCCAGTTCATCAAATACATGCAAAAGGAAAATTTTGTTTTGGAGGAACACAAGCGGGCGGGCAGGGCGCGCAACGGCAAGAAAAAGGATCCCGTCGTCTTGGTTCAGACAATTGACAAAAAGCTTGAACAGCTCAACTATGACATTTGGTACAACCATTTGGACAAGCTGAAGCTGCTTGAAAAAATTCACGAAATAAACGGTTTGGTGGTAGACTTGACCGCCGTTTAAGGCTAAAATATAAAAAAGGTTTTTTTATGAGCGATATTTTTGAAAACGACATAGATGAAGAAGGCGAAGACCTCTCTCAGTTGGAAGACGACGGAGCGGAAGTAGACTCCGGCGAAAAGTTTGTATTCAACGAGCCTCTTTACGCCTTGCGCTTGGACTATTCGCGCGAGGGCGTTTTTGCCAAGCAAGGCAACTTTAAGCTGGAGCCAGGCGACGCGGTAATCATTCCCACACGATATGGAATGGATTTGGCGCGCGTTTTGGGAAAGGCCACCAGCCCGATTGGAATCAAAAAAGACGACATAATTCAAATTGACCGCAAGGCCAGCGACGACGACCTTAGCCGCGCCGCCGAACTTAAAGAAAAAGAAGTTGGCGCCTTTAAGGTTTTTCAAGAAAAGGTCGCCGCCCGCAAGCTCAATATGAAATTGATTGGCGCGCACTTTTTGGTCGACGAGCCAAAGGCCTTGTTCTTCTTTAGCGCCGAGCAAAGGGTTGACTTTAGAGAATTGGTAAAAGACTTGGTGAGCGTGTTTAAAATGCGCATCGAGTTGCGGCAGATAGGCGTGCGCGACGAGTCTAGGATTACCGGCGGCTTGGGAATTTGCGGCCGCCCTTATTGCTGCCACGCCATCAGCGACAAGCTGCGTCCAGTTTCCATCAGAATGGCAAAGGACCAAAACCTTTCGCTCAACTCAATGAAAATTTCGGGACAATGCGGCCGCCTTTTGTGCTGCCTTTCTTACGAGTACGACTTTTATTCCGACGCGCGCAAAAAGCTTCCCAACGAAGGAACGCGCATTTTTTACGACGGAACAAATTTTAGAATCACAGAAATCAATCCTTTGAGTTCGATGATAAAACTTTACGGAGAGGACGGCCGCATCATTGAGATTAACGCCAGCCGCTTTGTAAAAGAAAACAATCGTTGGAAAATAAATTAGGCGCGCGGCGGGCTTGGCTTTTGGGTCAGCTTATAACCGCGAGCAAGTAGTCAGAGTCGTCAAAGGCCGTCAAGCCGTCAAAGCCGCTAAAAAATTGAACGTTCTTAAAGCCCGCTTCTTTTGAAAATTCTTGTATTTCGGATTTTTGGAGCGGGTATATTTTTGCGCCTTCGAATACGGGCGAGGACTTTCCATTTTTTTCCAAGAAGCTGTCATAGTTGAAAGTGCCGTCGCTCATTTTTGAGACCGAGCTTTTGTAGCTTACGCGGGCGCTGTTCAGCTCTGGCAAAATGGTTTTTGGAAGCGCCTTGAACCGTTCAAAATTGTAAAGCTGCAATACTACGATTCCGCCGTCGGCCAAAAGCTCCTTGCAGTCAAAGAAAAATTTGCGCATGAGGGTTTTGTCGCTGATAAAAATGACGCGGCTGTTAAGGCAAGAAATTATGTTGTAAAATTTTTTGCCCAAAAAGCGGGTCATTTCGAGCGTTGACATTTGGAAGTATCGGACTGACATCAGCTGGTCGCGGTATTTTAGGTTGGCGGATTCCAAAAGCTCGCGCAAGGTTTCAAGGCCGGTTACGTCGACCGCGTCTTTGGCCAAACGGTGGCAAAGCACGCCCGTTCCGCAGCCAATGCTGAGCATTTTTGCCGGGTGAGGATACTTTTGTATCAAGGTCTCGTAGAACGTTTGTTGCGCCAACGTGACAGGATACAATTCATCGTAATATTCCACTAAATTTTTAATTGATTCCATTTTGGGTATAATTATAAACCCAAAATGGAAATAACGCAAATTAAATTTTATCTAAATTTTTGGCTTTTACAAAGAAAACCTTTACGCCCTCGTCCGGAAACTGCTTCTTTACGGCCTTGATTATGGCCTTGACCTTGGGGGCGTCCTTTTTTTCGATGTAGGCAAAAAGGGCAAAATTCACCTCGGGCCAGCTGGAAGTGCCCAGTTTGTAGCCCGCCTTTCCCCGGCCGTTGACTAGGGGGATTGTCGTGTACAAAAAGTCCGGGATGTTCTCTTCCAAAGTTTCGATTATGTCGTCTTGAACCGATTGGTTGGCTATGATTTCTACGCGATACATTTGTTCCTCCAACTAGCCCTCAAGCAATACCTTGATGCGGCTTTTCTTGGTCTTCTTTTCGTTCATCACAAGCGAGTACAAAACCGGTATGAAGAAAAGCGTGATGAAGGTGGAGCTTGTCAAGCCGCCGACTACGGCCACGCCGATCGGCTGGACCATTCCGGCGCTTCCGCTTGTGGCAAAGCACATAGGGAGCATTCCCAAAATCGTTGTGAGCGTGGTCATCAATACAGGGCGCAAACGGCTTGCGCCGGCTTCAAGACAGGCCTCGTGCATTTTTAGGCCGCGGTCAATCAAAAGGTTTGTGTAGTCGACCAAAATGATTCCGTTGTTTACTACGATTCCTACAAGCATGATAAGTCCTACCGCGCTCATCATCGAAATCGCCTGGCCCGAGATTTTGTAAATGGCCACGACTCCGATAATCAAGAAGGGAATCGTGCAAAGGTTGATGAAGGGCGCCTTGAAGCTTTCGTAGGTTCCCGCCATGACTCCAAAGACCAAAAGAATGGCCATCAAGATGATGCCCGCGTAGGCGGCGCCCTGTTCCTGCATGTCTTTCCAAGAGCCTTCGTAAGAAATGGTCACGTTGTCCGGAACGATAAAGGCCGAGGCTATTCCTTCCTTGATTTTGTTCTCCACTTCGTAGGCGTTGACTTCGCTGACCAAGTCGGCGCTGATAGTGACGACGCGGGTTTGGTTTTCGCGCTTGATTGTAACTGGGCCCAAGCCTTTTGTGACTTTTGCAAAGTTTGCCACGCTGACTTTGCCCGCGCTGCCCTTTACATAGATTTGCTCCAAGTCTGTCACCGACTTTCTGTCGGCGGGAGCGTACATCAAGACTACGCTGTATTCTTTTCCGGCGTTGCGGTATGTCGTGGCCGTAACTCCGTTTATCGCGTAGTTGATTTCTTTGGCCACTGTAGTGACGTCTACGCCAAAAGAGTAGGCGCGGTCGCGGTCGATTTCGACTTCGATTTCGGGGACGCCTTCTTCGGTGTCAATCGAGCTTTCGCCCAAGTCTTTTATGCCTTCCATTACGGAACGAACTTTTGAAGCGACTTTTAGCGCCGCTTCTAGGTCGTCGCTGCGCAGTTTTATTACGATGTCGCTTCCTGTCATTTGGCCGCGCATTCCCTGGCTAAAGGAGAAGCGGGCGCCGGCAAAATCGTTAAAGTGGGCGCGCAGTTTTCTTTGGATGTCCTCGGCTTTGTCGATTTGCTCGTCGCTTTGCGGAAGCTGAATTTGAATCGTTCCCTTGTAGGCGGACGAGTTGCGCGAGCCGGTTCCGATGCTGGTTATGATCGTTGTGTAGCCCTTGATTTCTTTTTTGCAAATGTCTTCCAGTTGCGCCATCACAGCGCTTGTCGCTTCGATTGTCGTTCCAATCGGGAGCGTGACGTTAAGGCTTACGCTGTCGTCACGGCCGCGCGGCATCATGTTTATTGTCATTGTCGGAATGAACGAAAGGGCCACGACAAGCGCGCACACGCAAGCGGTCACGGCCACGGCGCGGTTTTTGAGCGCGGCGTTCAAGGCCTTTTTGTAAATGGCGGTGAGCGCGTTCATCGGAACGTCAAGCAGCTCGTAAAAGCGGCGCAAGGCTTTTGACTTGACCGGCTTTTCCTTGCGGTTCGAAAGCGGAAGGAATTTTCCGGCCAAAACCGGCACCAAGAAAATCGCCACAAAGAGCGACGACATTAGCGCGATTACGACGGTAAAAATTATTCCCTTGAACATTTGTCCCATCATTCCCAATTCCTTCATGTAAAAGAGGAAGGGGATAAAGACGCAAATCGTTGTCAAGTTGCCGCTGACGACCGACATTATCATTTCGCTCGATCCGAGTTCCGCCGAAACAAGGGGCTTGGCTCCGCGGCTTCGGTAAACGTAAATGTTTTCGATCATAACGATTGACGCGTCGACTATCATTCCTACGCCCAAAATCAAACCTGTCAATGTCATCATGTTGAGCGAAAGGCCGGCAAAGTTCATGCAGAGCATTGTTATGATAATCGAAAGCGGAATTGAAATCGCGATGATGATTGTTGACTTGAAATTTTTTAGGAAGAGGAACAAAATCAAGACCGCCAAAATCAAGCCCTGCGCGGCGCTTTCCAAAAGCGTGTTGATTGTGTCGCGGATTGAGTCGGTTGTGTCCCAAACGATTTTCATCGACATGTCGCCGGGGAGAACTTCCTTTATTTCGTCAAGCTTTTTGTAGACGGCGTTGGCCACGGTGACGCTGTTTTTTCCTGACTGCTTGGTCACGCTTACGTAAACGCCAGGCTGGCCGTTGATCAAAACTTCGTTGGACTTGTCTTGGTAGCCAAACTCCGCGTGGCCCAAGTCTGAAAGGCGGACAGCGTAGCCGTTTCTTGTCGTTATTACGGTTGAATTGATTTCGTCGATGCTGGCAAATTCGCCGGTGGTCCTGATTGTGTAGTCGTAGGAGCCTTCGGTGATTTTTCCGCCGCCCAATTCCAAGTTTTGCTTTGCAAGGGCGGAGTAAACTTCGGTGATTGTTATTCCGTAGGCGGACATGCGGTTTTGCAAAAGTTCCACGCGGGCGATTTTGTCGCGGCCGCCGTAAACTGTCGCCTCGGCAACGCCGTCGGTTTGCTCGATCAAGTCGGTGATTGTGTTGTCCGCGATTTCGCGCAATTCGTTGCGGCTGCGGTTTCCGTTGATGGCAATGCGCATGATTGGCATGGAGTCGCTGTCCATCTTAAAGATTGTTGGAGTGCCAGCGTTGTCGGGGAGGCTGCGCACCACGCGGTCTATTTTGTCGCGGACGTTGTTGGTGGCGATGTCCAAGTCGGTTCCGTAGTTGAACTCAAGCGAAATGCTTGACCTTCCTTCTGACGAAGTGCTGGTGAGCTTTTTGAGGCCGCTAACGCTTATCAATTGCGATTCCAAAACTTTGGTGATTGATTTTTCGACGGACTGAGGGCCCGCGTTTTGGTATGTCGTGCTTACGGTAAGGTAAGGGTAGTCGACGTCGGGCATAAGGCTTATCGAGACGTTCTTGAGCGTGAACAAGCCCATGATTAGAAGGAGAACGAAAACGATAAGCGTTAGGACCGGATGCCGGAGCGTTGTCTTTGTTATGCTCATTTACTGCCCCTTGCCAAAATTTTGGTTGAGTTCTTCGGCCGCTCCAGTTATGTCTTTGATTTTCGCGCCGTCGCTAAGAGAAGTTTGGCCTTGAATGACGACTTTTTCGCCTTGCTTGAGGCCGCTGATTATTTGAACGATTCCGTCAACTTCCTCGCCCAAAGAAACTTGGCGCTTTTCTACGGTGGAGTTGTCTTTGACTACATAGGCGTAATACTTGTCTTCGTTGACCGCCAAAGAATTTTTTGGCATGGCGACCGTTCCTGAATAATCTTTTGTAAAAAGAATCAGCTTTGCGAACATTCCCGCGTTGATGCGAGAGTCGCGCTCGTCAAAGGTCAAAATGATTTGCTTGGTGCGGCTGGCCGCGTCGACGACCGGCGACACGCGCTTTACCGTGGCGTTAAAGGAATCTTCGGGGTAGGCTTGGACGGAGACGACCGCCTTTAGTCCGGGCTTTAGGAACGAAACGTAGCGCTCGGGAATGTCGGCGACGATTTGCAAGTTGGCTATGTCTCCGATTTTTGTAATCTCTGTGTTTGACGAGACCGTCGTTCCGTTTTTGACCGGCGTTGAGATTACGCTTCCCGAAATGGGAGCGTGAACGGGGCTTTGCTTGTAGCGTTCGCCAGGCTGGCTTGGGTCGACGTAGGCTATGACGTCGCCGCGCTTTACGCTGGAACCTAGCATCACTTGGGTTGAAACAACTTTTCCCGAAACGTCTGGGTAAACCGAAACTGAGTTTTGCGACTCAATTTCGCCGTTGGCCACAATGTATCCGTGGAGCGTTTGCATCTCCATTGTTTGAGTGACGACGCTGAACTCGGTCGAGCCGGCCGCTCCCCAAGAGCCTTTGCCTGGCTTTCCGGGTTTGGGGCCGTGTTTGTTTTTTCCAAAAGTAAAGGCGTATGCAATCAAAAGCGCCGAAACAATCAAAATCGCTATTACGGCGACGTGGGCTTTTTTAAGTTTCATTTTTCTATTCCTCCAAGCAAGGTTCCAAATGGAACGCCGAGCGTGTTTTCCAAAGTTAAAATTGACGAAGCCAAGTTGAAGGCTTGCTGCTTTAAGTTGAGCCGCGCCTGCTCCAAAGAATTGCGCGCGGTCAAAAGTTCGGTCCAATTGCGGGAGCCGCGGTTGTAAGCCTCTTGAGTCATTTTATGGCTCTGTTCCGCCAAAGTGACGCTGGACTCAAGCGTCTTGATTGACGAAATCAACTGCTCGATTTTTTTGACGCCGCTTTGAGCGTTTACTTTGAGGCTTGTCTTTTTGTCCGCGATTTGCAGCTCGTAGTCGGCGATTGTGTCTTTGGCGCTGGCTATGTTGTTGGCCTTTGCTGACCAAGGCAAAAATCCGTCAAGGGGAATCGTCACGCTAAGCGAAAGGCCGCCCGTGTCGTTGGCGCCGTTTGAGTTGTTGGTCCAAGTGGGCTTGTAAGTCCAGCCCGCGTTTATGCTTGGTCCGTAGGCCGAAAAGCGGCTTGTCAAAAGGCTGTTGCGCGCTATCTCCAACTTTTTTTGCAAGGCGGCCAATTCCAAGGACTGCGCCTCAATTCCTTCTATAGAGATGGATTTTATCTTTGCGATTTGGTCCAGGCTTCCGTTCAAACTGACTTGCGCCTCTTGGTCAAGGCCAAGAATTTGCTTAAAGGCGGCCAAGTCGTTTTGGTAAGAAATCTCGGCGCTCTGCAAGTTTGGAATTTGCGTTTCGTAATTGACTTGGCTTGAGAGCACGTCAAGCTGGCTTATCACGCCCTGGCCGTATTTGCGGCGGTTTGTTTCGTATGACTGGCGGGCGGTTTCCACGCTGGACTTTTTGAGCGCGATGTTGTCCGTTTGGTAGAGCAGGTTGTAAAAGGCGGTTCTAACGTTAAGCTCCACGGAACGGCAGGCGGCCTCGTAGTTGATTTCGCCGGCCTGATACTTGAGGGCGGCATCCTTTATATTTGTGTAGAGGTTTGTCGAAAGGGTGACGCTCACGCCGCCTTGGACGTAGGCCGTGTAGTTTTCGGCAAAGTTTTTGTTGGACTTTGAAATGCCGCCGCTTGCCGTAAGCGAGGGGCTGACGCTGTTCCAAGATGTGTTTTTGTTTCTTTTTGCCGCGTCCAGTTGAATTTTGCTTTGCTTTATCTGAACGTTGTTTTTAAGGGCCAGGTCAACGGCATCTTGAATGGTGAGCGAGAGGGGAGGCTCTTGCCCGCCATTTTGCGCGCTTTTTTCCTGTGAATGAAGGGAAAGGGAAAGCGCCAGCGCCAAAACCACGGCTGCCGCCGCGCGTCTTTTTGTCATAAATGCTCCTAAATGCAAAAAAATTATAGCGAATTTCTACCCTAAAATCTATAGCCGCGGTGTGTCAAAGATGTGTCAAAAATCGGGCTTTTCAAAACCCTGCGTTTTCGCTACAATAGTTCCATTATGGAAAACACTAAACGAACTGTAACTTGCGGAGAGCTTTGCGCCTCCGACGTTGGAAAATCTGTTATATTGAACGGCTGGGTTCACCGCACGCGCGAACTTGGCGGATTGACCTTTATTTTGTTGCGCGACCGCTACGGAATCACCCAGGTTGTTGTAGGCGACAAGGCCTCGGACGAGGTAAAGAAAATCGCCTCCACCCTCAAAAGCGAATACTGCGTTGCCATCAGCGGAACGGTTGCCGCCCGCCAAGAGAAAGACATAAACAAGGACATGGCTACAGGCGCGATTGAAGTCGAAGCCGCCGAAATCGAAATCTTCACCACAAGCGAACAGCTTCCCTTCGCGATTGACGAAGTGCGCCAAAAGGACGGAACGATCGTTCTTCCCAACGAGGACTTGCGCTTAAAGTACCGCTACTTGGACTTGCGCCGCGAGCCGATGAAGCAAAACATCATTTTGCGCTCAAACGTAACCTTTGCCACTCGCGAGTACTTGACCCAAAAGGGCTTTTTGGAAATCGAAACGCCGACCTTCATCAAGTCCACTCCCGAAGGCGCGCGCGACTACTTGGTTCCAAGCCGCGTTCATCCCGGAAAATTCTATTCGCTCCCCCAGAGTCCCCAGCTTTACAAGCAGCTTTTGATGGTCTCTGGCTTTGACAAGTATTTCCAAATCGCGCGCTGCTACCGCGACGAAGACGCCCGCGGCGACCGCCAGCCCGAATTCACCCAGATTGATATGGAAATGTCCTTCACAAACCGCGAGGAAGTTCTTAGCACAACAGAAGGAATGATGGGCTACATTTTCAAAAAGACTTTGAACTACGACTTGCCCGCAAAGTTTGACCGCATCACTTGGGACGACGCCTTCAACCTTTATGGAAGCGACAAGCCCGACTTGCGCTTTGACATGAAGATTCAGGACGCTGCCTTTATGGCGGGCCTCAGCGACTTTAACGCGTTCAAAGCAGGAGCCGCCAACGCGGGAATGGACATCGAGCGCCACAAGCGCAGCGGCCTCAAGGCGCTTATCGTCAAGAACGTGGCCGACAAGTATTCGCGCAAGATGGTGGAAGAGTTGGAAGCCGTTGCCAAAAAGTACAAGGCCAAGGGCTTGGCTTGGATGAAGGTCAACGCCGAGGGCAAGTTTGAGGGAGGAGTTTCAAAATTCTTTGCGGACAAGGAATCCGAGATTTGCCCCAAGCTCGGCGCGGAGAAAAACGACTTGCTCTTGTTCGTTAGCGACGAAAAATGGCAGGTTGCCTGCGTGGCTCTTGGCGCGGTTCGCAAGCAGCTTGGAAAAGACCTTAACCTTTACAATCCCGCCGACGAATTCCACTTTGCGTGGATCATCGACTTTCCGTATTTTGCGTGGAACGAAGAAGAAAACCACTGGGAGACTGAGCACCACATGTTCACGCTTCCGCAAAAAAAATATTGGGACACTTTGGAATCGGACCCCGGCGCCGTCAAGGGCGACCTTTACGACTTGGTTTTGAACGGCTACGAATTGGCCTCGGGCTCTATGCGTATCAACGACCCTGCCTTGCAGCAGCGCATTTTTAAAATCGTCGGCTACTCGCAGGAACGCGCCGACAAGGCCTTTGGCTTTTTGGTCCAAGCCTTTAAGTTTGGCGCCCCGCCGCACGGAGGAATCGCTCCCGGCCTTGACCGCCTTGTAATGCTCATGCGCCACGAAGAAAGCATCCACGAAGTCATCGCCTTCCCCAAGAACAACTTGGCCGCAAGCCCGATGGACGAATGTCCAAGCCCTGTCGACGAGCAGCAGTTGAAAGACTTGCACATCGTAGTTACGGAAAAAGAGGAATAGGGCGGAACGATGCAAGACTACAAAAAAGAATTCATCGACTTTATGCTTGAGTGTGACGTGCTCAAGTTTGGCAGCTTCACTCTAAAGAGCGGGCGGCATTCGCCCTTCTTTATGAACGCGGGCGCTTATGTAACCGGAAGCCAGTTGCGCCGCTTGGGTCAATACTACGCCAAGGCCATCCACGAAAACTTTGGCGACGACTTTGACGTTTTGTTCGGCCCCGCCTACAAGGGAATTCCTTTGAGCGTCGCGGCGGCAATCGCCTACAGCGAATTGTTTGGAAAGGAAGTCCGCTATTGCTCAAACCGCAAAGAGGCCAAGGATCACGGCGACGCGGGCATCTTGCTCGGAAGCCATTTAAAGGACGGCGACCGCGTAGTCATCATCGAAGACGTAACGACAAGCGGCGCTTCGATTGAGGAAACGTTCCCGATTATAAAAGCGCAAGGCGACATAAAAATTGTCGGCGAAATAGTCTCGCTCAACCGAATGGAAAAGGCCAAGGACTCCGACAAGTGCGCGCTTGACGTTATAAAAGAAAAGTACGGATTTAAAACCGCCGCTATTGTAACGATGCAAGACGTGATTGAGTCTTTGTGGAAAGCTGACGGCAGCGGAAAAATCACCAACGAGCTTAAAAAGGAATTGGACGACTACTATGCGCAATGGGGCGCCGCGCGCTAAGGCTTTGCAAGACCAAAAGGCGCGCAACGAGGATTGCTTGCAAGACCAAAACTGCGCGCGGCGCGGGGACGGCACGCAAGACAAAAAAGCGGCGGCCCGCCTCGCGCGCTACCAAAAAATTCTCTGCCCGGACTTTCCTCCGTTCCTAAAAAAATATCTAGACCTAAAAATTTTGGAGCGGCTAAAGGGCATCGGCCTTTTGTGCGGAACCGACTGGACGCCGCTATTCCACAACCGCTTTTATTATTCGCGCTACGACCATTCCCTAAACTGCGCCTTGATTGTGTGGAATTGGACGCGCGACAAAAAATTGGCTTTGGCCGCGCTCTTGCACGATGTTTCGACCCCGGCCTTTAGCCACGTGATCGACTTTAAAAACGGCGACGCCCTGACCCAAGAATCCACCGAAGATAAAAACGCCGCGATGATTCGCGCTGACGCCCAACTTGCCGCCGCGCTGGCCCAAGACGGCTTGGCCGCGAGCGACGTTGACGACTACCACAAGTATTCGATTTGCGACAACGAAGTTCCCCAGCTTAGCGCCGACCGTTTGGAATACATGTTCCCAAGCGGCGCCGCCTTGGAAGGCTGGTTTAGCCTGCGCGCCATAAAGCGCTTTTACGGCGACCTAGTTTTGGCAAAAGATGAAAATGGCAATTTGGAATTTGCCTTTAAGACAAAAAAAATCGCGCTTGACTATTTTAAGCGCATCCTGAAAATCGGATATTTTTTGCAGCGCAACAAAGACAAAATCGCCATGGAGCTTATGGCGCGCGTTGTCGACGCCGCCATAAAATGCGGCGCCTTGGCTGAGGAAGAATTGTGGCAGCTAAGCGAGCGTCAAATCATCGAGCGATGGGATGGCATGCTGGCGGCAGTTGTAACGCCGCAAACGAATGGTTTGCCAGAAACGGTGGAGGCGGGCCGCTTGGACTTTTTGCGTCTTTATAAAACTTACCGCACGATGAAAAAAGTCCGCGGAGCCGCTTCTCCCTTGCCCGGCCACTTTTGCGTACAGCTTGCCGTAAAGCGCCGCTGGATAAACCCGCTGGTGGCGGCCGGCAGTCTTGGGCTTGCCAATGATTCTGACACAAGCCAGCAATCGAACGCAAGACTAAAAACGAATGAGGCGGCCCGCCGAATCTGCGACATTTCCATGCGCGCAAAAAAGGCCGAGGAAAAATTCTTGGCTTACAACGACACGCCCTACGCTTGCGTTGAGCTGGCGGAATTTTGTGGAAATAAATCAAAAAGCGCGCTATAATAATAAGAGTAGGAGGCAAAAATATGAGAACGATGACGCAAATGCAAGCGCTTGAGCAGTTGCCAAAGGACAGCATGGTAAAGAAAATAATGCTTCACATATTGAACACCCCCAAGCCCGACTTTACGGAGCTTGACCGCCAAATTGACGAAGAAAATAAAAAGTGGCTCGCAAGCCTTGACGAAACCACTCGCCGCCGCGTTTTGGCCACGCCTTCGTATTAAGGAGATGTCATGCTGCTCGCGCCAATTAATAATGAAAAATTCAAATATGAGCATCTTATAGCCAATCCGCAAAACCTTGAAGAAATAAAGTCTTTTTTTGTTGAAAAGCCAAGCGGCAAAGGACTTGAAAAATATCTCAAGCTTCTTGCGGAAACAGAAGAATACAACAGAAGCAACCGCACATATATTGTTCGCGACAAAGAAACAAATGAAATTGCCGCGTATTTTTCTTTGCGAGTCGGTTCGTTCACTTTAAAAGAGCAAATGCAAAACGACGATGACGCAAGCAAATACACTGTGCCGTCTGTTGAAATTTCAAATTTTGCCGTAAATTCCGCTTATAGAGAAAAGCATCCAGAGGTCAAAAAAATAGGCGAGCAAGTTTTTACTCGTTTTATTATCCCAACCGTAAATTACGGCGCCGAGCTTTTTGGAATCCAAGCGATTCACATTTACGCTTTGCCGCAAGACGACTTGATTGACCATTACGGCTCGTTTGGCTTTAGTCGGCTGCCTAAAGAAATGGAAGAATACATCCACAAACACCTAAAGCCGGACTACGACGACAAGTGCATTTTCATGTATCAAATTTTGTGACAATTAAAACAATCCATAAAAGGAGGAGAATAAAAAAATGAAACGAATTAATGTAATGATTGCTTTTTTTGCCGCTGCGGCATTGCTTATTTTTGCGGCCTGCTCCAACAGCTCTGACAGCGGTTCGTCGGGAACGAATAACGGAAACGGCGGAGGAACGGCTACAACGCCGACGACCCCGACAACGCCAACAGGCGGAGATTCTGGCGGGGATTCCGGCGGAAGCGAGCAGACAGGAGGCGGTGGCTCAGGCGGAAACGCTGCAACCTACACCGTAACAATTGCGGATTGCGCAAACGGCAGCGTGACCGCTAGCCCGACAAGCGCCGCGCAAGGCGCCACCGTGACGCTCTCAATCAGTCCCGCCAGCGGCTACGAGCGGACACAATCAGCGCGGCAGCCGGCTCAAATTCAGTTGATTTAAGCGGAACAGGAAACACTAGAACATTTACAATGCCCGCCGCGAATGTAACGGTGACGGCGGCCTTTAAGGCTGCGGCGCAAGCGCAAGTTCCCGCGGGCTTTGTCAAGGTCGAAGGCGCGACAATCGTTGGTAACAGTAAGTTCAGCAACAACGGATGGACAGGCGTATTTGTCACTGGCCGAACTGTGACGTTCAGCGACTTTTACATGTGCGACCACGAGGTGACTCAGTCTGAGTACCAGACCGTTATGGGAAGCAACCCCAGCAATTTTACAGGAAACGTCGAACTGCCTGTTGAGCAAGTGTCTTGGTTTGACGCAATATACTACTGCAACAAAAAGAGCGTTGCCGAAAGCCTGACCCCTTGTTACAGCGTGGACGGAAAGGCTGACATAACACAATGGGGCTACACGCCGCACGGCGGAAACAGCATAAGCGGAACAATAACCTGCAACCTTAACGCCAACGGCTACCGCCTGCCCACGGAGGCCGAATGGGAATACGCCGCCCTAGGCGGAAAGGCCGGAGTCGCCTTGGACGACCCGACGGACTACGCCGGAACAAACGACAGCGGATCTCTTGGAACATACGCATGGTACAGCGGCAACAGCGACAGCAAGACCCACGCCGTAAAGACAAAGACAAAGAACGGTCTTGGACTATTTGACATGAGCGGAAACGTCTGGGAATGGTGCTGGGATTGGTATGACTCAAGCGCGACAGCAGGGGACAACGGCAGCGCCAGCGTGACAAACCCGCTCGGCGCGTCGTCGGGGTCTTGCCGCGTAGGCCGTGGCGGCTGTTGGAACAGTGGCGCTTCCGATTGTTCGGTCGCTCGCCGGAGCAGCGGCGACCCCGGCTACCGCGGCGGCAATCTTGGCTTCCGCGTGGTTCGCACAGCAAACTGACGTTTGCTGGCTCTGCAAGGAAATTATTTACAACTTCCGCATCCGCGGAAGTTCGGGTCAGCTCAGTAGCCCGCTCTTGCCATCATTTCCCCCATTCACTACAATGCCTATATGCAACTTTACGTCGTTAGGCACGGACAGACAGTTTGGAACGCGGAAGGCAAATTGCAGGGTCGCACGGACATTGAGCTAAATCAAAACGGAATCGACGCGGCCGTCGCATTGGGCCGCCAGTTGGCCGGCACGCGCTTTGACAAAATATTTTCTTCGCCGTTAAAGCGCGCGGTTCATACGGCCCAGCTAATAAGGCAAGGCATTTGCGAAGGGCAGGGCGTCGCTCCCGAGAGCCTTGAAATACAAACAGACCCGCGCTTGATAGAAATGTCCTTTGGCGTGGGCGAGGGTTGCTCTTGCGACGAATGGTTTGCCGACTCAAGCCCCTACCGCTTCTTTTTTACCGAGCCGCAAAAGTTCCCCAAGCCGCCGCAGGGCGAATCCTTTGAAGACGTTATGGCGCGCACAAAAAGTTTTGCCCAAGAAATAATCGAGCCCCTTTATCAAAAAGCCGACCGTCTTATGATTGTGGCTCACGGCGCGCTCAATAAGGGCCTTATGTGCTATTTGCAAAACCACGGTGTCGAGGACTACTGGCTTAACGGCTTGCAAGAAAACTGCCAGGCCAGCGTCTTTGAATACGACGGAAAGGTTTGGCGGACGATTAAGGGGTAAAAAAACTCTCCACGCGCGGAGAGTTTTTTTTATGATTTCATTTTCTAAACGATGCGAAAAGGTTGTGGAATTTTATACTCATATAAGTTCGCAAAACAGTTTAAGGTGTTCAAAAATATATAAAAGCAACTTAAAAACGCCGCATTGGTTTAACGGCGTATGTTGCGCAACTTTTAGCGCTAAGAAAAAACAAATGAAAACAGAGATTAAGGGAGCCAAAATATGCCAACAAAAATAGTAATATATTGGTGTGGTTGTAAAATGAACAAAGTGTGATGTGTACCATCTGTAAGCTAATTTAATTATAAGATATCCAACCGTTCCGAAAATTATCGCCAGCAAGATAAAATGCAGGGAAGTGAGGATATCCTTTGCTTGGACTTTCCCTAACGCAATTATAACTGCGAGATAGACTGTTGTGAATATCGCTCCAATGATTGCATTTGTGATTAAAAAAACAGGTAGCGCTGCTTTTTCCTTTTGTTTTTGAACGTCCATAAAATCCTCCTTGAGAAATGATTATTATTCAATTATAAAATTATTTTTCTCATAGATTGAGAATTTATTTATCTTGAGGAAGGAACATGCTGACAAGTTCGGATACGATTTTTAAGTCTGCCGCGCGTTCCTTGTCATATGAGCGTTCCGCAGTGTCCTTTAGACGTTTTAACGCGTCAACTTGTTCTTGCGTTATTGGGAAGGGAAGGGTAAAGTTAAAGTCAAATGCGTAGCGTTTTGCGTACTCCGTATAATAGTAGCCGCTCTCGTCGCAAATTTCGTATTCGCCGGCTGAGATTTCGCTTGGCAGTTTGTTTTTTTTATGAAAGTTTTCGCATCCTGTAAGTTTCTTTAGTTGCTTTAGGTCGCGATATAAAGTGGCGCGGCTCGATTTTATTTTTGACCGTTCGAATCTTTTTAGGTAGTCAATTATGTCTTGCACGGACTTTATGTCCGTTTCGCTTGTATGGTTTATAAAGAAATTGTTCAAGATAAGAAGCCTGCGAAGGCTGTCTGTGGTGAGCATTGAGACAGGTTTCTTCGGTGGTGTTTGTTTTTGCAATGTTGCCCTCCTTGCAGCTAATATTATAAACTTTGTTTTCTCGTAGAGTGAGAAAATTAGCGCGATATGTCATAACGCGCTAAATATTTTTCTCGTTCTTTGTCATTTGAAAAGTCAATTTTGCTTTTTGCTTCTTGAAAGGTGGCGTATTCAACGGCAAAATCAATGTTGAGTTCCTTGAACAAGGGCATAAAAACCTTGTTCGCCTTTTCGACAAATTCTTTTGCTTCCGTTTCTTCTATTTTGTAATCGTCGCAGTCGTATTTCCAGACAATGTTTTGCAGTACAACCTTTTTGACGGAAGTTTTTTCGGCGCAAAAATGGTTGTAAATAGCCAAAATATGGATAGCCATTTGAATTGCGTCGTATCTTTGCGTTTTGTGCAAGAGCCTTCCGTCTTTATCTTTTTGGTCGTGAACGAGCGATTTGAAAAATTCAATAAAAATATCTGCCTTGACATTTTGCGGCAAATACATATCTTCGTTTAGATATGCCGGTGAAAGGTTTTTAGGAGCGTTGAGCCATTCCATCATTTTGGCTTCGACAGCGTAAAATTCGCTTTTGTCAGACGAATAAAATGTTGCGTCAAGATGGGCGTTGTGCGACGTGTCCTTTTCGTCTTTTATGGCTTTTATTTCTGTTTCATATTCCGGAGCCAAAAAATCTGTCTCATTGTATGAGAATCTTTTTTGTCCGAGCAAATTGAAAATCATTGCCGCTGACGAGCGGACGGCTTCAACACCAGTCCCCAACATTATGTTGCTTGACGGAATTTCAAATAGATTGTTTAAATAGTCGAGCAAATAAAATTCTTCTTTTTCGCTGCCTTTCCAACGAATTGACCCAAAATCCTTTTCTGTCAAAATCCTGCCTTGTTCTTTTGCCGCCGCAAGAAGCGCTTGTTTTAGATTTTTGAGCAAATCAAATTCCATTTGTTTTTTCATAAGAACCTCCATAAAGTTGCTTGACTTTTCTGCGGTAAAGTGTATAATATATATAAATATATTATGCCTATTTACATATTAAATATAGTAAAATGTAAAAGTTTTGTCAAGAGCCGTTAACTTTTTTGAGCGGTTTTTTAGGAGGAATGCGATTGTGAAACTAGACAAAAAAACAGTGGATGGCAAATTTCTGGAGATTTATCCTAATTTTAAGAAATTCCTTGATGACAACGATAAGAATGTTGCTGAGTTGCGGAAACTTTGTTATAAGGCGGCCTGCGATGAAGAAATCCTTTCCAACATAAGATTTTGCAATGACAAATTTGAAATTCCGCCAGTCCGAAGTTTTTGCGCTCAATTTAAAGACGAAATAGATACAATCAGAAAGAATTGTGTTGGGGAAAAATTATCCGATTCGTTAAAGCGCGGACTTGGAGCTTTTTGGGGATCGGTCTTTAAAGGATGTTTGGGATACCCTCGTTCTGAAAACAAGCCTGTGCCGTTAAAGGATTTTGGTGTGAGCACGGCAAGTTTTTTCTATATTGACCCGGACAGGTGAGAGTATTTTTTTTATTTGACAGATTTGCAGGGGGGGGGGATA